>JBHIEF010000025.1:0-30361 GCA_046760465.1 Armatimonadota bacterium | reverse complement strand
CGTCCTCCAGCTCCTCGATGCGCTGGAGGAGGGTCTCGACGTTCTCCCTGTCCTCCAGCATCTCCCGGAAGGCCTTGTAGTCGGGTATGGACAGCACGCTGGTGATGAAGGGCTCCAGCGCCAGCAGGCCCTGACTGGCGATGAAGCTCAGGGGCTTCATGCTCTCCAGGGCGAAGATGGCCGGCGCGGCCAAGCGCCGCTGCACCAAGTGCTCCGCCACCTTGTTGATGATGCGCTCCGCCCCGGTCGCCTGGTCTTCGTCTTCGGTCATTCTCTGCTCTCTGCCGAGGGCAGATGGCTGGCGATGAACTCCAGCACCTCGTCGCGGTTGTCCTCGAAACGCAGGGAAATGCCCCGGAAGCCCTCCAGCCGCGAGGGGCGCGAGAAGGGGCTGAGCAGGGCGCCCTTGTCGTTGGCGTAGCAACTGCGCAGGGCCTTCCACTCGCGCCGGGTGCGCCAGAGGATGCCCTTGCTCTCCACGTATTCGCTGTTGAGCGTGTAGGTGGTGGGGGTGTAGAAGGGCAGCAGCGCCCCGCACAGAAACAACACCGACAGCACGACCAGCAGCAGGTCGTTGAAGACCACGTAGATAAGCGCCCACAGCACGACCAGCAGCGCCCCGATCCCCACGGCCACGCGCCGGTCGCGCATGCACGGCCAACTGGTCCAGGCCAGCTCTCGTTGGAGGGCCTCCTGCCTGGGGGCCGCGGTCGGCCGCTGCGGTTTGCGCCTTCTCTTGCGGCGGGACTTGCGGGCCATGACAGGGGGAGTCTCTCAGTCGAGGCCGATGATGCCCCTGGCCAACTCCAGCATCTGGCGGGCGGCGGACAGCGCAGCCTCGGCCTCTGCGCCGCCGGGCGGCTGAGTGGTCTCTCGTTCGGCGATGTCCGCGTAGCGGTCCAGTGTGGTTGCTGCCTCCCGCAGCTTCGGCGAGGTGGCGTCGAGCTCCGCAGCCACCACGCCGGCCAGGGCCGCGAGGTCTCCCTCGCCGACTTCGTGTCCCAGATAGGCGACCAGGCCTTCCAGCGCCTTGCGCCCCGCCTCGGCGGCCGCCGAGCAGGCCCAGAGCGCATCGCCCGTCTCCAGCAGGTCCCGCGCAGCATACAAGTCGCTGGCCGCTGCCGAAACCAGTTGCTCCGGCGTCTCCACCCTCGACCCCGCCTATTCCTCACCTCGGCCGTAGGGGCCGCCGGTGATGTACTCGTCGGCGTAGTACGCGGCGATGGCGCCGTCGCCGCAGGAGGTGATGATCTGCCGCAGGGGCGTGTTGGCCACGTCGCCAATGGCGTACAGGCCGGGCACTGAGGTCTCCATCACGCGGTTGGTCTTGATGAAGCCGGCCTCGTCCAACTCCACCATGTCCTTGACCAGCTCGGTGCTGGGAATGAGGCCAATGGCTATGAAGACAGCCGCGACCTCCAGCTCCCTCTCCTCCCTCGTCTTGACGTTCTGGAGCTTCAGCCTCTCCACCTGCTCGTTGCCCACGATTTCCGTGACTACCGCGTCCCAGACCATCTCGATCCTATCGTCCGACGTGACGCGCTCGGCCAGCACGGGCCGCGCGCGCAGCCTATCGCGCCGGTGAACCACAAACACCTTGTCGCCCAGGTGCCGCAGGTGGAGCGCCTCGGTGGCCGCGGTATCACCGCCGCCCACCACGGCCATGCGCTCCCCCTTGAAGAAGGCGCCGTCACAGGTGGCGCAGTACGACACGCCCCTGCCTCGCAGTTCCTTCTCGCCCGGAACGCCAAGCTCGCGGGGATAGGCGCCGGCGGCGTAGATGATGGCCGTGGCCAGGTAGTGTACCTTGCTGGTGACTATGCGGAACCGGTCGTCAACTCTCTCGATGGCGCTGACGTTGGCGGTGACGAACTCGGGCCCGAACTTCTGCACGTGCTGGGCCATGGCCATGCTCAGCTCCGGCCCCATTATGGTCTCGATGCCCGGGTAGTTCTCCACCTCGGTCGTGTTGTTCATCTGCCCGCCGGGAATGCCCCGGTCCAGCACTATGGTCTTCAGCCCCGCTCGCGCGGCGTATAGGGCGGCGGTCATGCCGCCCGGGCCTGCCCCTATGATGACAAGCGGGACCTCACGCTCCTCAGCCATTCACGCTCCTCCGTGCCGAACCGTCTGTGCACTGTTCTCGCACAAGTCGCTTTGCCCTCCCATGTTACGCTCTCAGAGGGGCGTCAAGTGCGTCATCGGAGGTTGATCGGGGGATATCCTCGCCAGGAGGTTCAGCGTCCATCGGGGGCTTGCACGCACGTCCGCGCGCCGGGCATCTCGGGGCACGGGTGTCCGACCTCCTGGGCCCGGGCCGGTAGACCTGTGGTGGCTCGCCCGGCGCGCTCGGCCGCCTGCGCCAGGCCCTCCGTCCACCGCCCACAGCGGCTGCCCCAGGAGGCCACTGGCCGGCCATCTCGGAACAGCACCGTCACCTCACAGGCATTGTCGCACTCATCACAGTCGAAGCTCAGGGCCTCGAAGGGCACTTGGGCGGCCGCCAGGGGCAGTAGAGGAGGCCGCGCCTTCCCGCGGCCGGCCTCTTCCCGCGCCAGCAGCGCCGCGCCGACGGCCCCCATGACGGCCTGGTGCTCGGGCACCATCACAGCGTAGCCCAGGGCACGTTCGAAGGCGTCGCGGACGCCCAGGTTGGCCGCCACTCCGCCCTGGAACACGACCGGCGGCTCGATGCGCACGCCTCTGCACACGTTGGTCAGGTAGTTGCCGACGATGGCATCGCACAAGCCCGCCACCAGATCCTCGGTCGAGGCGCCCCGCTGCTGCTTGTGCACCATGTCGCTCTCGGCGAACACGGTACAGCGCCCGCCGATGGGCACCGGCGACTTGGCCCGCTGCGCCAGCTCGCCGAAGCGCTCGATGGGTATGCCCAGGCGCTCGGCCTGCTGGTCCAGGAAGGCCCCCGTGCCCGCGGCGCAGATGGTGTTCATGGCGAAGTCGGTGAACAGGCCGTCTTCGACGGCGATGACCTTACTGTCCTGGCCGCCAATCTCGAACACCGTCCGCACCTCGGGCACCACGTGGCTGGCTCCCACGTAGTGGGCGGTGATCTCGTTCTTGACCAGTGCCGCGCCGACCACGGCGCCCGCCAGTTGACGCCCGCTGCCGGTCGCGCAGGCCGAGGTGACGTCTGCCTGGGCGTGGCCCGACTCGGCCAACTGCCTCAGGCCCCGCTGCAAGGCAGGTATGGGCTGGCCGTGCGTGCGCAGGTAGAGGGCGTGGACCACCGCGCCGCCCTCGTCCAGCAACGCGAGGTTGGCGCTGACCGCGCCGACATCAATCCCCAGATGCAGGCTCATGTCCATCCACCACTGCCAGTATACACGCCCCGCCTCAGCGCTGACAATCGGACTGGCACGCACGGGACTTCTGGAGGAGACCATCTGCCCCGGGCGAATTGCGCATCCGTGGAGCAGCCAGAGGTCGTGCCCTCCACTCAACTCACCTTCCGCTTTCGCGGCGACGGCCGGCAGGCCATATGGCCCGTGCTGCTGGTCGTGCTTGTGTCCTCGCTGGCGATCTCCCTGCTCTGGCGGCCTTGGCTCCGGCCGCTGTCGGACGATTGGGCATACCGTGACCTCGAGGCAATGCGGATCCGCCGGGGCGAGGTCTACTACCGCGACTTCTTCATGCACAAGGCCCCGCTGGCCTCGTACCTGGCCGCCGGAGGGCAGGCCATAGCCGCCGCCTGGGGCGCTGAGCCGCTGCTGGGGACGCGAGTTGTCAGCATTCTGCTGACTGGCTTCGTTGCCGCCCTGGTCGCGTGGGCGTGGGCAAACGCGGAGGGCAGCCGCGGCGCGGGGGCGCTGGCCGGGCTGGCCTTTGGCAGCATGGCTTACGTGGGCATGTCCGCGGCCGCCGGCATGGAGCCGAAGACGGGTATGGTCGGCGCTGGCCTGGCGGCCATACTCGCCGCGCGTGGGGGGCGGTGGACGCTCGCGGGCGCCTGTGCCGGACTGGCCGCCCTGTTCTGGCAGCCGGGGGTCATGTTCCTGTTGGCCCTCGCCCCTGAGCCCCTGGTGCTCGCCCGCCGTGCCGGCGAAGGCGAGCCGTGGGCACGGGCCCTGCGCGCGGCCGTGCCGCGCTGGCTACGGATGGGCCTCGGCTTTGCCGGGCCGCTTGCGGTGGCGGCGGCCTACTTCGGCAGCCAGGGCGCCCTCTCAGACGCGTGGCAGCAGGCCGTGGTCTTCAACCTCGGGTACGCGGAGCGATATCTTCAGAGCGTCGGTGAGGCCCTGCGCCTCTTCGGTGCCACCTGGCTCAGGGGCCACGGGCACAACCTCGACCTGCTGGTGCTGGGGGCCATCGGGCTGGGCGCCTACCTGCTCAGGCGCGGCCCGAACTGGCCCGCCGGCAGGCCATTGCTCACCTTCGGCGCGCTCGCGCTGGTGCTGTCGCTGATCAACATCCAGGATCCCTCCGACACCGTGCCCCTGCTTCCAGTGGCGGCGCCACTGGCCGGCGTGGCCATCTTCCGGGCCCTGCGCTGGCTGTGGCGCAGGTGCGGAGTCTGGCAGGCGCTGGGGCCGCTCGGATGGAGGGGTGGAGTGGCCCTCGCCGCCGCGGCCTTGCTGGCCTTCGGCGCCCTCGACGCCCTCGCCGAGAGGCTGCCCTACACCCTCCAGCACCAGCGGGCAGACCTCCGAGCGCTGGTTGGCGAGGGCGACCCCTCGCCACCGGCCTGCACCTTCGGCCTGCCGGAGGCCGCCGTGCTGAGGGGCGGAGGGGCCCTATGCCGGTATCCTCACCTCTACAATGGCGTGGCCGCCTGGGTCGAAGCCACCCAGCCGGGCGGCCTGAGGGAGGTGATCGGTCGCCTCGAGGCCCAGCGGCCCGGCGTCGTGCTGGTCGCAGGCCATCCCCGCTACGATCCAGACTATGCGATGCTGTACCGGTGGCTGGAAGGGCGATACGAGCTCGAGGCGGTGCGCCTCTACGTCTACTACTACCTGCCAGAACCGGCCGGCTTCTCCGGGGCCCTGCTGCGGCTGCTAGTCTCCGGCGACGGTGTCCCCGCGCTTGCCGGACTCGAGGCCCGGCGCAGGGCCTGGGTCTGGCGTCGCGGGGCTCGCATCGTCGCTGCGCAGGGAGCGGCTGGTGACGCCTCCGCCCGCCAGCCCCCTCGATAGTGGGCTGCGGAAGGCCGGCGGCCGGGCGCGCGGCTCCCGCACCGCCAGGATCAGCACGGCCAGCCCGACGATCTGCATAACCAGGGCGGCGACGAAGAGGAAGTGGTAGGAGATGGCGGCCGCGATGAAGCCGCCCAAGAGCGGAGCGGCCGCGTGGGCCGGGGCCGATAGGGTGCTGGCCAGGCTGACGTACGTGGTCTTGTCCTCCTCCGGGCACAGCTCGATGGTGAGGTTGAGCAGTGCCAGCCACTCCCCGGCGAAGGCCATGCCGGTCAGCGCAAAGACCACTATGAAGGACGTGTAGCTGGGGGACAGCAGGGGCAGAAGCACGGCCACTAACTTGACCACGCCCGTCCCCACGGCCACGGTCCGATAGCCCTGCCTGTCGCCCACCCACCCCCAGAAGAGGTTGGAGACCGTCTGAGCTGCCAGGGCAACGCCTGTGAACACGCCGACTGCACTGTCCGGCACCTTCAGCGCCCCCACGGCATAGACCGCGTAGAACCCCACGGCCATGCCCCCGAACGACATGAGGGAGCGGGCGATGAGGAAGCTGCGAAAGTCCGGGCTGTCGGCCAGTGCGCGCCGCAGCCCGGCCACGAACTGATGCGGCGGCTCCCGTCGGCGTGGGCGTGAGCTGATGGGTTCACGCACCCAGAGGAAGGCGGCCGTGCCCAGCGAGAAGGCGAGGAAAGTCAGCAGAAAGCAGAAGGCATAGTCGTGGGGGAACGGCCGCGCGCCGATGACGCGTGCGACCACCACCGCCCCGCCCATCCCGCCGACGGAGCCGGCTGCTGTGATCAGCCCCCAGGCCCGGCCACGCCGTCGCGCCGGCAGCAGACGGTTCATGAAGTCACTCCACATGGGGATGAGCGGCCCAACGGACAGCGAGTAGAGGCCGTACAGCGCCAGAAACACGGCCACCGCGGCCGTGGCATCCCACCGAGCCAGCGCCGGTGTGATCCGCGCAACGGCCAGCCAGCACAGGCAAGCCGGAATGTGCGCCAGGATGAAGGGGTACTTCTTGCGGTGGAGGGGAGCTGCGAAGTACGCAGTCGGGAGCTGGAGCGCAGTGAAACCGACGGCCGATATGGCCGGCAAGAGGCCTATGGCTCGCGCCCCCGCGCCGAGCTGGCGCAGGAACACGGGCAGCACCGTGTACAGCGAGGATACGGCCATGCCGAAGCCCCAGCCCGACTCCACCAGCACGTTAGCGGCCAGGTTGCGCCAGAAGTGGCGCAGCTTCAGCTCTTCCCGCTGCTCGGGCGTCCTCTCGCCGGGCGCGGCGAGCGGCTCGGGAGGGTGCTCGGGTGGGCTCATGGCTGAGGACCTATCGTGGTGGGCAAACCGCGCCTGCTCCTAACCACCGGCGGCGCGTCGGCCCTCGGAGTCGGGCCTCTCGCGCGGCTCCTTCAGTTGCGTAATGAGCACCAACCCCAGGACGGTGAAGATCAGCGAGCAGGCGAAGGCCAGTTCGTAATGCTGCGGCCGGTCGCCCGGACGGCCGATCAGGGCCGCACCCAGCAGCGGAGCAAAGGCCATGGGTATCAGGCAGGTCTGCATCAGCCCCAGATAGGTGGGCCGCCGCCGCGCGGGCGCGATGTCCAGTAAGAAGTTCGTCTCTCCCATGAACTGCCCGGTGCGGGCGAACCCCACCAGGAACACGGCCACGCAGACCGTCAGAAGCTGGGGCGTGAAGCTAAGTCCCATGAAGCCCCAACTGGGCTGGGGCGGAAAGTGTGGCGCGGCCAGGATGGCGGTAGGGCTGAGCAGCCCGAGGGCGTTGGTGAGCAGCAGCAGCCGGCGGTTGCCCTGTTCGTCGCTGACGTAGCTCCACAGCACGTTGGAGGTGGTGCTGCTGACCATGGCAATGGCGACGAACACTCCCACCATGGGCTCCGCCGCCTCCAGCCGCAGTATGGCGAAGGGCACCATGAAGGGAAAGGACAGGTTGGTCAGGGCCGACAGCAGGCGCACGCCCACCAGGATGCGGTAGTTGCGGTCGCGCCGCAGGATGCGCGGTCCGCGGCGCAGTTGCTGCCCCCAGGTCATCGGGCGCCGCGGCACCGGCCCCAGGGGCTCGCGGGTGGCGATGAAGGACAGCACGCCGGCGAAGGTGGCCAGCCAGGCCATGGCAAACACGGTCGTGTAGCCTGTGGGGAAGAGCAGGCCGCTGCGCTCCTCGTCCAGCAGGTACCTGATCAGCAGTCCCGAGCAGAAGGCCAGGATTCCGCCCACGAAGCGGCGACTGCCGAAGAAGCGCCCCCTGCGGTTGGCGGGAATGGCCTTGCCCACCACGTCGAAGAAGGGGATCCAGGCCACGCCCATGCCCGACGACCAAAGGAAGACCCCCGCCGCGAACAGGCTGGCCAGCAGCGTGGGCTGCGCGCGGCCGGCGCGCGTGCTCAGCAGCACCAGCACGGCCAGGAACAGCAGGCGCCAGGTGGCAGCCAAACGGTAGACGGGGATCTTGCGGTGTTGCGCCTCGATCCTGTGGACGATGAAGGCCGGCGGCCACAGCCAGCCCAGCCACATCAGCGAGGACACCAGGCCAACCCAGAACGTGCTGGTCTCCCACCAACTGGTGCCCCCCGCAGGCATCAGATGCACGAAGAAGGCGGGCAGCACGATGCCGGGGTCCATGCAGGTGAAGCTGACCTGCATGGCGGCGCCGTTGGCGACGCCCAGTGCGAAGTTGCGGCGGTAGAAGGGGTCGTGCGAGTTAGCCGCCCTGCGTGCTTCCATGGCCCTATACGGCCAGATCCTCGCCGGGGCTCCACCCCGGGAACTCCTCCTCGGCTACCTGCGCCAAGGCCTGCGCTTCCTCCTGGTCAGGTGCCGCGGTCAGGGCGGCCCGGAACTGCGTCCGGTAGAGCTTGCTGTAGAGCCCGCCTCGCGCCAACAGCTCCTGGTGGGTGCCTCGCTCCACGATCCTGCCCTCGTCCACCACCAGGATCTGGTCGGCGTGCTGCACGGTGGACAGCCGGTGGGCGATGACGAAGGTAGTGCGGTGCTGGACCAGGCGGTCCATGGCCTTCTGGATCAGGATCTCCGTCTCCGTGTCCACCGAGCTGGTGGCCTCGTCGAGTATCAGAATGGCTGGGTCCGTCAGGATGGCGCGGGCGATGGAGATGCGCTGCTTCTGCCCGCCGGAGAGCTTGACGCCGCGCTCGCCGATCTCGGTGTCGTAGCCCTCCGGCAGCTCCACGATGAACTCGTGAGCGTTGGCCGCGCGGGCCGCGGCGACGATCTCCTCCTCGGTGCTCTCCGGGCGCCCATAGGCGATGTTGTCCTTGACCGAGCCACTGAACAGGAAGGTCTCCTGGCTGACGATGCCGATGTGACGACGCAGCGAGCGCTGGCGCACGGTACGCACGTCATGCCCGTCCACCAGCAGGGCGCCGCTGGTGGCATCGTAGAAGCGGGGGATGAGGTCGGCGATGGTCGTCTTGCCCGCACCGCTGGGGCCCACCAGCGCAAGGAGCTGGCCGGGCTCTGCCGTCAGCGACACCCTGTCCAGGACGGGCAGCCCCTCTACGTACTCGAAGGTCACGTCGCGGAACTCCACGCGGCCCTCTACCTGTTCCAGCTCGGCGGCGTCGGGCGCGTCCTCGATCTGCACCTCGCGATCCAGCAGCTCGAAGACCCGCTCGGCCGCCGCCAGGGCCCGCTGGATCATGTTGTAGGTGCGTCCCAGGCTCAGCATGGGGCGGTACATGCGCCGCGTGTACATGAGGAAGGCCATGAACTCCCCCGCGCCCATGTTCCCGGCACCGCGTGCGAGCTGGAGCCCGCCGTAGCCAACCACCATGGCCATGCCGCAGGCTACGATGCTGCGGAAGGCGGGGCGCCAGATCGCGAAGATCCTGGCCACGGCCAAGTTTGCGTCCACGCTCTCCTCGGTGGCGGTCGCGAAGCGTTCGGCCTCGTCCGGCTCGCGCGCGAAGCCGCGGACCACCCGAATGCCGGCGATGCCGTCGTGCAGGACGGAGGTAACTTCGGCGGCCTTCTCGCGCACCACGGTGAAGGACCGACGGACCTGCTGGCCCACGAAGTAGACGGTGACGCCCATAAAGGGGGCCACGGCGAAGATCAACAGCGTCAGGCGCCAGTCCATCCACAAACAGACCACCAGCACGGCGCCCAGCCGAGTCACGTCGGAGGCCAGAGTCTGTACCGGACCCAGCGTGCTGGTCTCCACCGCGTCCACGTCGCCCACCACGCGGGAGATGAGCTCCCCAGTCTTCTCGCCCTCGTAGAACGTCAAGGACAGACGCTGCAAGTGCCGGTGGAGCCGGTTGCGCAGCTCCTGCACCAGCCGCTGTCCCACCTCGGACATGAGGTAGGTCTGCACGCCGTTCAGCAGGCCCAGACAAAGGGCCAAGCCCACATAGCCAAGGGCGTAGGAGAGGATCTTGCCGGGGTCCAAGACGCCGGTTTCGGCCATCTTGGCGGCGTCGTTCACGGCGTATCGCACGATCTGCGGCGGCAGGACGTCCCCAGCGGAGGCCACGGCCAGCAGCACGACCGCCGCCAAGGCCTTGAACCAGTGCGGCTTCAGCAGAGACAGCAGCCGCAGGTACAGGCGCATGCCGCTGCCCTCCGGAGTAGTTCGCGCGGGCTCGCCCCGCAAGGTCGAGTCCATGTGGGCGCGGCCTCTCCCGCCGGGTATCCTCATTGCCCCACGCCTGCCGGCAAGTAAACGCCCCGCTCCGCCTGGAAGTCGGCCACCTCGCGGATGTGTCGTCGCCAGGCCTCCACGAAGTCGTCCGCGCTCACGGGCCCGGCCACGCCGCCGGCCAGGGGCGCGAGTTCGGCCAGCTTCGCCTGGTGCGCCCGCCACAACTCCTCCGGTGAGGCGCCGTGCAGTGCCTGCCGGCGGAACTTCTCCGGCTCCAGCACGGCCACGCCCTCGCGCGAGCTGGTGCTGGTCAGCCCTCCCCCATCCCGCAAGCGCGTGACGAAGTCGTAGAACACCTTGGTCCCCACCGGGGTGATGACGTGGTAGGCGCAGGCGTAGGCGTTCTCAGCTCGGTTGAGCGTGGCAAACACCAGGCTGTCGTACGGCATCTCGGGCACGCGGAAGGTCGTGAAATGCTCGAAGCCCAGCGACTGCATGGCTTGGAGCACGTGGGCCACGTGCTGGCTGCGTTGCGCAAGAGTCGCCGGCTCCGGTGTCTGGAAGCTGACCTCCCGGGGGAACCTCTCGCTGCCGCCCAGGGGGATTCGGAAGAGCTTGCAGAAGGCCAATATGGGCACGCAGACCAAGAAGGTGACGATGTTCCCGCTGCTCCCGCGGATCTCGCCCCAGGTGAGCGCGGTCATGTTGATCCGGTAGTACTGCTGCGGCTGCGGGTAACTCGGCGCCGGGCTGGTCTGCCAACTCATGCCGCTTCTCACCATCCCCGTGACCGAGCGGCGCCCGCTAGGAGGGCAGGCGCTCGCGCAGGGCGCGCACGGTGCCCCGGGAGTCGGCCAGGAATACCATGTCCCCGTCCGCCAAGACCTCGCCCTGGATTGGGCTTCCCACCGCACACGTCCAGAGCGTGTCACCAGTCGCTCTGTCCAGGGCGTAGAGGATGCCGCCCGCTGTGCCTACGTAAAGCGCGGAGGCGCTCAACGCCGGCGTAGCGCGCACTCGAGCCCCCAGCGGCCGCTGCCACTGCATCTGCCCCTTCGCCCACAGGAGCTTATAAACGTGCCCGGCACCGTCGGCCAGATAGAGGCCGCTATCGGTTGGGATCGCCGCTCCCCGCAGCACGCCCTCGGCCTGGAAGCTCCACTGCAAGCCGCCGTCCTCTTTCGACAGCGCTGACAGCGAACCATCGTCCGCGCCGAAGCAGACCGACTGGCCCACCACCACCGGGCGGCTCAGTGCGGCGGGCGGGCGCGACCGTGCCGAGGGCTGCGCCGACCTCCATTGCAGGTCGCCAGTGACTGCGTCCAGGGCATAGAGGTGGCCGTCCACGGAGGTGGCGAAGACGGTCGTGCCCGCGGCCGTAGGGCCGGCCGCGACCGCAGCCTGAGCCCGCTTGGCCCGCCACACCTCCCGGCCGGTGGCCGCGTCCAGGGCGTACACCCGACCATCGTCGGCTCCGAAGACCACTAGGCGCCCGACGGCCGTCGGCGATGATTGCACTGCGCCCTGGGCCCGGAAGGGCTGCTCCCAGGCCAGAGCTCCGCTCTCCAGAGACAGCGCCCAGAACGACCCGTCGTCGGCTCCCACAAACACGCGACCCTCCGCCACCAGGGGCTGTGTGCGTATGGGGAAGGTCGCGCGGAACTCCTGCGCCCAAAGCGGCCGGCCGGTCTTACGGTCCAGCGCCGTGACCGAGCCGTCGGCCCCCGCCACGACCAGCACATCGCCGGCCAGGGCCATTCGGGAGGCCGCCTCTGCCGCCAGGCGATACTCCCAGGCCAGCCTGTCCGCGCCGCCGCTGCCGGCCGCCAGGACGATGACGGCGAGCACGGCGACGCCCACGGCCAATGGGGGCAGCAGGCGCACCCGTCGCCGGCGCTCGCGTTGTGCCCGCCAGCGGGCCCTATAGTCCATGCGGCGCATTATAGCACATTCGCCTCAGCGCCGGAATTGGCCGAACGCTCGGGAGGCCAAACGATAACGGCGGCCGACTTGGCCGCCGTGCGCTTCTCCAGGCTCTAGCCCCGGCCTAGGGCCGCACGTACTCGATGTCTATCAGCCCCAGCCCCTCGGCGAAGGGCGCCAGGTAGGGCTGCCAGCGCTGGTTGCGGCAGGCGGTGACGAACTTGGAGAAGCTGATGTAGGGCGTGTACTTGGGGCGCTTGGGGTGGCGAATCAGCTTCATGCCGGCCTCGGAGGGCGTGCGGTTCGCCTTCTTGTTGTTGCAGCGAATGCAGGCCGCGACCAGGTTGCGCCAATCGGTCTGGCCGCCGCGATGCCTGGGCACGACGTGATCCACCGTCAGCCCTCGGCTGCGGGAGCCGCAGTACTGGCAGGTGTGGTCGTCGCGCGCGAAGATGCTGCGGCGGGAGATCTTAAGCTGGGGCAAGGGCCGCTTCACGTAGTACGCCAACCGCACCACGATGGGCATCTCCAAGGTCAACGAGGGCGAGCGGAACACGGCCGAGTCCCGCTCCACCACCTCCGCCTTGCCCAGGTAGACGAGCGTGATCGCCCGCCGCGCGTTGGTGATGTTGAGCGGCTCGAAGTTCTGATTCAGTACCAGAACCTGCCCGTCCATCCTGCTCTTCTCCGACGGCCCCTGAGGGGAGACGAAAATGCCCGCTGCAACCAGTCAGCGGGCATGGCCGCGCCCCTCAGGGCTCGCGCGACTGTACGCTGTTGGCCTCGTCCTCTAACCGGAACTCCCTGGCCAGGCACATACCCTCGAGACGGTTGTGTTCGATTCTGTAGTAGTCCCCCAGGTGGGTGTGGCGAGCGTCCGCCATCAAAGATGCCCTGAGCCGTGGATCTATTGGCCCAAAAGGCAGCAGCAGACGCCGCATGGACACCCTCCCTGGGGCTCTCACACAGCCCTCGGGGGCATATCCTACCGGAAATGGATGCGCCTGTCAACCCCCAGCATGGCGGGACTGGCAGGCCCGTTCCGTCCGGCCCGGAGGGTGCTGCGCCGCCCGGCCTCACTCCCACCGAGCCGCCTGAACGCCGCTGATGGCGGCCAGCTTCTCGGTGAGGACTTCGAGTCCCGTGGAGCTGGGTAACGAGAGGGTCGCAGTGACAGTCTGGCGGTCCTCGTCGGGCTGCCGTTCGACCTGGAGGCCGTGAACAGTGGCCCCCAACTCGTCGAAGGCGTGCAGGCAGGCGTCCAGAGCCGCCGTGCCCTCGCGCACGGTCGTGGTCAGCGTCAGGCGCTGGCGTTGGCCGCGGAGACGGCGCTCGGCCAGGCGGAACAGCCCCAACACCAGCAGGGCCAGAACGGTAGTAAGGCCGGCTCCCTCGAACCAGCCCATGCCGGCGGCCACGCCGATGGCCGACACTACCCACAGACCGGCGGCCGTGGTCAGCCCGCGCACGGCGCTGCCGTGGCGGATAATGGTGCCGGCGCCCAGGAAGCCGATGCCCACCACCACGTTGGCCGCCAGCCGCGCGGGGTCGTAGTCCTCCCCGGCGAGGCCCACGGAGATCATCATGAACAGGCACGAGCCCACGCCCACCAAGACGTTGGTGCGAAAGCCCGCCGGCCGCTCGTGGTGCTCGCGCTCCAGGCCGATCAGCCCGGTCAGCACGGTCGCCACCAGCAACCGCAGAACTGCATCTTGCGCGGGAACCAAGGCCCAGCTATCCATGCGGCTCCTCCCGCAGCACGTCCATGCTCACGCGCTTGGGCGTGTACATCAACAGGTCGTGGTCGGGGTCCAGCGTCACGGCCGTGGGCCGGCGGTCCAGCACGTACTCAAAGCGGCTCAGCTTCCCCGCCAGTATGCCGCGCTCGGTGTGCGTCTTGCCACCCGCCTTGATGGCCATCTCCAGCGGAACCGTGTAGGTCTGCTCATTCTCCTGCTGCACCGCCACCCGCAGCGTATACGCGTCGCCGCTGCGCTTGCTCACGTAATCGTAGTTCAGCGCCAGCGCGCCCGGGCGCTGGACCCATTGCCGGAAGAACCAGTCCAGGCTCCTGCCGTACGCCTTCTCGCAGGCCCTCTGGAAGTCCTCGATGGTCACGAACTCGCCGCGGTTGTCGCGCGCGAAGCCGGTCAGGGCCTTGCGGAAGACCTCCTCGCCCACCACCTCGCGCAGCATGTGCAGCACGTAGGCGCCCTTTTGGTAGATGACGCCGGCGTAGCCGGGCGTGGGGCGGAAGGGATCCGTGTCGGCAATGGCCGGTTCACGCGTACCACTGACGGAGGCGATGTACTCCTCTCGGGCCCTGGTGAGGTGCAGCTTCATGGCCGAGGGCCCCGATACACTGGCCTCATACATGAAGGAGGAATACTGCGCGAAGCCCTCAGACAGCCAGGCCGCGCCCTTGCCCTTGGGCGCCACTATGTTGCCCCACCACTGGTGGGCTAGCTCGTGCGAGATGAAACCCTCGTCAATGTCGTCGCGCTTGATGACCTCCTCGTAGCAGAGCACGCACGAGGGCGCCCCGTACCCGCCGGGGAACTGCGGAATCTCGACGATGGCGAACTTCGGGTATGGATAGGCGCCGAACTCGGCGCTGAAGAACTCCAGCATGTCCTGGATGGTCTGGAGGTAGCGCTTGGCCCGGTGGGCGTGGCGCGGGTAGGTGTAGGCGGCCAGCTCGATGCCGCGCCACGGCTGCCGCTTGGCGGCATACTTGGCCGCGGCCAGCACGAAGCCGCCCACGGGCAGCTTGCTCTGCCAGGTGAAGGTGGTCCACTCGCCCTCGCTCTTGGTGTCCTTCAGCTCTCCTACGGAGACGACCGTGAGGCCTTTGGGCACCTTGGCCTTGAGCACGATGGGGCTGTGGAACTCCAGGATGTTGATGCCGGGGTACCACATGGACTCCGGCCGCAGGTAGCTGCCGTCCTCGGCGATGCGGTCCCCGCCCGGAATCACGGGGTCCCCGCCGAAGCCCGTGTACTTGACGGTCACTCTGGTGCCGCCGCTACGCGACACGGGCCGCTTGGGCTTCACCGTGAGCCTGTTCTGCCCCTGAGTGAAGCGCGCGGTGGCGCCGTTCACGCGCAGGGACGATAAGATGATCCTGTCGCTGAGGTCGAGGTCGAAGTTCTCGACGTTGGGCACGTGCGCGCCAATCGTCATCTCGGCCACGCCCTCGAGCCGGTGCTCGTTCGGGAAGAGCTGCACGCTCAAGGTGTAGTCCTCGATGTAGACCTCGCTGGGCTTGCGGGGCGGCGCCTCGCTCGCCTGGCCACCCCCGCCTCCCCCTCCGCCCTCTCCGCCGCCTCGGGCTACCTGCAACTCCTGCTCACGCGCCTTCTCTGCCTCGGCAATCGCCTCTTCCGTCGCCTCGATCTCCCGCTTGGCCTCCTCGCTCTCCGGGTCGAGGCGGGCTGCTTCCTCCAGCTCCCGCAGGGCCTTCTCCATCTCCCCCTCGGCGCGCAGGCGCTTGGCGGCGGCCAGGTGCTGCTCGAACTCGGCCTTAGTCTGGTGGCGTTTCAGCAGCACCGCTCCGCAGAAGATGACTGCCACGGCCACCGGCAGCAGCCACAGCGCCCGCCATCTTGAGCGCCCCTCGCCGCTCGACAGGCGCAGGGCCGCCCACACCATCAGCGCCAGCAAGGCCACGCCGCCTACGACGGCTGCTGCTGTAGCCACTGGACTCAGCACTGCGGACCTCCGCTGTCGGTCCGGCGTCCGGTGCGCGGCGGAACACTGCGCCTGCGGCCTACGTCCTCCTAGACGCAGCGGACCAACGCCTGGTTCCGGCGTTGCGCCCCGGTCCTTCCCCGCACGGACGGAGCCAACCTGCCGGAGGCGTATGGCCTCGCGGGTCCGCGCGGAGCCACCGTGCAACAGAAATGATACCCGGTGGGGAGGGTGGCGTCGCAGGACGGCAGCAGCGCAACCCCGAACCAGTGCGGGCGTCTTACTAGATGCAGGGCGTCTCCACCAGCCTCTCCGGCGGAGGGGTGTGGTTCTCCGACGCGACCGGGCTCAGAGGCTCGGAGTCGCAGGTTATGCTCCTGACGTCGGGGAACGAGCAGCTGGTGGTATGGTAGGATCGCAGGCCAAAGGGAGGAGATGACGCGTGGCGGAGGCGCTGGACACCGGCGGCGCGGTGCCCACGAAGGTGTGGTGTGGAGCGGGCTCGCTGCCCGCGGTGTGGGACGAACTCGCGGCCCTGGGCTGCTCGCGGCCCCTCATAGTGTGCGGGCAGACGGTCCGCCTGGCCGGGCCAGTCGAGGCCCTGCTGGAGGTCGGCCCGGACGTGGAGGTGGCCTGTTACGACCAGGTCGAGCCCGACCCGTCCGAACAGACCATAAGGGAGGCGGGGGCGCTCGCGCGCCAGGAGGGCGTGGACGCGGTCATCGGTCTGGGCGGCGGCAGCAGCATGGACGCCGCCAAGGCCATAGCGGTCGAGGCTCTGGAGGAGGGCTGGATCGCGCGACAGGAGGCCGCGGGTCAGCCGACGCAACTGGACCGCGCCCTGCCCATCATCGCCGTGCCCACCACGGCCGGCACGGCCAGCGAGGTTACCCCCTTCAGCGTCATCACCTTCCCCGCGGTCAAGCGCAAGCTCGTGCTCAACCACCCCGATCTGTACCCCAAGGTGGCCGTCCTGGACCCGACGCTCCTGGCCACGGCGCCCAAGGTGGCGCGGATGGCTGCGGGCCTGGATGCCCTGACCCACGCTGTGGAGTCATACGTGTCCAAGCAAGCTACCGAGCAGACGCGCGAGCACGCCCTTCAGGCCATCCGACTCATCGCGCAGCACCTGCGTGCGGCGGTGGCCGACGGGGAGGATGTGCCCGCGCAGGACGGCATGCAGCGCGCGGCCACCATCGCCGGGCTGGCGTTCTCACACAGCCGCCTCGGCGTCGTGCACGCCCTGGCCCTGCCGCTGAGCGCGCACTTCGGCGTGCCGCACGGTGTGGCCAATGCCATTCTCCTGCCCCACGGCATGGACTACAATGTGCCGGCGGCGCCCGACGACTTCCGCCTCATGGGCGGCATCCTGGCCGGCCGGCAGGAGCGGGCTGAGGCTCCCGAAGCCGCACCCGAGGCCGTGCGCAGCCTGGCGGCACACTGCGGGGCGCCGCCCAGGATGCGAGACGCGGGAGTCGAGCAGGAGGCCATCCCGCGCATGGCCGAGGACGCCATGCAGAGCGCCCACATACCGGTGAATCCGCGGGAAGTGACTTTGGAAGATGCGGTAGGTCTATATCACCAGGCCTTCTGACGTGTGGGCGAAGAACGAAAGGACAGGCCTCAGATGGAACTGAGCGAAGTGCAGCGCCGGGCCCGGGCCATCGTGGAGAACGTGGAGACGGTGATCGTGGGCAAGCGCGAGGCCGTGGAGTTCATCGTCATCGGCCTGCTCGGCGGCGGACACCTGCTCATCGAGGACATACCGGGCGTGGGCAAGACCATGCTGGCTCGGTCGTTGGCCCGCTCGCTGGACTGCTCCTTCCGCCGCATGCAGTTCACGCCCGATCTGCTGCCCGCCGACATCACCGGCGTTTCCATCTTCAACCAGAAGACGCGCGAGTTCGAGTTCCGCCGCGGGCCCATCTTCGCCAACATCGCGCTGGCGGATGAGATCAACAGAGCCACGCCCAAGGCGCAGGCGGCACTGCTGGAGTGCATGGAGGAGTTTCAGGTCACCGTGGACGGCAAGACCTACCAACTTCCCAGGCCCTTCTTCGTCATTGCCACCGAGAACCCCATCGAGTATGAGGGGACGTATCCCCTGCCGGAGGCGCAGCTCGACAGGTTCCTCATGCGGGTGCACATAGGCTACCCCACGCGCGACGACGAGGTGCGCATCCTGCGCGAGCAGCGTCGGGAGCATCCCGTGAACCAGGTGCAGCCGGTGGTGGACCAGGAGGAGATCGTGGCCCTCCAGCGCGCGGTGCGGGAGGTCCACCTGGAGGAATGTGTCGAAGAGTACATTGTGAGCATCGTGGGAGCTACGCGGGCCCACCCGGACGTTGTCCTGGGCGCCAGCCCGCGCGGCTCTCTGGCTTTGATGCGCTGTGCCCAGGGCCTGGCGGCCCTTCGCGGGCGCGACTTCGTGACGCCGGATGACGTGAAGCAGGTGGCCAAGGCCGCGCTCAGTCATCGCATCATCGCGCGCGCGGACCTGGACGTGCGGGGCGCGGGGGGCACGGACGTCATTGAGGAGGCGCTCAAGTCCGTCACCGTGCCGGTGGTCGAGGGAGTGTCACTGTAGCTATGGTCAGGCCGGTCAGTGGATTCCTAAGCCGGCCGCGGGGCTTCGCCATCATCTTCGCGGCCTTCATCTTCTTCGTGATAGGGGTCATCTACGGTCTGGAGCAGCTCTACCTCATGTTCGCGGCCATCGTGACCCTCCCCGCCGCCTCCTATGCCATCGGTTGGTCGGCGCTGCGCAGCCTACGCCTGCGGCGGCGACTGGCGCGGCAGGTCTCCGAGGGCGACAGCATCGAGGTGGAGCTTGAGGTGACCAATCAGGGCCGCTACGGGAAGCTGCTCTTCCGGGTTGACGACGAGCTGCCGCAGTGGTTGGAGAGCGAGGACGCCGGCGGCCATGTGCCGCGCCTGGCGGCCGGCGAGACGGAGCGCCTGCGCTATCGAGCTCGGGCCCTGAAGCGCGGCATCTTCGCCGTGGGGCCCGCCTCGCTCTCGGCCTGCGATCCGGTGGCCCTGTTCGAGTTCCACACCCAGGCGGCGCCGGCCTCGGAAGTCGTCGTGCATCCCCAGCCGGTCGTGCTGGACGATCTACCCTTGGGCGGCGAGCCCCGCTTCCAGGGACGCCGGGCCACTCGGCAGCGGGCCGAGGACGGCATTGACTTCCACGCCACGCGCGAGTATCAGCCCGGCGACGATCTGCGACGCATTCACTGGAAGTCAACCGCGCGCCGGGACGTCATCACCGTTCTCGAGTTCGAGCGCAGCAACTCGGGTGGCGTCACCGTCGTCCTGGACTTGAGGCCGGAGTCGCAGGTGGGGCTGGGCCGGCACAGCACGCTGGAGTACGGGGTCAAGATCGCCGCTGGGATCGCCCAGCAGACCTTGGCTCGCGGCGGCAGCTTCGGCCTGGTCGCGCGCGGCGCGCAGGACCGCTCCCTCCACGTCAGCCGAGGGAGAGCTGGTCTGAAGCGCGTGTTCGACGTTCTGGCGGCGGTGCAGGCCAACGGCAGTGAGGCCGTCGGGCAGACGCTGCGCTCGCTGGCCGGGCGCCTGCTCAGGGGGAGGGCGGTGGTGGTCATCTCCCCCGCCGTTGATCGGGAGACCGTCACTGCGCTGAGCGGCCTGGCCCGACACGGCGTGGACTGTGCTCTCGTGATGCTGAGGGCGGACAGCTTCGCCGTAGCTTCAGCCGGGGCACAGGGACGGGCCTCGGCGGCGGCTGCGCCTGCGCGCGAGGCCTATCAAGCCCACGCCAGGGCCCTGCGTCGAACCGGAGTAACCGTGCGCGAGGTGCGGTGCTTCGACATGGAGTTCATGAAGCCATTCGAGCTGGAGGCGGCGCATGAACGCGCCAGTGCAGCCTAGCCCGGACGACCAGTCCGGCGAGGTGGCGCGTCGCCCGTTGCTGCCCCTGTACGGGGCCGCCTTCCTGGCGGCCATGGCCGGGAGCGAGGCCGTGGCCATGACCAGCTCTGCCCCCCAGGCGGGCCGCTTGGCCACCTTCCTGGCTCTAGCCGGCTGCCTCACCAGCGTCGGAATCCTGCGCCGGGCGCGCTCCTCCCTATTGGGCGCCCTGCTCATCGCCCTGGCTCTGGTCTTCGCCGGCCTGCGCTCGGCGCAGTTACAGCCTGGAGCCCTGTTCTATCCCGTGGACGTTGCCGCCGACCCCGACCTGCTGCTGGCCATGACCTTCGCCTGGATCAACGCGGGCTACTGCTTCGTGCTGACCCGTCCGGGCCGCTTCTGCTTCACCATCGTGCCCACGCTGGCCATCTTCGGGCTGGTGGCGCCCATGAACCTGTCCACGGAGATGGTGGTTGATTTCCTGATCTACTTGTTCGCTTCCATCTTCCTGCTGGGCTACGAGGGCACGCTGGAGCGAGACCTCAAGGCAGGACGCCCCCCGACCTCGGCGCGCCTGGACGTGGCCTACAGCAGGCTGGCGGCCGCCGCCCTGGTCTTCGTGGTGGTGGCGGGCACCAGCGCGCTGGCCGCCCCCTGGCTGGCCCGTTTCTCGCCCCAGCTCTTTGGCGCCGTGGTCCGTCAGAGCGCCCGGATGTTCTCCAGCTTCGGCATGTTGGACTACTCCAACCTGAGCCGGAGCGGCTTCTACATCGGCAAGGGCCCCATCCGCCTGGACTCCGGGCCAGTCATGAAGGTCAGGGCGCCGCGGGGTGGGTTGTGGCGGGGAATGGCCTATGACCGCTACACCGGTTCCGGCTGGCATCAGACCGGCGTTAGGCCCACGGGGGTACTGGTTTCAGACCGGAGGCAGGACCTGCGGCGCCTGCGGGCCCGGCTGGACGCCGGCCTGTCCGGCCCGCGGCAGACGGTCCGCCAGGTCTTCGAGCTACAGACGACGGCAGGCACCACTGGCTTCGCTCTGGCCGAGCCCAGCGCAGTGAGGCAGAGCTTTGCCTCGCCGGGAACCTCCCGGGTCATGGTGGATGCCTATGGGTGCATGTCCTTCAGCAGTCTGCTGACGCCGGGCGCCAAGTACGAGGTGTGGTCCGAGGTCCCGGCGGGCGACCCAGAGGACCTACGCCAGGCCACGGTGCCGAGCCCGGAGCAGATAGGGAGCAACTACTTCGACCTGCCGCTGCGCACCCAAGGCGTGGCCGAGGATATCGTTAAGCGCGTGACCCAGGGCGCCACCACGCCTTTCGAGAAGGCGGAGGCCATCCGGCAGTACGTGTCCAGCAACCACGAGTATACGCTGGACGGGCCCTTTGTTCCCATGCAGAGCGATGCGGTAGTGGACTTCCTGACCTATCAACGCCGCGGCGCCTGCGACCTGTTCGCCAGTGCCTTCGTGGTGCTGGCGCGCGCTGCGGGCCTGCCCGCGCGGGTGGCCACCGGCTACGCGGAGGGAGAGTACCTCCCCGACGAGCAGGCCTTCCTGGTCCGCGGCACGGACGCCCACGCCTGGGCCGAGGTGTACTTCGACGGTCACGGCTGGATCACGTTCGATCCCACGGTGGGAGCTACCAGCGAGGCCCCGGGGCTGATCTCGCTGTTGGGCATCGGCCAGTACTGGCGGTTCGCGGCCGTCGTGCTTCGTCGCGCGCTCGTGGCCATCGTCGGGGTGGCGCTGGTGCTGCTGGCCGTCACCTCCCTGCTGGACCTGCGGGCCTTGGGTCGGTGGGTGCGGGCCTGGTGGCGCCGCCGGCGCCGAGGACGCGCCGGCGAACTGGAGAGCGCCTACCTCAGCGCGTGCCGCCAGGTGCGCCGGGCGGGTTGGCGCCGGGCGGACTGGCAGACGCCCGGGGAGTTTGCCCGCCTAATCGAGCGGCGTGCGGGCCCGCGGGCCCGTTTGGCCGCCGCGCCTCTGCGCCTGGCCACGGAGGCCCTTCAGCGCGCCAAGTACGGCGGCAAGCAGGTTGGCCGCCAGGAGCTTGACGCCGTACGGCGAAGTGTACGACGCATGAGGCATTACGTCCGCTATCTTCCCCGCCCCGAGGCCTGAGAGGGCGCAGATGGCCGCCCCCAAGTCAACCACGGCTGCGGAGGCTCGGCAGGTCCCGCGACTGTACCTGCTCACCGGCTCGGCCCCGCTGCTGCTGGAGCGAGGCCTGGAGGACTTGCTGGAGCGTCTGGGCGTGGGCGCCGAAGAGGCCGACGCCGTAGTTGCGTGCGACGCTGGGGAGGTTTCGCCCGAGGAGATCGTGGCCCGGATCGGTACCGTCCCCATGTTCGCCGAGCGGCAGGTGGTGGTGGTGCGGCGGCTGGAGCAGTTGCGGGCGGCGGCTCAGGAGCGTCTGCTGCCGGCGCTTCGTAGCGCCCCCCCGCAGACGTGCGTGGTCTTGGTGTGCAGCAGCGCCGAGGCCCGCGGCCGGCGCCCCCCGGTGGCTGCCGCCCTGGCCAAGCTGGTCAAGCAGGAGGGCAAGTGGCTCAGGTGCGACCAGCCCCGACCGCGCGAGCTGCCCGCCTTCGTCGCCGGCGAGCTGCGGAGCCTGGGCAGGCGCATGCGGCCGCAGGTGGTCTCCACCTTCCTGGCCATGGCCGGGCAAGACCTGGACAGGCTGCGCATGGAGCTGGAAAAGCTGGCGCTGTACGTTGGTGAGCGCGAGGAGATCGCCGAGGAGGACGTGCGCGCCGTAGTCACCGTAGTGCCTGAGCACACCATCTTCGAGCTGGTAGACGCTATCGGCGAGAAGCGCGCCGACCGGGCCCTGGGCGTGCTGCCGGCGCTGCTGACTGAGAGCGACCCTCGCGGAGCGGCGCTGGGCATCCTGGGCATGATCTCCCGGCAACTGCGTCTCATCTGGCAGGCACGCGCGCTCGCCGACGCTGGCCTGTCGCCGGGCCAGCCGGACCGGGTGCCCGAGGACCTGCGCGAGGCTCTCCCCCGGGAGCACAACCTGCTCGACGCCGTCAAGGGCCGGTCCTTCCTCATCCCGCGGTACAGCAAGCAAGCGGCCAAGTTCCGGGACCGGGAGCTGGCCCACGCCATGCGGCGCGTGTTCGAGGCGGAGATGACCCTGAAGGGGCAAACGGAGGCCGGCGGGCGCGACGAGCTGCTGACGCTGGAGCTGATGATCGCCGACCTCTGCGCGGCGCCGACGCGCGGGGATGTCGGCCGGCGGGGGAGCCTCCGCCCCACTGGATCCCATGGCGCGTGACCACCCGGCAAGTGCGGGGGCAAGGCGTTGGCCCCTGGCAGCAGTCCTGGGGGGCTACGCCCTACTGGCGGTGGGCTTCATCTGGCGCATTCCCCCGGGAGAGGCGCCGGACGAGGGTGCGCACCTTGCTTACGTCGCGCACCTGGCTACGGAGCACTCCCTGCCCGTCTTCGAGCCCAGCTCGGGCAGCTATGAGGCCCACCAACCACCGCTTTACTACGCGTTGGCCGTCCCAGTGTACTGGCTGGCGGACGGGCAGGGCGGACACACCGCGCTGTACGCAGTGCGCGTGATGTCGGCGGCCATCGGCGCGGGCGTCATCTACCTGCTGTTCCTGTTGGGGCGGCGCTTCTTCGCAAACCTCGGCCTCGCTCCAGTGGCGGTGGCAGCGGTCGGGGCCTTCGTGCCCATGCACGTGGCCCTCTTCGTCGCCGTCAGCAACGACGGGCTGCTCATACTGTTGGCAACGCTGGCACTGTACCTCTCGCTCGAGGCGGTGGACGAGGGCTTGAGCCCGGCGCGGGCCGCCCTCTTGGGCGTGGTGCTCGGCCTGGGAATGCTGACCAAGACCGCCATCCTGCCCTTCGCGGCGGTGGCCATGGCGGCGGCGGTGTGGGGGATGAGGCGCGCTGGTCGGCTCCCAGGGCGCGTAGTGGGCCAGCGCCTGGCTCTGCTGGTGGGGGTGGGGCTGCTGTTGTCGGGCTGGTGGCTGGCCAGGAACGTGGCCCTCTACGGGGATCCGCTGGCGCTGAAGCGCTTCCTCGAGGTCTTTGGCCGCACCAGCCACGCCCCCTCGTACTTCGCCGATCACGAGCTGCTGTCGCCCTGGCAGTTCCGGCTCATGTTCCTGCTGCTCACGCACCTGGGCTTCTGGGGCATGTTCGACAACCTGGAGGAGTACATGCCGTGGTGGTTCCATGGGCTGGGCGCGGCACTCGTCGGCCTGGCCGTCCTGGGCCTGGTTAGGGTGGCGGCCTCCGCGCGACGGGGTTCGGATGGAGGGTGGCGTCCGCGCGGTGCGCAGGTGGCAGTGCTGGCCGTGGTCGCGGCGCTGGTGGTGGCCAGCTACCTGAGCTTCAACGCGCGCTTCTTCCAGGCGCAGGCGCGCTACCTGTTCCCCGCCATGGGCGCCTATGCGGCCTTCGCCGTCATGGGCTGGCGGGGGCTACTGGGTGAGCGGCGCGGCGACCTGCTGCTGACGGCCATCCTGGCGATCATGGCGCTGATGAGCCTGGCCGCGCTCTGCCCGTCTCTGCGCGTGCCCTATCACCAGTTCTGGGGAATCTGGGGCCTGCCTTAGGGCGTTTGAGCAAGATGAGCGCGCCGCAGGCCGGAAGCGAGGGACAGTGCCCATGCAAGTTGCCGTCCTGGTAGGCGGGAAGGGCACGCGCCTGTTCGGCAGCGCCTCCCCGGTGCCCAAGGCGCTCATCGAGATTGGCGGGCGGCCCATCCTGTGGCACATCATGCGCCTGTATGCGCATTACGGCGTCACCGACTTCGTGCTGTGCCTCGGCCATCTGGGCGACATGATCCGCAGAGCCTTCGGGCCCTCGCCGGAGCAAGGCGACCCATTGCCCCTGGCAACCCAGGGCCGCGCCTGGAGCATCGCCTTCGCCGAGACCGGCGACGACACGCCCACCGGCGGCCGCGTCAAGCTGGCGGAGCCTCATCTGGGCGACGACGTGTTCATGGTCACCTACGGGGATGGCTTGGCCGACCTGGACATTCGCCGGCTGGCGGAGTTCCATCGCCAACACGGCCGCATGGCCACGGTGACCGCCGTGCGGGCGCGGGCACAGTTCGGCGTCATGAGGCTACGCGCGGATGGCTCGGTGTCGCACTTCGAGGAGAAGCCCTGGCTGCCGGATGTGGTGAACGGGGGGTTCTACGTCTTCAATCGCGAGATCCTGGAGGAGCTGGCGCCGGAACACGTGCTGGAGCGCGATGTGCTGCCCGTTCTGGCCGAGCGCGGCGAGCTGGTGGCCTTCGAGCACGACGGCTTCTGGGCGTGTCTGGACACTTACAAGGACGCCCTTTCTCTGAACGATCAGTGGGACGCGGGACAGGCCCCCTGGAAGGCATGGCCGGAGTGAGCCAGGACACCCTTCCCCACAGAAGCGTGAAACTCACCATCGTCATACCCGTCTATAACGAGAGAGAGACCCTGCCCGAGATACTGTCTCGAGTGCGGGCGCTGGCGGTTGACAAGGAGATCATCGTCATTGACAACTGCTCCACCGACGGCACCCGGGACTATCTGGAGTCCCTGGAGCTGCCCGATGTGCGCGTCGTGCTACAGCCGGCCAACTATGAGAAGGGCACCTCGGTTCGCAAGGGCATCGAGCTGGCCCGGGGGGAGTACACCGTCATCCAGGATGCCGACCTGGAGTACGACCCCGAGGAGCTACTCGAGCTGCTGCGAGTGGCGGAGGAGGAGGGCGCCGAGGCGGTGTTTGGGTCGCGCTTTCTGGACCCGGAACAGGCGCGGGGTGCGCTCATTCCGCGCTTCGGGCGAAACCGCTTGAACGATCTGTTCCGTGTGCTATACTGGAGCGGCCTAAGTGACATCGCGACCTGCTACAAGCTGGCTCGCACGGAGGTTCTGCGGGGTCTACATCTGCGTTCCTCCGGCTTCGATCTGGACTACGAGATAGCTGCCAAGCTGGCCAAGGCGGGGGTCACCATCCGGGAAGTCCCGATTACCTACCGTCCTCGCACCGCGGCGCAGGGCAAGAAGCTGGTGTGGACGGACGGTTTGAGGGCGGGGTGGGCGTTGCTGAAGTTCCGCTTCGTTGACTAACCTGCCTGCTGCTGTCGCCGGCATGGGGCTGGACATGCAGCTACGGACTCTGATTGCCGTGTGTGCGGTGTTGGTGGTGCTGATGGCGGCCCTGGGGCTCTGGTCGCGGTACGGCCACGAGCCGGGAAGGGGCGTGCGGCCCGCGCCGCCGCGACGGCAGGCGAGCACCGACGAGGGGCTGGGCCTGATCGTGCTCAAGCCGCCCTCGGGCGTGGGGGAGAAGGACGAGGAAGGCAATTGGGTCTGGGAGGCGCAGTTCGGCGGGGAGCTGGAGGTGGACCAGAAGGCCGGCATCGTGCGCGGCAGCGAGGTCACGTGCACCATCCCCATGGGGGCCGAGGATACGCTGGAGGTCACCGCGGGCCAGTTCCGCGCCGACCAGGGGAACAGGAGGCTGCGTTTTGAGCAGAAGGCGCGGGCTGAGCTCAAGCCTCGCGGCTCCTACTTCCTGGCCGACGCCTTCGACTGGGCCATAGACGAGCAGCGGCTCCAGGCCGTGAGCGGCGTGGAGTTGCGGCATGAGAGCATGAAGATCACCGGCGACAAGCTGGAGGCCGACTTCGCGGCGCAGACGGCAGTCATCAGTGGGCACCCGAAGGCCACCTACGAGGGTTAGGGAGGGCTGAGCAGCACATGGTCAGATTGGGCGCGGCGGCAGTAGGGGCGAGCGCGGCGCTGGTGGTGATCGGCAGCCTGGTCCTGGGTCAGGTCATGGGTCCGGGCGCAAAGGCGCACGTGGAGGCCGACCCGGATGGCCGCCTCACGGTGGATCTGGCGAAGAACGTAAGCGTGCTCGAGGGCAACCCGCGGCTCGTGTACGAGGGAGAGAACCAGCGCGGCACGCTCGCTGCCAGGAAGATGACCTTCAAGATGGCGGAGAAGGTCGGCATAACCGAGCTCACTACGGAGGGCCCCACCAGCTTCGACTGGACCATGCCCGGCCCTGCCCGCAATGGTCAGCCCACGCAGCGTCGCCTCACGGGCGGCTGCTCTGGCGGAGCGAAGTACGAGATAACCACCGACGAGGAGGGCGACCAGGCAGAGATGGTGACCCTCACGGGAGACGCCCACTGCAAGGTCGAGACCCTCCCCGATCCGGGCAAGTACGGGCAATCCACCTTCAAGGGCGAGAAGATCATCTACAACGTGACGAAGTCGCAGGTTGCCACCACGGGGGCAGGGGAGAAGCGTCCCGAATGGGACATCATTCTGCCCGCCGAGAGCAAGCAGCCGGGCCAGTAGGCGTCCGAGGACGGGGGCGCCGGCGCATAGCCGAGGCGAGTCGGCATTGGTTCTACAGACGGAAGACTTGGTGAAAGCCTACCGCGGCCGCCGGGTGGTGGATGGGGTCAGCATCGAGGTGGAGACCGGCGAGATCGTGGGGCTGTTGGGGCCCAACGGAGCGGGCAAGACCACCACCTTCTACATGGTGGTTGGCCTGGTGCGCCCCAACGGCGGGCGCGTGCTGCTGGAGGGCGAGGACCTCAGCCGCCTGCCCATGCATCTGCGCGCTCGCAAGGGCATCGGCTACCTGGCCCAGGAGCCGTCCGTCTTCCGGCGCCTGACGGTGGCGGAGAACCTGCGGCTGGTGCTGGAGATGCAGCACCTATCCGCCCAGGAAGTCCAGCAGCGCACCGATGAGCTGCTGGCTGAACTGGGCATCGAGCACCTGCGCGACAGCAAGGGCATGGTGCTCTCGGGAGGGGAGCGCCGGCGGACGGAGATCGCCCGGGCCCTGGCCACCAACCCGGCCTTCGTACTGCTGGACGAGCCCTTCACGGGCGTGGACCCTATCGCCCTGGACGACATCCGCGACATCATCATGGCCCTGCGTGGCAACGGCATCGGCATCCTGCTGACCGACCACAGCGTCCGCGACACGCTGGAGATAACCGACCGCGCCTACATCATCCACGAGGGCCGCATTCTAAGCAGCGGGCCCTCCGAGACGCTGCCCGAGGACCCCATCGCCCGGCGCTTCTACTTCGGCGACCGGTTCAACATCTGACGCAGGCGGAGCGCGAGGGCGGCATATGGACGGCATGGAGGTGGCTTCAGAAAGGACTCGCGGGATCACCGCTACCCGCCGGTGGCGCTTGGCCCCGGCGTTGGTGGACCGGCTCATCCTGCGCGAGCTCGCGCCGCAGTTCGGCTTCGGCATCGGCATCTTCCTGGCCGTTCTGCTGGGCGTGGACCTGCTCTGGGACCTGGGCAAGCTCATGGCCCGGGAGCACCTGACGCTGGGCCAGATCGGCCGGCTCTTCCTGTACAACCTGCCCCAGCAGATCTACCTGGTCGTCCCCATGGCCACGCTGCTGGCGACCTTGTTGGCCTACGGCCGCCTGACCAGCGATGACGAGGTCACCGCCATGTACGCCGGGGGCGTGAGCTTCTGGCGCTTGGCGGCCCCGGGTTTCCTGGTGGGCCTGGTACTGACCGGCGCCTGCTATTGGTTCGGCGAGAACGTCGTGCCTCAGTCCAGGCTGGCGGCGCAGCGCCTGGTGCTGGACCACGCCAGGTCGCGCGCAGTGCAGCGGGAGCTGGTGTTCACCATCCCCCAAGAGCCCCCCATCGAGCGGGTGATATACTGCCGCGAGTTCCGGTATGGCGAGGGCATCATCAAGGATGCGGCCATCTTCAAGTTCGACGCGGGCGAGTGGCAGATGACGCTGCGCGCCCGCGAGGCGGTCTGGCGCGGTGAGTCGTGGGAGCTGCGCGGTGTCACTTTTGAATACCCGCAGCCACAAGAGGCCATTGAGCAGGGCCGCCCACATACGGTCTACGGCACGGCGCCGGTGATCTCCGAGGACCACATCGGCTGGAGCCCTGAGGAGATCGCTGAGAGCAAGCCGCGTTCGTCCTCAGCAATGACGCGTCGCGAGCTAGCTGAGCACATAGCGGACCTAAAGTCCGGGGGCGCCAACTACCGCGAGGTGCTGGTGCCGCTACTGGTGCGCTACCACGAGAAGCTGTCCACGCCCTTCTGCTGCGTGGTATTCGTGTTGGTGGCGATACCCCTGGCGGTCCGGCCGCGGAAGGGCGGCGCAGTAGTCAACTTCGGCGTTTCCGTGGGTGTGATCCTCGTCTACCTGCTGGTCTACAACACCATCAGCGTTATCGGCATGAGCGGGGCCATCCCCCCGGTCCTGGCCGCCTGGACCGCCAACATACTGCTCGTCGCCGTCGGCGTCGGCCTGTGCCTGGAAGCTGGACGCTAGGTCCTCGGCCGGCGCTGCTCTGAGGAGCCGCGCCGGGCCACGCAGCACCAGAAGCGCACCGGCACCATGTCCTTCGCCGAGACCATGTTCATCCTCGTGCTCGTGGTGGCCGGCGCGGCCATCGCCTGGGTGGGCGACTGGATCGGCTTCCGCCTGGGCAAGAAGCGCGTCAGCCTCTTCGGCATCCGCCCCCGCACCACAGCCGTCATCATCGGCTCCCTCTTCGGCGCCCTCATCTCCGCCCTGACCATCTTCGTGCTGGCCGCGACCAGTGAGGAGTACCGCACGGCCCTCTTCTACACCGAGGAGCTGCGGGCAGAGCGCGACGAGCTGGCCGGCGAGCGCGACGACCTGCTGAGTGAGCGCGCTGCCCTTCGTGGACAGGTGGCCGACGCGCAGAGGGCGGCCGAGACGGCTGAGACCAAGCTGGGTGAACTACAGGGGAGCATCGAGGAGCGGGAGTCGCGATTGGAGCAGTTGCGCGCGCAGCTGGGCGAGCGGCAGAGGAGGCTGGCGGAGGTGCGGCGGCTGCTGAGCCGGAGCCAGGGCGAGAACAAAGAGCTACAGGCGGAGGCCGAGCAGTTGGAGGCCGAGATCGAGCAGCTTGATGGCGACATCGAGCAAGCCGAGCGGAATCTAACACAGGCCGTGGCGCGGCTTCGGGCCGTTCGGCAGGACTACGCCCAGTACCGCCTGGACGAGGCCTCGCGCGAGTATGGCGCGCCGCCGCCGGTTGAGGCCGGCCACGAGTTCGTGCGCGATGTGATGGACCTGACCCAGCCCGCCGAGCAGGTGCGGGCCAAGATCCTCGAACTGCTCGGTCGAGCCAGCGACGAGGCGCTGCTCATGGGCGCCGAGGTCGGCGACAACGGTCGCGCCGTGCGGCTCTACGCGGTCAAGGCCGAGACCGAGGTCCCCACGCCAGAGCCGGAGGTGCCTGAGCCGCAGGTCATCGAAGCCGTGGTCGAGAGCCTGATGGCCCTGGAGGAGAAGAGCCAGGTCATCGGCGTGGTCGCCCTCTTCCCCGCTTGGGAGGGGCAGCAGGTCCTGGTGGGCCTGCCGCACCGCTGGAACAAGCTGGTGTTCCTGGAGGGGGAGGTAGTGGCCAGCCAAGAGATTGACGGCAGCCAGACGCGGGCGGACCTGTACCGCGCCCTGAGCATTCTGCTCATTGGCAGCGTACGACCGGAGGCGGAGCGGCGGCGGATGCTCTATCGGCCCAACACCAAGGAGATCGGCCGCGTGTCGGTTGACGAGATCTTCGATGCCATTGAGGAGCTGAAGCGAGAGAACCGGCCGATGCGGGTGGAGGCGGTGGTGGAGCGCGACACCTGGACCATCGGGCCCCTGAACCTCGACCTGCGCATCGTTCCCCCCGAAGAAGAATAGCATGCCCCCCTCCCCTGGACATTGCCCCGACAAGCCCGTGCTGGCCATTGATCCCGGAACTGCCAAGTGCGGCCTGGCCCTGGTCAGCGGGGAGGGTCGGCCCCTGGGGCTGTGCGTGGTCCCCCTGGAGGAGTTGGAGGCGCGCATCCGCGAGTTGACCCGGGCGCTCTGCCCTGCCGTGGTGCTCATCGGCGACCGTACCGGGTCGCGTCACGTGCAGCAGGTCGTGGCCCGGATCCTGCCGGGGGCGGAGGTGGCCCTCGTGCCGGAGCATCTGAGCAGCCTGCGCGCTCGCGAGCGGTACTTCCGCGACCACCCGCCCCGCGGCTGGCGGCGGCTGCTGCCCAAGGGGCTGAGAGTGCCGCCCGTGCCCCACGACGACTACGTGGCCCTGGTGTTGGCGGAGGACTACCTGGGTCGCA
>JBHIEF010000024.1:0-30555 GCA_046760465.1 Armatimonadota bacterium | reverse complement strand
TGGGCAAGTGGCTGGCCACCAACCCGCAGGTGCTGATCGTGGACGAGCCCACCCGCGGCATAGATGTGGGTGCCAAGGCCGAGATCCATCACCTGCTGCGCGAGCTGGCCGAGCAGGGCGTGGCCGTGCTCATGATCTCCTCGGAGTTGCCCGAGGTCCTCGGCGCCAGCGACCGCATCATGGTCATGTGGGAGGGGCGCGTGTCCGGCATACTGGACCCCGAAACGGCCACCGAGGAGCTAGTGCTTCAGTACGCCGCCGGTCAACAGGCGGAGCCCGCCACGACCTAGGCGATGAACACGTCCGGACCGCCAACCGAGACGCCAGAGACGACCACCGCGCCCAGCGCGGTCAGCCGCCTGGGACGGGGGCTCCTGGGCCTGCGCGAGTTCGTGACGCTGTGTGTCGTGCTGCTGGTGGTGGCGTACTTCCACTTCAAGACCCACCCCGCGGGCGCTCCCTTCTGGGAATCTGGCTTCCTGAGCGGCCGCAACATGAGCGTCGTCCTGGTCAGCGCCTGCAACCAGGGCATCGTCGCCGTGGGCATGACCATCGTCATCGTAGCGGGGGGCTTCGACCTATCGGTGGGCTCAGTGCTGGCGCTGGCGGGGCTGGTCAGTGCCAAGCTGCTCAAGCTGGACCTGCCCCTCGTGCCCGCCCTGGCCGCCGGGTTGGGAGTGGGCTGCCTGGCTGGGCTCATCAACGGCGTGATCGTCACTCGCGCCCAGGTCAATCCGCTCATCGCCACCCTGGGCATGATGACCATCGCCCGCGGCCTGGTCCTGGTGGACGTTTCCGCGCACGGTGCCACCACCAATCTGCCGGCCAGCTTCACCGCCCTGGCGACGGAGTGGCACGGCATCCCGGGCGCCGGCGTGGTCTTCACCATGTTGATCCTGATGCTGTTGGGCGACCTGTTCCTGCGCAATTCCCGCTGGCTGCGGCAGGTGTATTACATCGGAGGCAACGAGCGCGCCGCCCGGCTCTCGGGCATCAACGTCGAGGGCGTGCGCACGGCCACCTTCGTCATCTGCGGCACGCTGGCCGCCCTGGCGGGCATCATGAACACCGCCCGCTTCAACGCCGCCACCTACGAGGCCGGCCAGGGGCTGGAGCTTCAGGTCATCGCCGCCGTGGTCATCGGCGGGGCCAGCCTGGCCGGCGGCCAGGGCACCGTCTTCGGCGCGGCCCTGGGCGTCTTCCTGATGAACTGCATCAGCATCGGCCTCACGCTCATTCGCGTGGCCCCCGCCTGGCAGCTCGTCGCCACCGGCATCGTCCTCATCATAGCCGTCAGCCTCGACATGTTCATCACGAGAAGGCGCGCCGCCGCCTGACGGCGAACCTCCCCCTCACACGAGCGACTGTAGAGGAGGACCGCGGTCATGAAACGACCTCAAGTGGCGACCGTTGGCTGCGCGCTGCTGCTGGCTCTCGCCGCGACCGTTCTGGTGGGCTGTGGGCCCCGCAAGGTCGGGGTGACTCCCCAAACACCGGAGCCGACGCCGACCCGGGCCCTGGAGAAGAAGTTCAAGGTGGTCATCTCGACCCGACCGGGGCAGTGGAACCTGGACGAACGCCGGCGTGGTTACGAGGAGACCTTCGCCAAGTACTATCCGGAGATCGAGGTCGTGCAGGTCATTGACGACGAGACCAAGTACGAGGCCGGGGAGCGGGAGGCGGGCGCCGTGCTCAGCGCCACGCCTGATCTGGCCGCCTTCTGCGGCCTCAACGCGGCCAGCGGCCCTGGCGTGGCCCAGGCGGTCAAGAACGCGGGCAAGGTGGGCGAGGTGGTCATAGTGGCCATGGACGCCGACAGCGCCATCCTCGACCTTATCGAGGAGGGCGTCATCACCGCCTCCGTGGCCCAGCGCCAGTACAAGATGAGCTACCTGGGCGTCAAGTACCTGTTCGGCCTGAACCACGGCATCTATCGCGTGGCGGGCGACGAGTCCAAGCCCGACCTGCCGGAGATCCCCCCCATTCTGGATACGGGCACGGTTGAGGTTAACAAGGACAACGTGGACATCTTCCGCACACCCTCACAGGGGGCGGCCGAAGAGATGACTGAAGAGGAGAGGACGCTGCCGGGCGGCGTCAAGCCCGAGCCCTTCCCCGACGAGGAGTACGTCGTCATCGGCATCTCCACCGGCGTGGAGTACTGGAACGCCACCCGCGAGGGGCTCAAAGACGTGTGTGAGTACTTCGGCATCCCCAAGTATGAGTTCACCGGCCCGCCTGATCAGAACCCCGAGAAGCAGGCCGACATGATGGACGCCATTATCGGCCGCAAGCCGTCGGGCATCCTCATCGCCCCCGGCCGCGCCGATACGCTGGCTCCGTACATCAACAAGGCCATTGACGAGGGCATCCCCACGCTGACCATCGACACGGACTCCGAGGAGAGCAACCGCTACAGCTACATGGGCACCAGGAACTACGAGGCCGGCGTCATGGGCGCGCACATCCTGGCCCGCACGCTGGGCGCCACCAAGGTCGAGACCGAGGAGGAGGCATCGGAGACGGAGGCCGCTGACGAGTAGGCCCGCTGCGGCGGCTGCTCACTACCCGTTCGCAGGCACGAGGCGCTCGCAGACTGCTGTGAGCGCCTCTGCATTCGCCCCCCGCAGGAACAGGGGCGTGCCGCTGAGGGTCAACTGCCCCTCCCACAGCCCGTTGCCGAACAGGTCGAAGGGCCGGCATCGGCCCAGGAGTCTCCGGTCGAGCGTGCGCTCCGTGCCGACGGTCCACACCACCGCAAAGGGCCCCCTATCTCCCTCGAACAGATAGCCCCAGAACGGCGGCGCGCGGTCTATCTTCGCCACGAACCGCGTCTTCGGCGTGAACCAGTTGGCCAGCCCGGCCTGCACCGCATACTGCTTGCGGGGCACGTTACCGTACTCGAAGAACTGGCACTCGAGGCCGCTGCTGATCAGCGTCGGGTGCGTGCCCGAGTGATAGAAGATCTTCTCCACGCCATTGGCGAACATGATGGTCGCGAACCGCACCATGTACACCCCGCACTGCTCCTCGCTGTCCAGCACCTCCGACCAGTGCCGCAGGGGCGTCTGCGGCGGGTCGTCGTCGGCGTAGTAGCCGTGCTCCGTCAGCCACAATGGCGGCGCCTTACCCGGCCCGCCGGCCATCTGCACCAGTCGCTGAAGCGAGGCCTCGAAAGCCTCGGGCGGTGCCGAGCCGGGGTAGATGTGGATGTCCATCAGGTCCAGGCTGTCCAGCCCTCCCTCGGCCACCAGCGACTCGTACAGTGACAGCGACCTCGGCGGCGCGCCATAGCCGCCCAGCACCACGGAATCCGGATCGCCCGCCTTGCACGCCGCGTAGGCGACCTTCAGGAACCTGGCGTAGTCCTCGGGCCCGTACCCCTCGGCCCTGGGCAGCGAGTAGCTGGTGTAGTACGGCTCGTTGAGGATCTGCCAGTGCGTGATGCGCCCCTTGTAGTGACGCACCGTGCGCTCCATGAACTGCCGCGCCAGGCCGAGGTCCCTGGGCATGAAGGCCATGCGCCGGCGAATGCTCGGATAGGTGTTGTCGGGCTGAACGTCGTCAGGAGCCTCCGAGGACCAGTTGCTGGAGGGGAAGGGGAACATGGCCAGGACCTTCATCCCCCGCTCCAGCACGCGGTTGATCTGATAGTCCGGCTCGGCGAAGTCCACCTGTCCGGGCTGCGGCTCCACCGTGTCCCACTTCAGCGACCAGTCGCGCGCCCAGGTGAGGCCCGCCATCTTCCCCAGGTCCACCAGCTCGGGCCACGGGTAGGCGTGGTTGATCCCGAAGCGCGAGTCGCCGTCGTACTTGTCGGCGTCGTAGGGGCTGACGTAGGGGTTGATGATCGCACAGCGCAGGTCGCGATAGGGCAGCGGCTCCTCCTCGCCCTCCAGGAGGAGCTGCGCGCGGTAGTAGCCTTTGGGGAGGCTGGCGAACACCGCCTGATACATCACGGGCCATTGCACGCCAGGGTCGAAGTGAAACTCCCAGGAGAGCGCCTCTTTGTCATCGGCGAACCCCCTGACCGTCAGCGTCCCCTGCCAAGGCCCACGAGCCTTCTCGACCCCGTACCCGACAACGTCGAGCCTGAAGGGACCCTTGCCTGAGTTGGCTCTCGTGGGGATGATGTTGCCCGGCCACTGGGTCGTCAGGACCGCCTCGAACGCGTCCCTGGGCTGATACCGCGTTGCCTCCGATCCTTGTTCCAGCTGCACGGCGTCAATCCAGATGGTGGCCGCCTCAGCCTGTGACGCCTCCAGGTCCAGGCCCGCCATGCCGATGGCCAGCACCCCCTGCGCGCGGAAGGGGAACTCGTAGCGCTGCCACTCCGAGGTCAGCTCGAAGGTCTTTGACAGCAGGCCTCCTCCCCACCTCTGCTGCACGTGCAGTACGCCCACGGTGCCGGCCGGCTCGGCTTTCAGGTAGGCGCTGAAGACGTAGTCCTGCCCCTTCTGTAGCTGCGCCCAGCCGATGTGCCCGGCGCACAGCGTGGTCAGCGGGATGCGGTAGTACGGAAACCAGTCGAAGTAGAAGACCGGCAGGTTGTCGCGGTCGAGGGCTAGCCGCAGGCTATTGCGCCCATCAACGGCCGCCGCGTCGTCGCTCTGTCCCAGCAGCCTGCTCGGCGCGCGCCCACGCCAGCCGCCGCCCCCCGGAGCCCACGAGCCCCAGCCGGCCGCCTCCAGCTCGAAGGAGCTGTTGGGGATGAGGTTGCCCTCTGCTTTGGGCGGCAGCATGTGCTCGACGCTGGGCTTCGGCGCCTCGACCTCCACGAAGGAGACATCGTCGAGCAGCAGCGATCCCGTGTGCACGAACCAGAACTGAAGCCGGCTGGTCTCAGAGCACGTGCGCTCGGCCACGAAGTCGTACGAGTGCTCGCCCCAGTCCCCTGTGGGCACGAACGTCTTCGTCAGGCCGCACTCGTGCCAGCCATCGGTGTCCCGAAGGGCCACTCGGGCCACGTCGCCGCCGAAGCCCTCGGCCCGCGCCCAGAAGGTCACGCGGTAGGCCTTGCCGCGCTCCACGGCGCAGGTGCCGTATTGGGCCACCAGCACGCCATTGGTGTCGGGAGGCGCCACCGGGCAGGTCATCTTCAAGCACTTGCCCCCGTCGCGCCCCGGCGCGGTCGTCATCTCGCCCTGATTGCGGTGCGGCGTGAACCGCCACTCGTCCGGCAGGCCGTCGCCGTCCCCATCGGCCTCCATGTCGCCGTTGACGATCAGGTCCTCACCGATCACGGCCGGCTGCGGCGCCCCGAGCGCCCACGAGGTCCACACAGCCAGAAGGGCGATCCCGATTACCCAATTCCTGGCCAAGGCACCCACCTCCGTCAAACGCCTTCGCCCCCGTCTTTCCGCTCATCCCCACGGAGGCCCTTCCTCCCGCCACTGCCTGCGACCAACGTCAGGGCGGGGGAGGACTTCACGCTGCCCGCAAGGCACTATGCGCGGGTGATGTGCGGCCATGCCTAATGAGACACAGGTGAAGCTCTTCGAGCGTGCTAAAGAAGTCATCGTCGGCGGGGCGCAGGCCCACAAGCGCCCCTCCTACGTTCCAGACCTGCCCATCATGGCCCAGCGCGGAGAGGGCTGCTACTTCTGGGATCCCGACGGCAACCGCTACATTGACTACCTCTGTGCCTACGGGCCCATCCTCCTGGGCTATGCCCACCCCAAGACTACGCAGGCGGCGCTGGAGCGCGCCAGACAGGGCACCGTCTTCAACATCGGCACGCCCCTGGAGATTCTGCTGGCCGAGAAGCTGGTCGAGATCATCCCCTGTGCCGAGATGGTCAGCTACTTCATCTCCGGCTCCGAGTCCACCAGCGCGGCCGTCAAGATCGCCCGCGCCGTCACCGGCCGGGAGAAGGTCGTCCGCTGCGGCTACCACGGCTGGCACGATTGGTGCCAGACGGGCAACCGCGGCGTGCCTCGGGCCGTGTCAGACCTGACCCTCGACTTCCCCTACAACGACCTCGACTCGCTGGCCGAACGCTTCCGGGCCAACCCGGACCAGATCGCCTGCGTGATCATGGAGCCGGTCCTGATGGACGCACCGGCCCAGGGCTTCCTGGAGGGCGTCAAGCGGGTGTGTCACGAGAACGGCGCGCTGCTCATCTTCGACGAGATAAAGACCGGCTTCCGATACGCACTGGGCGGCGCGCAGGAGCACTTCGGCGTCACCCCGGACCTGGCTACCCTCGGCAAGGCCATGGCCAACGGATGGCCCATAGCCGTGGTGGTCGGGCGCCGGCAGATCATGCAGCAGGCCGAGGATGTCTGGGTGGCCGCCACCTTCAACGGCGAGTCCATGGGGGTGGCCGCCGCGCTGGCCACCATCGAGGAGATGCAGCAGCACGACGGCGTGCGGGAGCTATGGCGGCGGGGAGAACGGCTGCGCGCTGGCCTGGACGAGATCATGCGAGACGCCGGTGTGGACGCCCACACGACGGGCGCCGGTCCCATGCCCTTCCTGCGGTTCGGGGAGGGCCTGGACGAGCTCAAGGTGAAGTTCTTCTCGGAATGCGCCAAGGCCGGGGTCTACTTCCCGCCCGATCACGTGTGGTTCCTGTGTTTGGCGCACACCGACGGTGTGATTGAGGAGACGCTCATCATCGCCCGCCAAGCGTTGAAGTCAGCCCTCGCCTCGGCTGGGGGCTAGACAGGAACATCGCCGCCCTCGCACGTGTTTCCTCACTCAAGTGCTGCCCATGCATCACGAGGTGAACGGTTTGCCACTGCGGCCCCTCCTGAGCCCCCGCCTTCTGGCCCTGGTGCCGGTCATGCTGCTGAGTCTAAGCGCGGGCCAGGCCGCGCCGCCGGTCCTCCAGCCGGGCGACCCCCTGGACACGGTCGAGGACAACAGCTACAACATCTCCTTCGTCCTGCGGGCGGACGACGCGCCCAAGGACGCCTCGGCTGGGCTCATCTTCGGCCGCGAGGAAGATCGCTTCTACGCCCTGGAGCTCTCGCGCCGAGGGACTGCGCTGCTACATTGCGCCAACGGCAAGGCCCGGCGCCTGGCCAAGGGCGGGGCCGCCTTGCGTGGCGATGGCCAGGTCGAGGTCGTCATCAAACGCCGGCCCGTGCGCCTGCGTGTCGAGGCGGGCCGCGAGCTCCTGCTGGAGGTGTGGGACGGGAGCTGCCACCGGGGCGAGGTATCCGTGGCGGCCGATCGGGCGGGCCTCGCGGTGACCGACGTGCTGGTGCAGCCCGTCGAGCCGGTGGCCTTCGCGGATGACTTCCTGGCCGAGCCCAATCGCGAGGCCATCTGGCAGCCGGCGAGCGGATCCTGGCACATAGACATCTACCGCGACGGCCTCACCGCCAGGGACGGTGGGCCGCCGGGCGCCTCCTGGTACGCAGCGCAGGGCGATGACGCCCTGTCCGTGACCGGGTACGACTTCTGGGAGGATTACGCCCTCGAGGTCTCTGCCCTCGCGCGCGCCGACACCTGGATGGGCCTCGCCTTCTTCGGGAGCGGGAACGACTTCACAGCTCTTGCCGTGCTCCCCGGCGCGGAGCGCGGGAAAGCCGAGCTCTTCCGCGTGCGGGCAGGGCAGCGCAGCGTGCTGGCCGAGGCGCCGGCGTCCTGCCCACCCGAGCTGTGGCACGCTATGCGCGTGGAGGCCTCACCCACAGAGATCCGGGCCTTCCTCAACGGGCAACTCATCCTGACCGCCCCAGCCCACGGCAGCGCCTCCGGCCGCGTCGGCCTGTTCGCCTCGGGGCCCGGCAAGGTCCACTTCGACGACTTCGCCGCCCAGGGGCTGGAGAGCTTCAGCGACCCCTTCGCCAGCAAGCCCTCCGGCCGCTGGGAGTTCGCCGCCGGGCGCTGGCAGCGCGATGGCGGCAAGCTGGTCGGCTCCGCCAGCTCCGACGCCCTGGCCCTGATTGCCCACCGCACGTGGCGCGACGCCTCTCTCGCCGCCACCGTCAAGCCCGGCGCGGCCAGCGGCGGGCTGGTGTTCCGCTCGCGGGACGAGCACAACCACTACGCCCTGCTTGCGACTGCAAGGAGGTGGCGCCTGGTCAGGAAGCTGGAGGGCGTTGAGACCTCGCTGGCCGAGGGCGACCTGCCGGAGCGAAGCGGGCGCGCGGGCGACGCCTTGCGTCTGAGCGTGCTCTCCCGCGGACCGCAGATGATAGTGCAAGCTGACGGGCGCGAGCTGGGCCGCGCCTACGACTTCGCCCTCCGTGAGGGACGCGCCGGGCTGTTGGTGAGGGGGCATCGCAAGGTCGCCTTCGACGATGTCGAGGCGCAGTCACTGGGGCCGGACCCGGCCGCCACGGTCTCGCTGGTGCGCTGCGAGGGCGAGTCCGTCCCCGGCCCCGGCCACAATCAGTCGCTGCCCGCCATCGGCTACCTCTGGCGTCGCAGTGCCGGGTCCTGGCGCCCGCAAGCTCTCGAGGGCGGGGGCCGAGCCATGCGCGGGATGGCCCGCACGGGTCAGTGGGCCGTCCTCAGTCACCGGCAGGCGGCTCCCGGCAGCGTCATGCTGTCGGCAACGCTGCCCACGGCGCCGGAGGGCACGGCCGGCTTGGCCATATGCACCGACGGCAGCGACGTCGCCACCGGCTACGCGCTGGCCATCGCCGGCGGCCCACAGCCCTCGCTACGGCTCCTGCGCCGCGGGGAGGTCGTCGCCGAGCTGGACGCGCTCGCGGCAGACGAGGTCTCCTGGCCCAACACGCTCACCCTCTTCCGCGACGGAAACGGCGTGGGCGGCGCGGCCGGCGAGGTCGGGTTGACCTACACCGACCCCCAGCCCCTGGCAGACGGTCGTCCCGCCATTTGGGTGACTGCGGGCCAGGCCGTCTTCGACGACCTGCGACTGGCAAACCTCCGCGCCACTGTAGACCGCTTCGACCGGCCTGCTCCGGGATGGGTGCCCTCCCATGGCCGCTGGCAGGTCCACTCCGGCATGGCCTGCATCCCCTGGGACTACTGGACCACCGGCTTCGGGCAGCCACTGGCCCTGACCTGGTGGCGCCAGCCGTGCACCACCGACGTGGTCGTGGACTTCAACGTGAGCGAGTACTCGGAGGGGTACGAGAGCGGGGAGCACAAGCACTTCCCCTACCACGACATCTCCGTCGCCCTCTGCGGGGACGGCGGCGACCCAGACAGCGGCTACAGGTTCGTGATCGCCGCAGGGGGCACGGTGACGAAGCTGCTGCGCAAGGGCGAAGTAGTGGCGCAGACGGACGATCCCCGCCTGCGCATCGTCATGGGCGACCACTGCAACCTACCTCGTGCCTTCGACGTGCGCGCGGCCAAGAGGGGCAGTCATATCAGCTTGGCCATTAACGGCGCGCCCGCCCTGCAATACGAAGACCCGGAGCCTCTGGCCCCGGGCCGGATCGGGCTCGGCGCTGGTGACTGCGCGGCCAACTTCCGCGACGTGGTCGTCTACTCCCTGCCCTAACGCGCGCGCCTCTTGCCCTCAGCCTAGACGTCCAACTCCGGCGGCGAGGAGCCCTGCCACTGACGCGCGCGTTCTAGGGCGATGTCCTCTTCGGGAGAGGTGCCCGCCTCCGCCCGTCCCGCCTGCACTGCCTTGGCGTAGATGCGGCACTCCTCCAGGCGGTAGATGCTGGTCAGCAGCACCCCATCGTCCCTTTCGTCCAAGAGGGCCAACGAAAAGCTGAGCTCGCCCCCCAGCTCCTCCTCCGAGTCGAAGCGCACGAAGCCGACCTTCTGTAGGCTGAAGTGTTGACGCCGCGCCAGGTCCTCGCCCAACAGCTTGATCTCGCTGGCCCGGCGGGTCATCAGCTCCATGTTGCCCAAGTGCTCCTGGAGCACTTCGGCCGCACTCTTGCCCTCCATGTCCCGCACCAGGTGCCTCATGTGCGGCGTCACGCTGCGCACCCGCCCACTCAGGATCGCCAGCCAGACCAGCAGCGCCAGGCTCAGTAAGCAGGCCGCGGCCGCCAACACACCCGCATGGGACTCCAGGAAGCTCAACACGTGGCTGCACTCTCCGCCCTGGGGCCGGCCTTACTCATCCTCGTCCTGCCGCTTCCTCACCGCGGCCTTGTCCAACTTCAGCCGCGTGCCCTCGGCCACCTCCAGGGTCACGGTGTCGTCGCGCACGGTGCTCACGCGCCCGTGAATGCCCCCGGCCGTCACCACCTTGTCGCCCTTGCGCAGGCTGCCGATGAGGTCCAGGTGCTTGCGCTGAGCGTCGCGGCGCGGCTTGATCATGAGCAGCCAGAAAAGCCCGATGACGGCGCCGTAGCCCACGATCAACAGCAGCCACATGCGCGTCTCGGGGCTCAGGTCACTCAGCATGTCTGCCTCCGTGCACGGCCCGGCGGGAGCCGCTACACCTCCACCGACACCTTGAGGCATTCGGCCTTGTGCGTATCGGCGAAGACCAGAGCCTCCTCAGTCTGGGCCAGGGCGTAGCGATGCGTGATCAGACTCTTGACATCAATCAACCCGCTGGCGATGGCGGCGATGGCCTGCGGGTAGACGTTGGCGTAGCGGAAGATCCCGCCCACCTCCAGCTCGCGGCTCAGTAGATCGGGCATGGACAGCGACACCTCATCCTCCGTCGGCAGCCCGACGATGATGACGCGACCGCCGCTCTTGGCCACTTGCAGCGACTGCTGCACAGTCGTGGCCGTGCCCGCCGCCTCCAGAACGACGTCCGCGCCCACGCCACCGGTCAAGTCCTTGATGGCGGCTACCGCGTCTTGCTCTCGGGCGTTGATGACGTGGGCTGCGCCCAGCTTGCGCGCCATCTCCAGCCGAGGCTCCTCCACGTCGGTCACTATGAGCGTGGTCGCCCCCCGCGCCTTGGCGGCCTGCATGGTGAGCAGGCCGATCGGCCCCGCACCCAGCACGGCCACCGTGTCTCCCAGGCCCACCCCCGCCCGCATGGTAGCATACATGCCCACCGCCAGCGGCTCGCACATGGCGCCCTCTTCCAGCGACACGTTCTCTGCCAGCTTGAAGGCGAAGTCCGCCGGGGAAGTGACGTAGTCGCAGAAAGCCCCGTGCACCGGAGGCGTGGCGAAGAACACCACGTCCGCGCACAGGTTGTAGCGACCCGTGCGACAGAAGCTGCACTGGCGGCAGGGGATGCCCGGCTCCAGCGCCACGCGATCGCCGGGCTCGAGGTTGGTGACCCCTGCCCCCACGTCCACCACTTCCCCCGCACACTCATGCCCCAGGATCATGGGCTCTTCCACCACGAAGTGCGCGATGCGTCCATGCCTATAGTAGTGTATGTCCGACCCACACACCCCCACCCGGCCGATACGCACCAGCACCTCGTCGGGCGACTCCAGCTTCGGAGCCGGGACCTCCTCAATGCGCAGGTCCTCGACCCCGTGCAGCACCGCCGCCGTCATGGTGTCGGCCATCTGCCTGCCTCCCTGGGCCGCTGAGGCCCCCTGTGGGCTTGCTCACGTTATCCACGCGTTCCTGTTGACAACGGTGTGGATAATGTTGACACGACGGTACGTAGAGTGCAATGCGAGGCGCCAGAAACGCCCGATCGCGGCCGTAGATGCCCCTCAGAGCCCTTTTTCCGTGCTTTCGACGGCCTGGAACGGCAATCCTCCCGTCCTGCTGGCCACGAGGTGCGGCCTATGCCTCCCGCCATGCCTGGTCGAAGGCCTCTTTCGTGTGCGATATCTTGCACATCTGTTCGGGGTCGCCCTGGTCAATGGGCTTCACGCCGGGGCAGACCTCCACCGTGGCGATGCCGTCGAAGCCCTTGACCTTCAGGCCGCGGCACATGGCGGACAGGTCAATGCAGCCCGCCCCAACACCCTCGTGCTGGTCGCTGACTCCGTCGTTGTCGTGCACGTGGAGCTCGTGGATGGCCAGGGGCAGCGAGGCCACGTAATCCGCCGGCTGTAGACCATGGAGGTGTGTGCGGATGTTGGTGTGACCCAGGTCCAGGAGCATCCCCAGCCTGTCGTCACCCACGGCCTCCTTCAGCCGGTGGAGGGGCTCCTCCGTGCCCCGCGGGCCCCAGCCGTTCTCGATCAGAACCTGCACGCCGTGGTCGGCCAGACGCCCTATCGTCTCCCGCAGCACCTCCGCCGTGGCCTGGTAAGCACACTCATACCGCTGCGGACCCACCTCCCTCATCCCCGCGTCGAAGCTCACGTGCGCCACCCGTCCGACAGCGCCCAGCCACCCCTCTACCTCCCTCATCTGCTCCTCCCATTGCCCCCAATGCGGGCCGTTCTCGATCTTGCCGATCCCCAGATGGAAGGTGGTGGTCAGCTCGTGATCCCGCACCAGGTTCTGACAGAAGCCCAGGTCGGCCTCGTCGCGCGCCAGCTTGGTGGTGATGAGGCTGATGGCCTCGAAGCCCTGTTCCGCTATCCACTCTACCCTCTCCGCCAGCGTCGGCGCGTTGATAGTCCACACTGCACAGCCTATGATCATCCCGGCTTCCCTTCGTAGGCGCGAGGTCCGCGAAGCGACGATGCGCGGCGCCCCATGTTCGCGACACCCCTCCCCGTTCCCTTTCCCAGATTGGCCCAGGAGGGATGCCCCACGCGTCCGAGGAACATGCCGCCACACTATTGGGCTGGGACGGCCATGCAGAGGCAGTTCGCTCTAAGGCAACTCATCGAGATGTCTCACCGGCTGGGTGACCCGGCCCGCGAGTACGTCATCCTGGGCGAGGGCAACACCTCCGCCCGGGCCAGTGAGAGCACCTTCTTGGTCAAGGCCAGCGGCTTCGAGCTGGGCAGCATCACCGCGCAGGGATTCGTCGAGGTGGACCTGGCCGCCATCCTGACCGCGCTCGATGCGGGGGACTTGACGGACGAGCAGGTCAAGGAGCGCCTGCTGGCGGCACGGGTGCAGCCCGAGGGCGACCTGCGCCCCTCGGTGGAGACGTTCCTGCATGCCCTGCTCCTGGACCTGCCGGGCGTGGAATTCGTGGGCCACACCCATCCCACGTCCGTCAACACCGTTCTCTGCTCGAAGCGGGGCCCCGAGGCCATCAGCGGACGGCTGTTCCCCGACGAGATCGTGTGCTGCGGCATCGCTCCGGCCTATGTGCCGTATACTGACCCCGGCGTGCCGCTGGCTCGCGCCGTCAAGGCGCATGTTCAAGCGTACCTTGACGAGCACGAGGTCGCACCCAGGGCGATCCTGATGCAGAACCACGGGATCATCGCCGCCGGCAAGTCGCCCGCCGAGGTGGAGAGCGTAACACACATGTGGGACAAGGTAGCCAAGGTCCTGATCGGCACCTATGCACTCGGTGGGCCCGTCTACATGACGGCCGAGCATGTCGCCCGCATCTACACGCGGCCGGACGAGAAGTACCGCGAGAAGCTCATCGCCGACAAGTAGACGCCGGCGTGGCACAGGCTGCCTACTTGCGGACCAGCTACAGGAAGCTCCATGCCCGACAGAATCGCCGCCTACAGACGTGCCGACGCGCCGCTCCCCCGGCGAATGCTGGCCTGGCAGCTCTTTGGCGCCGGCATGGACAACTTCGGTCGCGCCGACCAGCCCTCCACCATCCCGCTGCCAGAGATCGGCCGCGGCGAGCTGCTGCTGCGCGTGGACGCCTGCGGGCTGTGCTTCTCCGACATCAAGATCATCCGCCTGGGCGACCAGCACCCGCGCCTGCGCGGCCGGGACCTCTCGCGCGAGCCCGTCACGCCGGGACACGAGGCCGCGCTGACCGTCGTCAAGGTCGGCGAGGACCTCGCCGAGCAGTTCGCGGTGGGCGACCGCTTCGTCATTCAGGCCGACATCTTCTATCAGGGCGTCGGCATGGCCTTCGGCTACGCCCTTCAGGGGGCCCTGGCCCAGTACGTGGCCGTGGGCAAGGAAGTCCTGGAGGGGGATGAAGGCTGCTATCTGCTGCCGGTGGAGGCCAAGACCGGCTATGCCGAAGCCGGTCTGGCCGAGCCCTGGGCCTGCGTGGAATGCTCCTACCTCGCCGAGCACCGCCCTGGCCCAAAACCCGACGGCGTTCTGCTCATCTTGGCCGATAGCACCGCCGGCACCCATTGGGAGCTGCCCCAGGACCCCCGCCCCCGCCTGGCCCTGATCCACGACTTCGTGCCCGAGTCCGTCCGACGGCAGGCCGCGCGGCTGGCGCGTGAGCTCCATCTGGTCACCGGCGATCTGGCGTCCATCGCTCAGGAGCACGCACCGAATGGCTTCGACGATGTCATCGCTCTGGGGCCACTGGCGGGTGAGCTGCTGGAGAGCGCCGCGACGCACTTGGCGCCCGAGGGCATACTGGCCATCTGCTCGGCGGAGCCCCTCCCCGAGCCTGTGAACGTGGATGTGGGCCGCATCCACTACGACGGCATACACTTCCTGGGCACCGACCAGCCACTGCTCGCCCGGGCCTACCAGGCTCCGCGCGAGAGCGAGTTGGCCCCTCGAGGCGCTGCTTGGTTCATCGGGGCGGGCGGGCCCATGGGCCAGATGCACGTGCAGCGCGCCGCCCAGATGCGGGGCGGCCCGGAGGTCATCCTCGCCACCGACATTGACGGCGAACGCCTGGCGCTCCTGGAGCGGCGCTTCCAGCCGGCCGCCGAGCGCCGGGGCGCCCGCTTGGTCTGCCTCAACCCGCAGGACAGCAGCGCCGAGGACTTTGCGGCCGAGCTCGCCACCATCACCGACGGTCGCGGCTTCACCGACATCGTGCTGCTTGCTCCCGTTCCCGCCCTCATCGAGCAGGCGGCTCCCTTCCTGGCCCAGGACGGCGTCCTCAACATCTTCGCTGGCCTGGTCAAGGGCACGACGGCACGGCTGGACCTCACCCCCATCGCCGCCCGTGGCCACCGACTCACCGGCACCAGCGGCTCCCGCATCAGCCATCTCGAGCTGACGCTGGGCAAGGCCGAGAGCGGGGAGCTGTCGCCCAACGGCTCGGTGGCCGCCGTCGGGGACCTCCGGGCCAGCAAGGAAGGCCTGGAGGGCGTGCGCGACGGGCGCTTCCCCGGCAAGGTGGTCATCTACCCGCACCTGGAAGACCTCCCGCTGACCGCCCTCCCGGATCTGAAGGACTCACTGCCCACAGTGTACGGCGAGCTGGCCGAGGGCGAGATCTGGACCACGGAGGCAGAGGCCGAGCTGTTTCGGCTGAAGCTGCCAGAGCAGGAAGGTGGGTCGCCGTGAAACGTCTGGAGGGCCGGGTCGCCATAGTCACCGGCGGCGCGCAGGGCCTGGGCGAGGCGCTTTCCCAGCGCCTGGCTCGGGAGGGCGCTCACGTGGCCATCGGCGACATTGACGAGGACGGCGCTCAGCAAGTGGCCAAACGCATTGGCGAGCAGTGCAAGGTCAAGACCTTGGCACTGAAGTGCGACGTCACCTGCGAGGCGGAGGTGGCGGCGCTCGTGGACGAGACCGAGGAGCAGGTCGGCCCGCTGGACATCCTGGTGGCCAACGCGGCCATCTTGACCGCCGGCGAGATAACCGAGTTCGACGTGGACACCTGGCGCAAGGTGGTGGACGTCAACCTGTGGGGCTACATGATCTGCGCCAAGCACGCGGCGCGCGTCATGATCCCGCGCCAACGGGGCGTCATCATACAGATCAACTCCAAGAGCGGCAAGAAGGGCTCCTTCAAGAACTCCGCCTATGCCGCCAGCAAGTTCGGCGGCATAGGGCTGACCCAGAGCCTGGCCCTGGAGCTGGCGCCGCACAACATCCGCGTCAACGCCATCTGCCCGGGGAACCTGCTCGATTCGCCCATGTGGGTGAACAGTCTCTACGACCAGTACGCCAAGCGCTGGGGGATCAGCAAGGAGGAAGTGCGCCAGAAGTACGTTGACCAGGTCCCCATGGGCCGAGGATGCACCTACGAAGACGTCGCCAACCTACTAGTCTTCCTGTGCTCCGACGAGTCGGCATATATGACCGGACAGGCCGTGAACGTCACTGGCGGACAGGAGATGCGGTAGCCGGGTGTCACCCTGAGCGCTAGCGAAGGGTCTCGTTCCCACACGCGAGACGTCCTGCACGAGATTCTTCGCTGCGGCCTGCCGTCCGAGCCGGCAGGCCACCAGCTCAGAATGACATGTCGCGGAGTCGAACGTCCTGGGCACCGAGTAGCTCGGTGCTCCAGACGCTACGATCAAGAGGGAGGCCAATTCCATGCCCGACCAAGGCAATGAGAGGGAGAGGGCGAGGCAAACAGCCGAGACCTATGCAATCTGGGCGGTGGTGGGCTCCGCCATCACCGGCTTCCTCGGCATCATCGGGGGCCTGGTGCTCTACCTTCTGCACCCCGACGAGCCCGGAGCGGGCATCTGCCTGGTGGCGGCCGCACTGGCCTTCGGCCTGCTCGCCAACGCCATGCTGCGCAACTAGTAGCGCCGGTCCCACTCCCGCAACCAGGGCCCGAAAGGTATTGCCATGCCCCGAACGCTTGACCTGCAACTGGCCGTCAACGGCGCCTTCTGCACGCGCCGTTGGGAGGAGCCGGACAACTGGATGCGCCTGACCCGCGAGTGCGGCTTTCGGGTGCACGAGTTCTGCGCCGACGTCATTGACCCGTTCTTCAGCGGCAACACGGAGTTCCAGCTTGACCAGGCCCGCCAAGTGCGCGAGGCCGCAGAGCGCCACGAGGTCAAGATCTGCGACATCTACACCGGCGTGGCCACCCATCGCTTCCACGGCCTCTCCCACAGCGACCCCCGCGCCCGTGAGCGCATGAAGCAGTGGATCGTCAACAACATGGACATCGCCCTGGCCATGGGCACCGACGCCATCGGCGGGCACTGGGACGCCCTTCCCGTGGAGGTCTGGCAGGACGAGCAGCGCCACCGGCAGGCGCTGAAGCGCGTCTGTGGCATCTTCCGCGACCTGGCCGAGATCGCCAAGGCCAAGGGCCTGCGCAGCATCTACGATGAGCAGATGTACATCCCCAGCGAGGTGCCCTGGACGCTGGAGCAGTGCGAGATGATGCTGCGCGAGATCAACCGCGACTCCCGCGGCGTGCCCGTCTACGTGACCGTGGACGTGGGCCACGCCGCCGGCGTGCACTACGGTGCTACCGGCGACGACGTGGACTACCTCAAGTGGCTGGAGCGCTTCGCGGCCGTGGCCGAGATCATCCACCTCCAGCAGACCACTCCGGACGCCAGCGCCCACTGGCCCTTCAACGAGCACTACAACCGCCAGGGCCACATCGAGATGGAAAAGGTGATGGCCGCCATCGAGCAGTCGCACCGGACCTGGCAGGACAACCCGCTGCGCGAGGTGATGGAGCCGGTAACTCAGTCCTACCTCGTGCTGGAGGTCATCCCCGGCTCCACCCACACCGAGGAGCGTGTGCTTACGGAGCTGAAAGAGTCGGCCGACTACCTGCACCAGTTCGTGCCCGAGGAAGGGCTCCAGCTCAGCGTTCCTTGAACGCCGGTGGGTCGTCCATTTGGCTGACCATCCTGGCGCAACAGCCGCCACGTCTACCGAGGTATGCCCATGATCCCCGCGCTATCTGTCACTGGCAAGACGCTGCCGGAGGCCTGGGAGAAGTCGGTCCTGGCCTGCTGGGAGCAAGGCGTGCGCATGCGCACCGAGTACGACCAGCCGGACGATCCCCCCAGCCGCGACTGCACCATGATGATGTGCGTGGAACAGCCCACGGCCGAGCCCCGGCTGCACCGCGCCTTCCCCGGCGGCCTGGAGGACCTGGAGAAGTACCGCGCCGAGGTCGTGGAGGGCGTGCACGACCACTGGATCATCCCCGCCGAGGGCAAGTGGACCTACACCTACCACCAGCGGCTGTTCAGCTACGGCAGCAAGCTGGAGTACTTCTCCCCGTTCAGCGACAGCGGTCGGCTGGCCTACCTGAGCTCGTCGGGCGAGACGGATCCCATCGAGCCCGTGGACCAGATCGGCTACATCGTGGACAAGCTGGCCGAGGCGCCGCACAGCCGCCGAGCCCAGGCCATTACCTGGATTCCCTTCGCCGATCCGCCCACCGAGGACCCGCCCTGCCTACAGCGCATCTGGTGCCGCATCAGCCAGGCCGACGGGCAGAAGGCCCTGGTGATGAACACGCACTGGCGCAGCCGCGACGCCTACAAGGCCGCCTTCATGAACATCTGGGCGCTCACCGACCTCCAGAGCCTGATCGCCCGACGCCTGGGCGAGAAGCTGGGCGAGGAGCTATCCGTAGGGCGCTACGTTGACATCACGGACAGCTACCACATCTACGGCAGCTACTTCGAGGACTTCGAGCAGCGGTTCCTGAAGTCCCTGCGCGAGCGCAGCTTCGAGGAGCGCACCTGGACCAGCGACTTCGCCCAGGACTTCTTCGAGATGGGCCGCCAGGAGCTGGCGCAGGAAGAGCGACCCCAGTAGCGGCGTGCGGTGGATCGGGCATTCTCGCGCGACACTGGCAGCGCCCTGCCGTGGGTCGGGCATTCCTGCCCGACACGTATGGGTTGGCCGGGAACTGCCTACCCGAGGGGCAGAGGGACACGCAATGCCCAGAAAGGCGACACGCAGACGCAGGCCACCGAAGGCCCTGGCCAAATGGGTAGACCGCGCGCTAGAGCTGGGCGCAACTCACGCCAAGATCATCCCGGCCCGCGAGGTCTACACGGCCGCCTGGGTCCGACTCAAGTGCCAGTACGGCTGCGGCGGCTACGGCAAGAAGCTCACCTGCCCGCCGTACTCTCCCACGCCCGAGCAGACCGCACAGGTGATCGCCTGCTACGATTGGGCCCTACTCATCCACATGGATGAGTGGCGCGAGCTGCGCGAGTTCGTGGTGGACCTGGAGCGCGAGATCTTCGTGGACGGCTACCACAAGGCCCTGGGCTTCAGCGCCGGTTCCTGCACCATCTGCGAGCAGTGCAACGTGCCCGGCCCCTGCCGGCACGGCGGGCGCGCCCGCCCCTCCATGGAGGCCTCCGGCATTGACGTGTTCGCCACGGCCCGCAAGGCCGGCTACCCCATCCAAGTGGTCCGGGACTACGACTGCCGGCAGAACTACTACGGCCTCATTCTCATCACCTAGTCCCACCCCACCGCCGCGCTCCTTTTCTGCCCCTCGGCCGGAACTACCGCTGCCAGTCACTGTCTAAGGGTTTGCCGACGGTGTGACGATTGTCACACTGCCCAGTCGTAATCCGGCTGGGGAGCCAATAACATGTCTTGCCCCTTCTCGCCCGAGGACATCTCAGCCTACACCGACGGGGAGTTGGGCGAAGGCGACGAAGAGAAGCTCAAGCACCATCTACAGCACTGCGCCGCGTGCGCAAGCATCGCAGACTCCCTTGCAGCGCTCTCCCGGACGCTTCGCTCACGGCCTCGCGCTGAGCTTCAGCACTCCCTGGCGGAACGCGTGCTGGCGGCAGCGGCCGAGCGCCCCGCGCCGCAAGCCCTGAACTGTAAGGCCGCACAGGAGGCGGCGTCGGCCTACCTGGATGCCGAGCTAGAGCCTAGGGTAGCGGAGCGGCTGGAGGCGCACTTGATGGCATGCGCCCAGTGCGCCGAGCAGTTCGAGCTGCTCCGGCTGTGCGTACCCGCCCCGCCAGCAGTGCGCCCCGTGCCGGCCGGAATGCGTCAGCGCATCCTCGCCACCGTCGCCGAGCAGCGGCGCGGGCCCTTCGCCTGGTTGGCTGAAGTTCTGGCGCCGCTTCGCCTGCCCACTCCAGCGCCCGTCCGCGCCTGGGCGCCGGCCCTTGCTCTGGCCTGCGCCGCGCTGCTGGCCTGGGCCGTGGTCCTGCCGCGCCTGGCTCCCGAGGCGCCAACGCCAATCGCAGAGAGGCCTGCACCTGCGGTCGAGCCCCCGCCCACCGGGGCGAGCTTGGCGCCCGAAGCTGCGCCTGCGGAGGGCGGGCAGCCATCCCCGCGGCCGCGACCCCGTCACCGAGTTGTACGCGTTCCGAAGCGGGCGGCGGAGCCACCGGCCCCGGCCGCGCCGCCAGATGAACGGCTCGACCTGACCAGCATCTTCGAAGGCGAGGTCACTCCGCCGCCCGATCCGCGCGAACTGGCACTCCTCATGGGCGGCGAGACCCCCGAGAACGCCACCAGTGTGGGCAGCGGACCCCTTGCCGTCGCCGAGGCCCCGCCGGAAGCCGAGCCACACATTGGCGAGGTCTCGCCCCCCGGCGCCGGCGAGCACGACAGCCTGACTCCGGACGTGCCGGTCAGCGAGGATAGCATCTGGGGGACCACCACGAGCTAGCCCCCTTTTGCCGACGGGCCTCAACCGACGCCGCTGCAACAGACAGGGGCGACCAAGGTCGCCCCTGTGTCCGTGTGGAACCCTGAGGCCCGGAGGAGACCACCATGCGTCACTGGCGACTGGCGCCCGCACTCTTGAGCCTCGCCGCCCTGGGCGCAAGCTGTGGCGGCGGAGACGGCGGGAACGGGAATGGCGGAGGCGGCGGCAACCCCGTCCCCCGACCGGCCTTCGACGCCGCCAGGGCCTGGGCCGACCTCGAGGCCCAGGTCAACATGGGCCCCCGTGCCCCCGGCTCGCCGGGCCACACCCAGATCGTGGCCTGGCTACAGACGCAACTCGCCCCGCACGCCGACACCGTGATCACCCAGCCCTTCCAGTCGCAGACCGCCCTGGGCGGCGCCACCGTCTATCAGTTCACCAACGTCATCGGCCAGTTCAATATGGGCGCGCCCGGCGAGTGGCTGGCTCTGTTGGCCCACTTCGACACCCGGCCCATTGCCGACTACGACCCGGATCCCGCCAAGCGCAACCAGCCCGTGCCCGGCGCCAGCGACGGCGCCTCCGGCGTGGCCGTGCTCCTGGAGGTGGCGCGCGCCCTCAAGGCGCAGGCCCCGCCCTTCCCCGTGGAGATCATCTTCCTGGATGCGGAGGACTCCGGCGGCGGCACGGCCGGGCCTATCTACTACGGCTACTGTCTGGGCTCGCGTTACTTCGTTCAGAACATGGGCAACCTGGCTCCCGACCGCGCCATTCTGCTGGACATGGTGGGAGGAGACGACCTGATCCTGCGCCAGGAGGGGCACTCGCGGGCCAATGGTCAAGCACTGCTCAAGGCCGTCTATGACGCCGCCGACCTGCTCGGCCACAGCGCCTTCGTCAGGGCGCCCGGCCCCAGCATCGTAGACGACCACTTGCCCTTCATCAACGCCGGCATCCCCGCCATTGACCTGATTGACATCAATGCCGTACAGATCAACTACGACGAGTGGCACACGACGGCGGACACCCCAGACAACTGCGCCCAAAACTCCCTATTCCAGGTGGGCGACACGCTGCTCGAGGCCATCTACGGGGGCCTGTAGGCACGAACAGGAACGCATGGCGACGGAAGAGGGTCTGGCGCGGCCGCGGCTAGATCCTCTGCTTGAGCTTGTCTGCGCGGGCTCGCGCCTGGCTCATGCCGGGGGCCTTCTCCAGAGCCAACTCCAGTTGATGGATGGCGTCCGTCAGCCTGCCCTGCCGCTCGAAGATGTCGGCCAGCGCCACGTGCGGGGCGGGGTTGGTGGGGTTCCGCTCGATGTCCTCTTTCGCCTGCTCGATGGCCCGCGTATCCCGCCCCTTGACCATAGTGTAGTCAGTTCCGCGCCGCGCCAGTCGCACCAGCCACGGCGTCATCAGGGCCGCGCCCATTAGCACCCAACTGAGGATGCGCGCACGCAGGCTCTCGGCCCCCTGCCAGGGCAGGATGGGCAGGTTCACCCCGGCGAAGAACATGAACACGCCGGTCATGGCGATGCACAGGAGGATGCAGAATACCAGCCCGATGGCGCCGTCGAGGTAGATGTTGATGATCCAGAGCAGGAAGAAGGCCACTACCACCCCATAGGGGATGAGAATGAGGGCCTTGAGCACCCATGGATCTGTCGCAGGCAAGCTGCCCATCGCTTCTCCCGCCGGCCACGCTCCCCGGCACTGCGTGTGGCAACCACCGGAGCCCCGCCCCGCCCATTTCGTCCTGCGCGGGCCGGGCACGAGCCCCTACGCACACGCCCGGTTCTAGTATGCCCCGTTTCGGCCAGGAGCACAACAGGAATGCTGGCGCCATCGCGGCCCGTATGATCGTGCCATGCTCCGCTCATCTTGAGGCCGTCGAGCCCACGCCCGCAGCAAGCCCGCAACGGCCCCAAGCAGGGCGCTACGGGAGGGCCGCCAGAAGCTCTCGGACGGCCCTTCCGGGCTCCGCATCGTCGGCGATGTCGGTTACCACTGCGAAGAGGTCGGCGCCCGCCTGGGCCACCTGCCCTATGTTGGCCCGCGTGATGCCGCCGATGCCACATACGGGCACGTCCACGGCGGCTTTGACGGCCGCCAGCCGTTCTGGCCCCACGGGCTCCTTCTCGGGCTTGACTCGGCTGCCAAACATCGGCCCCACCGCCACGTAGCTGGCTCCGTCTGCCTGCGCCTGCCGGGCCAGCTCCACCGTCTGCGTCGTGGCGCCGATGATCGCCTCTGCGCCCAGCACCCCTCTGGCAGCCGCAACCGGCATGTCCTCCTGCCCCAAATGCACGCCGTCTGCCCCTGTCGCCAGGCACACGTCCACGCGGTCGTTGATGATGAGCGGCACCCCTGCCGTACGGGCGGGCGAGAGCAGTCGCTCCGCCAGCGCAACGAAGTCGCGCGTGCTGACCCGCTTCAGGCGAAGCTGCACCATGCCCACACCCCCCGCGCAGGCGGCCGCGACCAGGCCGTGCAGGTCGCGGCTGGGGTCGGCCGGCGTGACCAGGTAGATGGGCGACCGCAACTCCAGCATGTCCGTCCTCGCCGCCACGTATTCCACCGCGCCGCTCCCGCCTCCTGCCGATCCGCCGGGTGGGAGGTGCCCTGTGCGGCCTGAAGCGCCGGACGGCGCCTGCGTTGACGCTCCCTATGCCCCGTGCTATACTCGCCGAACCATGCCCTGGCCTCAACTCAGCGGCTGGCTCTTGATCTTGCCCTCGTTGGCTCTGACCATGGCATCTCACGCAACGCCAATCGCCAAGGAGGTGCTGTCCGCCAAGGGCACCATCACCGAGGAGCTGCTCGCCAACGGCGACCTGACCGAGCTGGACGGCGGCCGCTTCGCGAGCTGGAGCGACTACGATGCCGGGTATGCACTCGACCGCGCCGAGAAGCGCTCCGGCCGGGCGAGCGCCCTCTGCGCCAACCCCGACGGGGCGCTCCGCCTGGGGGCGGTGCAGAGCCTGGAGCTCAACCGCACCGACATCCGGCCCCTGCTGGCCAGCGGCTGGAGCAAGTGCCAGGACGTGGCCGGCACACCCAGCAGCAACTACTCCATCTACGTGGACCTCATCTACCAGGACGGCACGCCGCTGTGGGGCCGTACGGCCAACTTCTCCTGCGGCAGCCACGACTGGGAGTATCGCGAGGTCAAGATCGTCCCCGAGAAGCCCGTGAAGCGTGTCACGGTCTACGCCCTGTTCCGCGGCATCAAGGGGAAGGCCTGGTTCGACGATATCTCGCTCAAGGAGGGCCGCCCGGCCCCCGGAGTCGTGCTGTTCGATGGGGCAGCCACGCGCCCGGCACCGACGCTAGAGCGGCCATCCGTGCTCGTTCGGGACGTGGCCGCCGACAGCCACTTCTATATGGTGGGCGCTCCAGCCGCCACCGAGAGTCGGCAGGCGATCCCGGAGATCGAGCTGGCCGTCACGACCAAGCGGGCGGGCGGGCCGGCTGGGACGCAGCGCATAGACATCCTGGTGGAGGACCTCGCCCGCCGCGACCGAGCCATAACCGTATACTACGTCGTGCCCGAGGACCTCGTCGGCGGCAAGTGGCACGACAATGTGCGCCAGTATCGCACCATCGGGGGCGACCAGGCCTACAGCAACACGGTCGGCAACCCCGTGGGCGCCATCGGCCAGACCTCCCGCTATCCCTTCGCCTGCGTGAGCAACGACCGCCGGGGGCAGAGCCTCTTGGTGCCGAGCCCGTGCGTCAACCGCTTCGCCTACGACGGACGCAGCAAGGAGTTCTACGCCGCCTTCGACCTGGGCCTGGCCCAGGACACCAGGACGCCGGGCCGAGCCGCCGTCAGCCTCTATCACGCAGACATGCAGTTCCCCTGGGGCATGCGCCACACCGCCCAGCTCTTCTACGACCTGCTGCCCCAGTACTTCGACCAGTCGCGCGTCCCGGACCGTCAGGGCAACTGGATGCCCTTCCTGAAGATCAGTTCCGTGCAGCAGCCGGAGGACTTCCACTTCGCCGTGCACGAGGGCAACAACGACGTGCAGTGGGACAACGACCACGGGGTCCAGCCTTTCGTGTACGTGGAGCCCATGACCTGGTGGATGCGCATGCCGCCGGAGGTGGCGCGCACGCACCAGGCGGCGCTGGACTACATGCGCTCCTTCCTGGGCCAGCCCGACTCGCCCAGCTACGACCGGGCCTGGGCCGTCGAGCAGTCGTGTCTGTTCGACGAGCACGGCCGGCACCACCTGGAGATCCGCAACGCGCCCTGGTGCGACGGGGCGGTGTTCGCCAACAGCGCCGACCCCGACGTGCCGGAGAGAGAGGGTCACCTCAACCTCGCCCACTACAACCTGCGCAACCTGGAGCGCGCCCTCCAGAGGGCCGAGGCGGAGGGCGGGTTGGCCGGCGTATACCTCGACAGCATCGAGGGCTGGGGCACGCTGCGCAACTGCCGCCGGGAGCACTTCGCTGCCGCCGACCTGCCGCTCACCTTCGATGCTCGCACCGGGCGCGTGGCCATTCTCAACTACATGTCCACCATGGAGTTCACGCTGCACATGTGCGACTGGATGCGCCAGCAGGGCAAGCTCTTGATGGCCAACTACACGCCCCATCGCTGGCCATATCTGTGCCTCCCTTTGGACGTGATGGGCACGGAGACCAACTGGCAGCGCGACGGCAGGCTCGTGGAGCCCGACCCCTCCTTCATGTATCTGAAGCGCACCCTGGCCTGGCACAAGCCGTATATGTTCCTGATGAACACGCACTTCGAGAGCTGGACGGCCGAGATGACCGAGCGCTACATGCAGATCTGCCTGTTCTACGGCATGTTCCCGGGCTTCTTCTCGGAAAACGCCAGCTCCAACCACTACTTCGCCAACCCCGAGTGGTACAACCGCGACCGGCCGCTCTACAAGCGCTACTTGCCCGTCATCAAGACCATCGCCCAGGCCGGCTGGGAGCCGGTCACTTACGCCACCAGCAGCAACGAGTCCGTGTGGGTCGAGCGCTGGGGAACCTCGCCGACCGAGGGCCTGTACTTCACCGTCATGAACACGGCCGATCAGGCCCGGGAAGCGCGCCTCGAGCTGGAATTAGAGGGAACAAAGGGCAGAGCAATCCGGTCCTTACTAACGGGAGAGGAGCTGGGGGCCGCCCCGGAGATCACCCTGTCACTGGAGGCGGGCGAAGTCCTTGCCTTGGCCGTGCGATAGTGGTGCCTGTCCGCAGGGCCGGTAGGGGAATCCAGAATGGACACGAACGCCGTTCCCACAGCTGACGGCACCAGGCCAGGCCGCACCGGCCCCTCCTACAGGTGGGCGCCGTTGCTGGCGTTGACGCTGGTGGCCGCCAGTTGTGCCCAGGCGCAGGAGGTGGAGCTTGGCTACCAGTGGCGAAAGGGCGATGCGGCCGAGGTCAGCATCGTGGTCGAGGGGCGCGGCGAAGCGCGGCAGCTCGAGGCGGCGCTACCCCTGAGCCTCTCCGCAGCCATCGAGGCCCGGGAAGAGGTCACCCGCCTATCCACGGGGGGCACGGCCATCATCACCACCACCTGGAAGTCCGCCGACCTGGTCGTGGACGGCGAGAAGGTCAGCGTGCCCACCGGCAAGACGGTCCTGGAGAAGAAGGTGGGTCGCCTGGGGGAGAGTCATTGGTCCCGCACCCGCGGGAAGCCACCCACGGCGCGCAGAGAGGGCAGCGCACGGGCGCTGGGCGTCGAGCACCTGGCGCTGCTGGACCTGCTGGTCGAGCAGGTCGAGTACCCGCTGCTCCCGCCTTACGCGGTCGAGGTGGACGGCACGTGGGAGACGAGGGAGACGGCCGACTTCGGCGGCGAGCAGATCCAGCTTCGCCAGACCACCAGGCTGGCCTCCGTCGGCACCGGCGCCGAGGCAGGCCTGTGCCAGTTGGAGACCACCATCGAAGGGCCCCTACAGTTCACGGTGCCCGCTGAGGAGCTGCGCTTCACCGGCAAGATCGCCGGTACCATAGACCGGTCCTTCGACAACACCGCCGGCCGCCTGAACAGCGGCGAGGGCCTGTTCGAGTTCGATCTGCGCGCCAACCCCACCTGGCTGGGCGCCCTGCCCGCGGCCGACGACGAGCCGATCCCGCCCACCGATGGGGAGATCGCCGGCGGCGCTCCGCTGGAAGGCGTGCCGGACCTGTTCCGCCTGAAGATGACGTTCATGGTGCGCGTCACGCGTCAGTAGCCGCGCCCACGAGACCCCGGGCCAGTCCCGGCTCCCTGGCACCAGCTTCCGTCATGGGCGAACCCGGCACGAGCGGCGACCTCCTCTACCTGTTCCTGCCCTACCTGCTGTGCCTGTTGCTCATGGCCTACCCCGCCTTCCGCATCGTATCCCTCTACATCGAGGGGGGCATCTCCACACTCGCGCTCGCGCTGTCGTTGGCCTCTCTCTTGGCCCTGATGGCCGGCATCGGCCGTACCTGGGGATCGCCCGCCGGGGTGGCGTTGCTGCTGCTCTTTGTGCTGCTCTGCGTCGGGCTGCCGGCCCTGAACGCGGTGGCGGAGAGGCGGCTGTGGCGGCGGCTGACGGAGGAGGACATCGAGCAGTGCCTGCGCGCCCTGCGCTTCGATCCCAAGAACGTGCATGCCCACTCGCGCCTGGGAGACATCTACCTGCGCCTGCGCCGCTACGACGAGGCCATCGAGTGCTACCACCAGGCCACGCGCCTGGCCCCCAAGGACCACAAGGAGAAGCGCAAGCTGCAATACGCAGTTGACAGGAAGCGGCGGGCCGAAGTCCAATCCGTCTTCTGCCCGCGCTGCCGCACGGAGAACGCGGGCCACGCCGTCCACTGCCGGGAGTGCGGTACCCCGCTGTCGGCCAAACGCGAACTGCTGGACCTGCTGCACACCGCCAGAGCGACGGGACTGATCAAGTGGACCGCCTGCGTCTCCGGCGTGCTGATGCTGGTGGGCGCCATCAGCAGGCAAGTCCCCTGGCCCCTGCCGGTGGCCTCCGGGCTCGTGCTTGCCTGCATGGGCCTTCTTCATCTATACTTGCGGAGAAACGACTGACCCCGCGCTACCGGAGGTGAGCGATTGGCACACGTTGACGCCGCCCAACAGGAGCTGGCCCTGCTCGCCCTGGACACCGCCCAGGCCAGGGGGGCCAGCTACGCCGACGTTCGCATCATCCGCAACCTCACCGAGCACATCTACGCCAAGAACGAGAAGGTGGGCCACATCCAGCGCTCCGAGGACCTGGGCTTCGGCGTGCGAGTGCTGGCCAACGGGTCCTGGGGCTATGCGTCCAGCGGACGCCTCGACCGCGCCGAGGTCGAGACGGTGGCCGCCCGCGCCGTCGCCATCGGCCTGGCCAGCGCCAGCCTCAAGGAGCATGACGTGGTCTTGGCCGAGGAGCCGCCGCACCTGGCGGTCTGGGAGCGCCCCCTCGAGAAGGACCCCTTCCAGGTGTCCCTCAACGACAAGGTCAGCCTGCTGCTTGAGTGCAACCGGGAGATGCTGAAGGTCGGCCCCGTGCGCGTGGCCGAGGCCAGGATGGAGTTCGACCGGGAAGAGCAGCTCTTTGCCAGCACCGAAGGGTCGCTCATCCAGCAGAACCTGGTGCAGAGCGGGGCCGGCTACTGGGCCACGGCCGTGGGCGAGGGCGACACTCAGCGGCGCTCCTACCCGGCGGCTTTCGTGGGTCAATGCATGGGCCGGGGGTACGAACTCATCGAGGAGCTGGACCTGCCGGGCTATGCTCAGCAGACCGCCGAAGAGGCCGCCGCCCTGCTGACGGCGCCGCAATGCGAGAGTGGCGTCAAGGACATCATCCTCGGGCCCTCGCAGCTTTGCCTACAGATCCACGAATCCGTGGGCCATCCGCTCGAACTGGACCGCGTGCTGGGCACCGAGGCCAACTTCGCCGGCACCAGCTTCGTCACCCCCGACAAGCTGCGCAAGCTCAGGTACGGGTCCGAGCACGTTACCATTATGGCCGACACCACGCTGCCCGGCGGGCTGGCCACCGTAGCCTACGACGACGAAGGGGTCGAGGCGCAGACCTGGCCCCTCATCGAGCGCGGCCTGTTCGTCGGGTACCTGACCAGCCGCGAGACGGCGCCGGCCATCGGAGAGGAGCGCAGCCGCGGGGCCATGCGCGCCCACGGGTGGAGGCGCGTGCCCATCGTGCGCATGACCAACATCAGCCTGATGCCGGGCGAGTGGACCCTCGAGGCACTCATCGAGGACACCCAAGACGGCCTCTACATGGAGACCAACAAGAGCTTCAGCATAGACCAGCAGCGCGTCAACTTCCAGTTCGGCACCGAGGTGGGCTGGGAGATCAAAAACGGCAAGAAGACGCGGCTGATCAAGAATCCCACCTACCAGGCGATCACCACCCAGTTCTGGGGTTCCTGCGACGCGGTCTGCAACCAGGACCATTGGGTGCCCTGCGGCATCAACAGCTGCGGCAAGGGCGAGCCGATGCAGTCGGCCCAGATGACCCACGGCGCCGCCCCCGCACGCTTCCGGCAGATCAAGGTGGGGGTGGCGTATGCTGACTGAACAACAGGCCCGCGACATCTGCGACCAGGCCATCGCCGCCTGCGAGGCCGACGGCATCGAAGTGTGGGTGGGCGAGGGCGACAGCGCCCTCACGCGGTTTGCCGAGAACCGCATCCACCAGAACGTGGCCGAATCGGGCCAATTCGCCCAGGCGCGCGTGCGCGTAGGGCACAGGCTGGGCGGCGCCTCCACCAACGACCTCAGCGACGAGGGTCTGCGCCGGATGGTGGCCGCCGCGACGGAGGCGGCCAGGTTGACCCAGCCAGACGAGGAGCTCCTGCCCCTGATCGGCCCGCAGGAGTACCGACCCACCGACGCCTTCCGCCCGGACACGACCTTCCAGGCCCATACGGCCCAGGACCGGGCCGCTGCCGTGGGGCAGGCCGTCGAAGCCGCCAAGGCCAACGGCCTCCGGGTCGCCGGCTCCTTCAGCCAAAGCGCCGGGGCGCGGGCCATGGCCAGCTCGGCTGGGGTCTTCGCCTACCACGCCTCCACTCGGGCCGACTTCAGCATCACCGCCCAGGCGGAGGACAGCACCGGTTGGGGCAGTGGCCAGGGGCGCAGCGTCTCGGACCTCGATGTCCCCGACATAGCCCAGACGGCCGTGCGCGGCGCGGCGCGTGCGCGCGCGCCCCGGGACATCGAGCCCGCCCGGTACAACACCATCCTCCAGCCGGCCGCTGTCGCCGACATGCTCTGGTTCCTGCCCAGCCACTTCAGCGCCCTGGCCGTGGACGAGGGCCGAAGCTGCCTACAGGACAGGTTGGGCGAGCGCATCGCCTCCGAGCTGGTCACGATACGCAGCGACCCCTGGCACCCGCTGCACCAGGGCACGCCCTTCGACGCCGAGGGGCTGCCGCGCCGGCCGCTGACGCTCATAGACAGGGGCGTGGCGCGGGACCTGGCTTACGATCGCCTCACGGCGCAGAAGCACGGCACCGAGCCTACCGGCCATGGCCAGGGCGGCAGCAACACGACCGGCGCTCATCCCACCGACATCGTGCTGGAGGGCGGCACCACCAGCGTTGAGGAGATGATCCAGCAAGTGGACCGCGGCCTGCTGGTCACTCGATTGTGGTACCTGCGGACGGTTGATCCGCTCAAGGTGCTCGTCACCGGCATGACCAGGGATGGGCTGTTCCTGGTCGAGAACGGCGAGATTCAGGGCCCCGTCAAGAACCTGCGCTTCAACGAGAGCACCTTGGCCGTGCTGGAGAACGTCGTCGCCATGTCCGAGCCGGTGCTGGTGGAGGGCATGGTGGCGCCAGCCCTGCTGGTGGAGGGCTTCAACTTCACCAGCGCGACTGAATTCTAGCCGCACGCGAGTGCCGCCAGACGAGGGAGGAAGGTACAATGCCGAGCGCACGTTGGCTGGGCCATGCGGCCTGGGAGATCAAGGACGGCGACACCACCCTTCTGCTGGACCCCTTCATCACGGGCAACGAGCAGGCCCCGGTGAGCGCCGACGAACTTCACGCAACTGCCATCCTACTCACCCACGGGCACGGCGACCACGTGGGCGACGCCGTGCCCATCGCCCAGCGCACCGCCGCCACCATCGTCGCGCCCTTCGAGCTGGCCACCTACTGCCAGGCCCAGGGCGCGGAGGTGCATCCCATGCACATCGGCGGCGCCTTCGAGTTCCCCTGGGGCCGCGTCAAGCTCACCCAGGCGCTGCACGGGTCGGCAGTCACAGAGCCGGAGGTCATCTACACCGGTAACCCCTGCGGCTTCGTCATCACGCTCGGCGGCCGGACCCTGTACTTCGCCGGCGACACGGGGCTATTCGGCGACATGAAGCTCATCGGTGAGCGCGACAACCTGCACCTGGCCCTACTGCCCATCGGCGACAACTTCACCATGGGTATAGACGATGCAGTGG
>JBHIEF010000023.1:0-30999 GCA_046760465.1 Armatimonadota bacterium | reverse complement strand
TGGTCGCGCCCGTGGCAGCTAGTGCCGGCGAGTCGTTCCTCGACTCGCTGCCCGCTCTGCGTGACTACGAGATGCACCGCATCACCTCACACGATACTACGGGAGGCAACCGCGACTGGCGCCCGCTGGAGCCCGGCGATAGCCTGGTCCTGGCGGACATTCAGGGGCCCGGCTGCATCGTGCACTTTCGCGACAACGTCACCAGCCGGGAGCCGCACCACCTCCAGACGCACATTCTGCGCATGTACTGGGATGGGGAGGCGACACCGAGCGTGGAGACACCCATCGGCGACTTCTTCGCCACGGGATTCGGCTTCACCGAGAAGTTCAGTTCCGCCCTGATGAGCGTTGACGCGCGCCGTGGCGAACTCACCGATCCGGCGGCCTACGGCGCGGCGCGCAACTGCTACATCCCCATGCCCTTCGCTCGCTCCGCGCGCATCACCCTCACCAACGAAGGCCAGATGACCAGCCGCCACTGGTACGAGGTCAACTACAGGAGCTACCGACAGCCACCGGAGGGTGTCGGCTACTTCCACGCACAGTATCGCCAGGGCACGCCGCCTGCGGCCGGCCCCTACCTCATTCTGGAGGCCCAGGGGCGGGGCCATCTGCTCGGATGCGTTCTCAGCGTCAAGAACAACGACGGCGGCTGGTGGGGCGAGGGCGACGAGATCGTCTACATAGACGGCCAGCACGCCATGCAGGGCACGGGCTCGGAGGACTACTTCTGCGAGTCCTACGGCCTCCGGCCCGGGTGCTTTCCCTATTACGGAGTTACACTATGCACCGGCCCCTACACGACCGCCTACCGCTGGCATGTGCCCGACCCCGTGCCCTTCCGCGAGTCGCTCCGGTTCCTCATCGAGCATGGAAGGGGCAATCCGCCCTTCGAGAGCGGGAACTACTATTACAGCGTGGCCTACTGGTACCAAACGGAGCCGCACGCGCCCTTCCCGCCTCTACCCCCTGTGGCCGAGCGCCTTACCTGGGCGGCCAAGCCCAGGTTCATCCGCGACTGGTGGGTCATCGGCCCCTTCGACAACCGGGCCGGGGAGGGCTTCGAGCGGGTCTACCCACCCGAGCAGGAAACCGACCTCGCCAGAACCTATCCCGGCGTGGGCGGTCAGGTTGGGTGGACGAGAGCCACAGCCGATCAGGACGGTCGGCTGGACTTCACCAAGCTCTTTGCCCCCAACGAGGAGGTCGCCGTCTACGCCCTGTGTTGCGTCAACTCGCCCAGAACTGAGCGTGCCTTGCTGCTGACGGGCAGTGACGACACCATCACGGCGTGGCTCAACGGTGAGAAGGTCCTGGCCAAAAACGAGCGCCGCGACGCCTCCCCGGACCAGGACATGGCCGAGGTGATCCTCGAAAAGGGGCGCAACACGCTGCTGATCAAGGTCTGTCAGGAGCACGGGTTCTGGGATCTCTACTGCCGCTTTACCGATCCCAGCCGTCAGGACCTCGAGGGCTTGTCTTACACGCTGGAGCAGGGAACCGGGCCATGAGCGAACTGCGCCTTGATCGCCTGACGATGCCGGCTGCCGAGCTCGGACCAGAGAATCCTCTGCCGCCTCTGGCAACGCGGCGCGACGTGCACGCTTCGCTGGAGACCGATCCCGATGTCCCGGCTGAGGACCGTCGGTATATCGGCTATGGCCACCCCGGAAGCTGCCTGCCCTACCTGATGCAGGACGGGTATCGGCGCGAGCTTCGTCCCAGGGCCTTCGCGACGGCCGTCCTAGAGAACGAGCTGTTGCGCGCCACCTTCCTGCTCGATCTCGGGGGACGCCTGTGGTCGCTGGTGCACAAGCCCAGCGGGCGGGAGCTGCTGGAGATGAACCCGGTGTTCCAGCCGGCCAACCTCGCCATCCGCAACGCGTGGTTCAGCGGAGGAGTGGAGTGGAACATCGGCGTGATCGGCCACTGCACGCTGACGTGCTCGCCCTTGTTCGCGGCACGAGTGGCAGGCCCGGGCGGCACGCCCGTCCTACGCCTATATGAATGGGAGCGCATCCGACGGGTGCCCTTTCAGGTTGACGCTTACCTTCCCGAAGGCTCACCCGTGCTCTTCGTTCGCGTGAGAATCCAGAATCCCCACGACGATGCAGTCCCCATGTACTGGTGGTCGAACATGGCCGTTCCAGAGACGCCGGAGACACGGGTGGTAGTCCCCGCTGACCATGCCTACCAGTTCGGGTACGGGGGCCGCATGCGGCGAGTGGCCATCCCCTTCCTGGAGGGCGAGGATGTCACGTATACCACCAGGCTGAAGAGGTCTATGGACTTCTTCTACCGTATCCGCGACGGGCACCGCCCTTGGATCGCCGCACTCGACGGCGAGGGGCTGGGGCTGGTGCAGACCTCCACTAGCCTGCTGAAAGGCCGGAAGCTGTTCGCCTGGGGGACGGGGCCCGGCGGACAGCGCTGGCAGGAGTTCCTGTCCAGGCCGGGACGCGCCTATCTCGAGATTCAGGCCGGCCTCGCCCGTACGCAGGTTGAGCACCTGCCGATGCCAGCCGGCGCGGAATGGTCGTGGCTCGAGGCGTATGGCTTGATGGAAGCGGACCCCAAGGCCGTGCACGGTGCGGATTGGCAGGAGGCCGGGCACGTTGTGGAGGAACGCCTGGAGGCGCTCATTCCCCGCGAGCGGCTCGATGCCGAGTTCCGGTCTGGCGCCCGGATGGCGCGGCAAGCGCCTGCCGAGGTTCTGCATCGCGGGTCGGGGTGGGGTGCGCTGGAACGCCTGCGTCGCGAGACTACCGGAGAGCCGCCGTTCTGCGGCGACGAACTCGTGTTCGATGATGCCTCGCTCCAAGAGGCCCAAGCCCCGTGGCGGCGTCTGCTTTGTGACGGCGAGCTGCCGGAGCCGGCCGCCGACGCGGCGCCGCGTTCCATGATGGTCCAGGATGAGTGGCGAGAGATGCTGGAGGCCGCCGTGGCCGCCGGCCGCGGCACTCACTGGCTGTCGTGGCTACACCTCGGCGTAATGCGACGCTATGCGGGTCAGAAGGAAGCCGCCCGAGGGGCGTGGGAGAAGTCGCTGTCGCTGTGCCAGACTGCCTGGGCGCTTCGCAACCTCGCGGTCCTGGCTCAGGAGGAGGGGGACGACCAGAGGGCAGCCGATCTGCTGGTGTCCGCAGTCCGAGCGCGGCCGGGCCTCTTGCCCCTGGCAGTCGAGTGCGGCCGGGCCCTCATCAAGGCAGGCCGTCCCGGCGAGTGGCTGGCGCTGATGGACGAACTCCCTGAGTCGCTAAGGAACGTACCCCGGATCAGGTTGTTGGAGGGTCAAGCTGCCCTGTCAGCGGGCGAAGTGGATACGGTGAAACGGATCCTCGACGAAGCTCCAGAGGTTGATGACCTGCGTGAGGGCGAGCGCTCGCTCAGCGACCTGTGGTTCGGCTTTCACGAGCAACGGCTCAGCGCCGAGCGGAACGTGCCCGTGGACGACGCGCTGCGAGAGTACGTACGACGCGAGTTCCCGCCACCAGAAGCCATTGACTTCCGCATGGCCACTTAGCCCGCCACGACTCAGGCCGTGCTGGCTCAGAGTACATCCCTCAGTCCCGCGCCCCGCGTGCCGCAGTCTGCGGCTGCCTGGGGCCCAGGCTGAGGACGCGGCCGTCGAGCATCGTTAGAACGACCTGACCATCACGGCCAACCAGCAGTCCCTCAGGCAGTGGCTTGGAGGGCAGGGGGTAGCGCCAGAACCAGTACGGCGTGCCGTCCTGGGAGCTGAAGGCCGCCAGGAACCACTGCGGATGGGCGCGACTCCGCACTTGGTACTTCACCACTGCCACGACGGAGGCAGGGCAGACCGCCAGCGATACCACTTCGAACTTGTTGGGTTCGTTCAGGTCGGAGGTCCAGCGGACGGCCCCGTCGTCCGCGAACACGTTGGCCAGCCCAAACCACATGCGCCGGCCCGGCGCGTCGGCCGGCGGCATGCCCTTCTGGACGCGGTCGGCGACCTTCTCGGCATCACAGCAGGTGAGCTTTCCGTCACGGAAGTTGACCAACGCGAACGTATCGTCGTTCCAGGCCGGCGGTATGCCTCCGTAGTTGAGCGGTACGAAACCCTTGTCGCTGCCGACGACGAAGCTGTCCTTGTTGGCGACGTTCTCAGGAGATGCGTATAGCGTCCTGCCACCGACGATGGGGTGCTCGCCGCGGAAGATGCCGACGAACCTACCGTGATTGGCCTTCGGCTGGCCTTGGGCGAAAGGCTGATTCAGGCACTCGCCCGTCTCCAGGCTGAACCGGGCTGGGGAGACCTGGTTCCCGCCGGCCATCAACAGCTCATCGCCGCGGATGGTGAGGTTCCCCTGGGCCGAAACGCCCTTGCGCACTTCGGCGCTTAAGTGTCCGCAGGAGTTGTTCTGCCACTTGATCCTGCCCGTCCTGGCGTCAACTGCGTACACATAGGTGCCGTCGTAGTCTATGATGCCCGCGGCGAAGTAGGCCACACCGTCGGCGACGAGCACTCCCGTGTTGACCGGCCAGGTCGAACACAGGTTGCCGTAGACCATGATGTGTCGCTCTATGGGCGCGGCCCGGAAACGCCAGAGCAGGCGCCCGGTGGCGGCTTCCAGGGCGTAGACGTGCCCGTCCCCGCTGCCTACGTACGCTCGGCCTTCCCAGATGGTCGGCGGCATCTTGATCGGCCCGGCGGTGGCGAACCCCCACCGCAGCTCGCCAGTCCTGGCGTCCAGGGCGCGGACCTTGCCGTCCTGCCCTGCCACGAACACGAGTCCGCCGGCGGCGGTGGGAGTCGTGGGTACGTGAGGCCTCGGGGGAACATACGTCCACGAAGGGGCTGGTGGCGTGCCCTCGGGCGCGTTGGGGCGGGCCAGCCGAACCGTGGTGGAGGAGGTACGCTGGTTGTTGGCTCGGTAGGTGGGCCAGTCCGTCACCGTGGCCTCAAGGGGGGCAACGTCCTCCACATTGCCTTCCCCGCGCTGGAGCCGTTCGGCCTCGGTGGCCACATGGTCGAATCGGAAGTCGCCGGCCGAGCACTTGGCGATGGCGCCAATCAGCGACAGATTGCAGTCGCAGGCCCAGGGCCCGATGTAGAGCATGCCATTGGCGGGAAGCGCGCCGTCGTTACAGCCCGGGCGGACCGCCCCATCTATGAGCAGTCTCTTGGCCGTCCGGTCGAAGCGCAGCGTCCCCTCGCCGCGCACGAAGAAGGAGTCCGGGCTGGCCGTCAGCCGGGTGCAGGCCACCTTGCGGAAGTTGAGGTTCTCCAGCTCGGCCCCCGAGACGGGGTCCAAGACCACGTGGTTGCTGCCCGGGCCCACGCCCAGCACGACGGTTCCGTCCACGAAGATCGCGTTTGGGTTGTTGCTGATCTTCTTCTTCTGCCAGAGCAGTTCTCCGTTCTCTGTGGAGACGGCCACCACGTTCATCCTAGTCTGCCCCTGGATGATCAGGGCCTTGGGGGTCGCCACGGCCATGCAGGCGCTGCGGAAGCCAGGCGTGGACACCAGACCTCGGCCGGGCGCTTCGATCAGGCCCAACACGTCGGGATCGCTGTTGGTCCAGAGGGTCTTCCCCGTGCCGGCATTCAGGCACCGCAGGTAGCTGTCGGGGCAATAGAGGAACAGCTTCCCGTCGCGCATGGCCAAGGCCCGAGAATCTACGGGGGCGTCCTCCTTGTGTCGCCAGAGGACACGCTTGGCGTCGAGACGGTAGGCCGCCAACGTGTGGCCAAAGCCCCACGGCACTCTGGGCCGGGCGTAGTACCCTTCACTGAGGTCGCCCCAGCTCCAGCCGCCGAAGTTGCGGTCGCCCTTGATGACCTTGGCCTCGCCGCCCGGCTCGCCGGCCATGACGAAGAGGACCCCGTCCTGCATCGCCATCCACTTCCAGTCGCCCTCGAGGCCGGGGATGCGAATCCGTCCCTTCTCCTCACCAGTACGTGTATCCAGCATGAGGCAACTGCCGCCATCAATCATGTAGAAGGTGTCTTCGGTGGCAACGAAGGCGGACCGGTGCGACAGGTACCCCGGGGGCAGGTCGCGCTGCCACAGGATCACGCCGTTGTAGCCATTCCGGGCGATTAGCTTGCTGACCATGTCCCACTCGCGCTCGTGGTGCGCGATGTGGCCGGTCGCCAGGAAGGTCCTGCCACCGGCCGCTGTGGTAATGGCCGGCATGCCGATGTAGAACGGCTCCGCAAGGAACTGCGTCATGTACGGGGCCTTGATGGCCTGGTCGCTGGACACGGGGTTGTTGTCTGGACCGTGCTCCCAGTGCGACCACGCGTCAGCGCCCGGCAAGCGAGGCTTGCTGAGCAGCGCCCACGTGCCGAAGCGATCCGTCCACGTTCGGGCGCCCCGGGCTTCGTCGGCCCGAGCCCACTGTCTCAGCCGTTGCCTCCCCGTGTCACTTGCCCCACCTGACTTGGCCGCGCAGAGGATGGCCTTCCCCTGCGGGCGCAACACCCGCAGCACCTCCTCAAGCGGGAGGCGGGCGAGGAGTTCGAGGCTGACCCGCGTCGCCAGGATGACATCCACCACGTTGTCGGCATAGGGCAGCCGGTCGAGGGTGCCTTGCTCGACGACTAGGCGGTCCATGCCGAGCCCAGCTTCCTCGGCCCGACGCCGTAGGCCCGCCACGGCGGCGCTCTCGGGTTCGCGCACATGCACGAGGAGCTCGGTGGCCTGCGCGATCTGTATGGGCAGGTCGCCATCGCAGCCAAGCAGCGCGCAGATGCCGCGGTTGACGCCAGCTAGGTCCACCACCTTGGCGACCAGGGCGTCGGTGTCGGCCTGCTCCCCCGGAGCCGTCGCGATCAACTGGCTCGTCAGGAGCCCGAACAGCACTACGCCTCTGATCGTGGCCGTGGCTATTCCCTTCACGCGCCGTGCTCGCCGCCTCGCGTCGTGCATGATTGTCCTCCCGTGTGGACCGAGCCCGTAGCACAGATGGCGCATGCTACGAGAGCGCTGTTCCTCGGCCGCTTCCCGTCTGTCGCCACGGATCCGTCGTGGCCAGTTCTGAACGCATCCGCCACGCCCGCCCAGCCCCCCAGACGCAGGACCACCGCAAAGGGGTTCCCGGCGGGTGGCCGGTTCTCCTGGTCTTGGCTTGGGCCGATCCGGCCTCGCGTGGCCAGTACGGGGGACCGCTGTTCGAGCGCCCCAGGCTCAGCCCAGCTTGGACGAGCGGGGCGCCCGGCGAGCGTAGAGCTCGCGGATCTGGTCTATGCCGATGGCCAGCAGGATCAGGCAGCCCAGGTAGACGTTCATGTAGTAGGGATCGGCCTTTAGCTCCACCAACCCGTGCCGGATGAGAGTGTAGATGATGCCGCCCAGCAGGACTCCCAGGGCGGAGACCACGCCGCCCGTCAGCCCCGTGCCACCGATGATGGCCACGGCGAAGGACACGATCAGCCAGGCGTCGCCGGTTTCCGGAGCTGCCGAGCCGAGCTCGGACGCCCACAGCACTGCGGTCAGAGAGGCGAGAAGCCCGGAGAGCATGTTGGCGCCCACGATCATGCCGTCTGTATTGACGCCCGAGAGCCGAGCTGCCTCGGGGTTGCCGCCCGTGGCCAGCATTCGTCTGCCGAAGGCAGTGTGGCGGTACATGCAGCTCACCCCCAGCAGCACCACCAGCATGAGGAGGAACACATAGGGAACGCCCAGCAGCCCTCCCTGCCCGACTACCGTGAACGAATCTGGCACGGCGTACGGCTTTCCGCCGGAAATGCCCGAGCGCAGACCCATGAAGACGAACATCGTTGACAGCGTCACAATGAAGGAGTTGATCCTCAGCTTGACGATCAGCAGCCCGTTGAGCAGACCGGTGGCCAGGCCCACGGCCAGCCCTGCGGACACAGCCAGCCACGCCGGCAGGCCCCAGTCGTCCAGGCAGAGGCCCAGCACGACCGTGGTGATGCTGCCGATGGCGCCCACCGACAGATTCAGGCATCCCACCACCAGACAGACTGCCTGTGCCAGCGCGATCAGTACGAAGAACGCCACCTGGCGCGAGACCACGAAAGCCGTGTAGGGCGTCAGGAAGGTGTCCGAAAGTAGGGCGATGACGGTGAAGAGGGTGGCCGCCGCGAGGATCAGCCCCAACGTCCGGCCGGGGATGAGCTCCCGCCTCCCCAGTATGGCCGGTCGCTCAGTGGGGCTGGCCTGGCTCATGCGGCGGCTCCTGATGGACTACTGGAGGCAGTTTGGGTGAGCGCACTGCTCGGCTGGCGGGTCCCCCGGATCGTGCGTCCTTCGGGTGGCGCCCTAGCCCGGCGGGCTCAGATACGCAGTCTTCACGTCGGCGAGGATGCGATCCGTTGTCGCACGGACCTCGTCCGCGTAGGTGTCGAGGTTATCCGCTGTCACGACGACGATGCCGGCGTTGATGAACTGATAGTCCTGCCGCGGTGTCCAGCCGTCCAGCATCAGTTTCAGGATGGTGGCGCTGATGTAGCCGTGTCCGAAGGGATTCTGCGCGATGGTGGCGTCTATGTACCCATCGCGAATGGCCTGGAGGACGGTGGCGTCGGTGTCAATGCCTATGAATCGGATGCGTTTGTGGCTCGGGTCCTTGTGCCACTCGGTGAGGATGGCCGCCGCGGCGACGGTGGGGTTGTAGCCGGTGGTGATGATCCCGTCAATCTCCTCGCCCCGGGCGGCCAGACCGCTCTGGATCTTCTCCTTGGCCACGCTCACCTGGAACATATCTGAGATCGTCTGGGCGATCTCAACCTCGGCGTACCTGTCAACCACCTCGTTGATCCCTTCGTCGCGCTTCTTGGTGTTGATGTCTGTGACAGTCTCCAGGACGTTCAGTACCTTGCCCCTCTCCCCCATCATCTTGACCAGCGCTTCGGCGGCCACCATGGCGGCGCCCTTGATGTCCGTGGCCACCGTGAATGCCGCCGGAGTCGGCAAGTCCGGCTCCGCCCCGTATGCCACCACCACCTGGCCATTGCGTACCAGCTGGCCAAAGAGGCCGTTAGCGCCAGCCGGATCGCCCGGGTAGATGCTGAATCCCTTGTGGCCCTTGGTAGATAGCGCCTTGATGTTGGCGTTCTCGTTGTCCTGGGTCCACTCCTGGCCTACGACCTTCAGGATGTCCACCCCGAGGTCGCGCTCCGCCGCCTCGACCCCCAGTCGAACCTCGCTCACGTACGGGTGCGCGCTCGGGCCGTACCAGACGATCGCCTCTACTTCCTGCCTGGGCCGGCGGGACCGCATGGCCACGACAACCGCGACGATGACGGCCGCAGCGATCAGCGGGAAAACCTTCCTCATAGGATCTTCCTCTTGGGGCTCCCCTCGCGGGTGCCGTACCGGCTCCAGCCCCACGGCCGCGGCCGCCGTGTTTGGCGACTCGTCTGCGTGCACTCAACACGTGACGAGGGTGGGCCGCCCCGCGGCGCCTACTTCCCTGCGATCTGCAAGGGGCTGAAGTCGGCGATCGCGTTGTCAGTGCAGAATCCGACGTGAGTAACGGCTTTCAGGGGCGCCACTAGCTTCGTCGCCAAAGTGACGCCGTTGACGGTGAGGGTCACAGTCCGCTGCTCCAGATCGAGCTTCACGGTCAGGTCCATGACCTTGCCGACGGGAGCGTCCACGTCTGCCGAATCTGACTTGATGCCGTCCTTCAGGCTCCCCTGCACAATCAACGCCTTCTGTAGCTGAAACCGGACTCCGCACTTGACGAGCTGCTCGTCGGCCACGCCATCGCCGAATGCGATGAAGCCATTGCGTAGAAAGCCCTGGATGCCCGGAACCATCAGCTTGCAGGTGAGGGTGGCCTGGCCGGTCAGTGGAGTCTCCAGCTTCCTCAGCGCCAAGGCTACTTGGTCGGCAGACCTCGGATTCAATCGGTAGCCCAGCTTCGACTGCACGACGCGGCACCCCACCACGCGCGCGAAGTCGCCGCTCTTGTCCACTTCAGGAGGCTTCAGGTAGTCGGGCTCCTCGGGCTCGTCGGATATGACCTGAAGGGCCTCGGCTTCATCCACTCGTGTCAGAGCCGCCAGGCCCTCGCTGCCGAGGCAGAGGACGGACCCATCGAGAGTGGAGATGAACAGACGGCCCCGGGCGGCGGCCATGCCATCGAAGACCGGTTGGCTCTCAAGGCGGTAGCGCGCCAACGGGCGGCCATCGGCTTTGGACACCACCCACAGGCGCCCGCCATATCGGTCGTCGAGAGCCTCAGCCTGACGCCGCAGCCGCTGCTGGACATCGGGATCGTCGGGCAAGCGCAGGGCCCGCCGCTCGTCAATGAAATCGGGGTATCCGGCCACAAAGAGCCTGTCTGCCGCTGCCACCATGGCACGAACCTGCACAGAGGGCTGATCGAAAGTCCAGCGGTAATGCGCGGCGGTCAGGTCCTCCACGGGGAAGGCGCGCCGCAGCTTCCAGTCCGAAGCATTGGCGCTGTTCTTGTCCAGGCGGGCGTTCATCTTGCCGTTGGCCCTGCGCACACGCTCGATGGCCTCGGGGGAGACCTGCTTGTCGGCACCGAAGAGGTGGTATTCCAGGACGGAGGCATTGACGACGTACTGAGGCTTGCGGCCGTAACCGTACACGCGCTCGTCATCGAAGACGAGAATCCGTCCCGCAGGGACACGACGTGCGGCCTGGAACCACCCGCCGTAGCCGCCGGTGACGCGGCGGCCGAAGGTCCAGAAGGAGCGATGGAACCAGGAGTCATCGAGGAAGCCGATCTGGCAGAAGAGGTGAGAGCCCTCCGCGGGCTGCAGGTCCACGCTCTCCACCGGTATCTCCAGCCGATTCCCCTTCAGGTCCATCTTCTGGGAGCGCATGTACAGGTAGTCGCCGTCGCAGGAGAGGACGTCCGATAGCGCGACCGGCATATTCAGGCCCTTGACGTGGACCTGCATGTTCTTGCCCGTCTCGGGGTCGCTTTCGTCCATGACGACCTCCGAGAGCTTGCGTCCGGTGACCGGGTCGAGCCGCAGCAAACGGATGCCTCCATCGAGGAAGATGGACCGGCCAGCGGTGCAGTAGAGAACGCCGTCGTGAACCAGCACACTGCCGTGGACGGGCCAGGTGGACTCCACCTGCTCAAACGCCACGATCCGGCGGTCCATGGGCGCGGCCCGGTAGCGCCAGGCGAGCTCGCCATCCGTCATACGCAAGGCGTAGACGTAGCCGTCGGCCGAGCCGAACAACACCAGCCCGCGGTGGACCGTGGGGGGCGAGTCAATCCGCCCGCCCACGCTGCGGCTCCAGCGGGACTGGCCGGTGTCGGCGTCCAGGCAGTGGAGGGTGTGCGTATCAACGGAGGCGACCAAGAGCCGCCCGCCCGCGATGACCGGGCTGCTGAGGCGCCCGCCCAGTCGCGCCTGCCACGCCTGCCTCAACTCGACGGAGACCGAATCAGGCGTGGATCCGCTACGCGCGGGGTCGTGTCGGTAGGTGGGCCAGTCGTCAGGTGCAACAGCAAGATCGGTTGGAGTGCCGTAGGCCGGGCCCCGCTCGAGTCTGGCCTCGTCCGAGAGTGCGGCCGGATCCGGCTGGGGCACGGGCCCGGGAGCCAAAGCGTTGAACCCGTTGAGCTTGGACTCCAGGTAGCAGCCGCACGAGTGCATGGGAGCATATACCATCCCGTTGCAGGGCAGGATGCCGTAGATGCAGCCCCCTCGGACCCAGTGGTGTGTCTCCCAGTGCTTCGTCTTCGGGTCAATGAACTCAATGCCGGTGCGCGAGGTAAGTAGATAGCGGTCGGTCCCCTTGGCGGGGTAGCAGCGGTGGTGGAACCAGTAGATCTCGACGTCGGGGGGGAATTCCTCCTTGACTTCGCCGGTGAGCGGGTCGCGGCCGGTGAACACGCCAGAGTCCCGGCCGTTGGCAATGGCGCCCGACCAGACGAGACCGCCCACCACGAACAGGTCCTTCAGCGACTGGTGGCCGGAGGGGTGCTTCTTGCTTTCCCACAGCTTCCGCCCATCGGCCGCAGAGAGCGCCGTCATAGTCCCGGTGTTGCCGGCGAACAGGACAACTTCCTTATGGAGGAGCGTGCGCGGCCCCGTGCTGGTGTGCACCGGCATGTTCGCCTTCAGCGGCTCGCTTTGCCAGAGGGTCTCGCCCCTGGCGCGGTCCAGACACTGCACCCTCTCGCCATCGTAGAAGATGACCCGCGCAGTGTCGGCAGCGAGCGAGCAGGGCGCGACCGGTGCCTCGGTCTGCCAAGAAGGCCGCCCCGACGCGGCGTCGTAGGCCATGATGAGTCGCGTCTGCCTATCCCAGGCCCAATCGCGGTTGGCGCGTCGGGTGTTGTCCCAGACATAGGTGTCGCGACGCCGCCACTCCAGCAGCTTGGACCGCTCCGGGTCTACGAGGGCAAGTAACATGCCGTCGCACACCAGGATCTCCCGCGCTCGGTCGCTGCCCTCGTATGTCAGCAGCGTCTCGCCGGTGGCGGCGTCCAGGGCGGTGACGGGGGCTTCCAGTGACAGAGTAACGTAGACCCGATCGCCAACGGCTACCAGGCGACGGGTCAGGTGAGCGGGGCCGCTCTTGAGCGGCCATTGATGGGTGTTCCAGTTCTCGACTTCCCGCTTCCACAGGACTGCTCCGTTGAAGGCGTCTCGGGCTATCAGGCGCCACTTGGGGGGGAGCATGATGGAGGCAGCCGGGCCCTCATCGAGGATATAGAACAGGCGTCCGTTGGCGGAGACCAGCGAGGTCATGCTGGCCATGTGATCATGATGCCGAGCCCAGCGCGGACTGCCGACCCACTGTAGACGACGCGGCGGGCCGACGGCCGTGTCATGAGCGACCGGATTCCCGCTGGCGTCGTGAAGGAAGTGCGTCCACTCGTCGAGGTTGCCGGGGCGCGGCTTCACGTTCTTGGCCCACTGGCCACCTATCTTGGTGTAGGCGACGCCGTTGGGAGCGAGAACGCGACGCACCTCCTGCATGCGGAGCTCGCCCAGGTCTTCGGCCACGAGCAAGTTGACCAGATTGTCGGCGTAAGGCAGATGCTCTCCATCCCAGCGATCCACCGAAACTGGTCCGTAGAGTCCGCGGCCCTTCACGTAGGCCCGGGCCTCCTCGACATCTCTCTGGGCCCTGGCCAACCCGTGGACCAGGAGGCCTTCGTGCGCGTGCAGGGCGGCTGTCAGGCGTCCGTCCCCGCAATCTACATGAACAACCAAGCCGCCGCTGACCCCGGTTGTGGTCAGGATGTGGTTGGCCAGGGCCGCTGGATCGTCGCCTACCTGGGCAAGCAGCAGGCCGGCCATTACCAGCGTCGTTGCCACGGCGGCGCCCAATAGTCGTAGTGCATTGCGTTCTGTCATGTCTCTACTCCCATGTCTGTCGGCTGAAGTCGCGGACACACGGGCCGATCGGCCCGCGCAGCAGCGTCTTCCGCGCGATGGGCATGGGTTCCTCCGACTCGGCGGCAAGGTGCCTCTCACTCCAGCCCAGGTCACGCGCTGGTCGACCGCCCGCGCAGGGGGCTTGGCTACGGATGGGGAGCCGAAGCGGCGTCCTTGAGCGGATCGCCCGTCAGTCCCATGGGATGGCCAGGCCAATGGGATTCCGCCAGACCAGGCAGACCGCCTTTGGGGAACGCCGATACCCGGCCAAGGCGCGCGACCTGTCGGTAGAGTACGCCCGCCTGGTTCCACCCTCCGCAACGAACTCGTAGAGCGGCGCCGCCGTGGCGGGCGGGTCCTTGGCCTCGGGGGGAAGCGCATGGAACAGGGGCTGGGGCTCGCGGCGGCCCGGCACCGACGACCGGTTGACCGCCAATGCCGTGCCGCCTGCCTCGTCCTGCCATGCGTAGACTGGCACGCTCCCTGGCTTTGGACGGTCGAGAGCGAAGAAGGCGATTGCCCCGGCCTTCCTCGCTGCTCCGAGGTGGCGCACGGTTCCGAGGCGCTCGGGCCCGCCTTCGTCGGATAGGCTATAGACGGGGACGGGGAGAACGAGTCGCATGTCCGCCAAGTCCAGCTTATACATGATCTGGTTGTAGTCGTAGCGGGGTGTCTGGTCGGGGTTCCCGGAGAACGTGTGCGTATAGGTGCCCTCAAAGAAGATAATGCGGCCGCCCTGCTTGTCGAACATGGGGTGCTGCTTGGGGTTGTAGAAGCTGTACTTGTCGTGTGTCACGATCTTCCGGGCGTAGACCCACGGGCCGAGCGGCGTGTCGGCCTCAGAATACCAAACCTCCCCCAGCGCAGAGCTCCCGCCTGACTGCACCGCTATCATGACCCAGCGGCGCCGATACTCGTTCCAGTAGACTGATCCTCTGTGGGCGAGGACGGGCTCCCCCGTGTCGCAATCCTGTAGATGCAGCAGCGCCTCTTCAGCTCTCAGCTTGCCGGCGGCGATGAGCTTGGCCTGCTGCGCGGGACCGACGGCGCCGGTGGCCCTCTTCCAGCCATACCGAGGCATGCCGTCCTCGGCTCTGTCGAGCTCCGCCTGCTCCACGCGGGTCCCGCGCTTCAGGCAGGTGAAGGACTCATAGCTTGAGGGGCGGGCCAGGTGCTCCGGGTTGGCGCGGACCCGGGTGAGGGGATACGGGTCGGCGAAGTACACGTACTCGACCCCGTCTGCCACGCGCTTGAAGGGATGTCCATGAGGGAGAGCGGGCGCGTCTAAGTCGAACTGCGTGACCTTCTCGAATCGCTGCCCCTGTTCGTCGAACTCGACCAACCCGCGCTCATAGACCTCCAGGAATCCGCGCACCTTGACGTAGGCCGCGAACATCCGCTCCCGCCCGTCCCCGCCGGGCAGCGTCACGAGCCCGTTGATCCAGGTGGGCCCCTCGCCGGGCATCCGGGCCGTCTCCTTGGCGAAGCCCTCATCGTCTACGAAGTAGTCGAGGTCCACACCGACCTCCGGGTCCAGCCCGCCGTCCGATGGCAGCAGCGATGTGGCTCCCGGAACGTGGAAGTTGCCCAGGGGATAGGCCGGCCTGTTCGTGTCTCCCCAGAACCAGTAGAGCTTGCCCCGGTACACCGTGTTCACCACGCTGTCCGAGCCCAGCACCAACGCGTTCAGCAGAGGGCGCTGGAGCGGCGGCCGTAGGCCGGCAAGCACCGTGTCCCGGTAGATGCCCGCGCCGGTCACACGGTAGAGCCGTTCGGCGATGTTGATGCGCTTGATCTCAAGCCGGGCGCTGGCTCCCGGAATCACGTCCAGCGCGGCGCCCCGGTACCCGAACCCGTCCTCCCGATACTCGTATCCATGGCTCTTGATGTGGAAGAACACCCTCTGCCCCATCAGCCCCGGCTCGTTGAAGGCTACGATGCCATTGCTGTCCGTATACCGGCGGATGTTGTTGACGGTCCGCAGCTCGACCAGTGGGACGCCCCGGCCGGTCTCCTCGTCAACCACCGTGATCGTGAAGCACTCGTCTGCCCTCACAGCAGCACTGGCGGGCAGCAGAGCTAGCAGCAGCAAAGCCGTCCGCGTCAGCATCTTCAGGCTCCTAAGTCCTGCACGCATATGGTCGCATTCCGGCGCGCCATTCCGCCCTCTCTCGCTAGGGTGAGACGGGCGCTCCCACCAGCCGCCTTCGGCATGAGATCATGGACATCCTCCTGGTCGTCCAGCTCCAACGGGGAGCTGGACGCACTGCTTCGGGACCGCAGGAGACGCAGGTCGTCGCTGCCCTGACCCCGAACTCCCGTACCCGGTGCTCGGCTCCGTGACTTGCCGCACGAATGCCCAACCCGGGATGGGCGAGCGTTATGACCGAAAGGCCGCTCAGGAGGCATTGACCGGATGAAGCTGTTCATCTCCGCTGACATCGAGGGGGCGACGGGGATCACCAATGGTGCGGCGCAGACACGCGCGGACGGCCGGCAATATGGCGAGGGACGCAAGTGGATGACGGGCGATGTCAATGCTGCCATCGAGGGAGCGCTGGAGGCAGGCGTTGAGGAGATCCTCGTCAAGGACGCCCACGGCTCAGCCCTGAATCTGCTGCCCGATGAGCTGAACCCGAAGGCGACCCTGATCCAGGGCTGGGGCCCGGTCAGTGGCATGATGGAGGGACTGGACGAGTCGTTCGATCTGTGCTTCCTGGTGGGCTACCATGCCATGGCCGGAACGCAGGACGGCACCCTATCGCACACTTGGACGGGCGAGGTACGGGGAGTATGGGTCAACGACACCGAGATCGGGGAGACCGGCCTCGCCGCACTGTTCGCGGGCCACTACGGCGTGCCGGTCGCTCTGGTCACGAGTTGCGCAGCGGGAGTGGCGCAGGCCCAGGCTCTGCTGCCGTGGGCCCGAACCGTCGCCGTCAAACGCGGGATAACCCGCTCGTGTGCAGAGCTTCTACCACCACAGGAGGCGCGGCGCAGAATCCGGGCGGCAGCGAGCGAGGCGGTCGCCGCACTGGGCCAAATGCAGCCGTTCCAGCCCGACATGCCGTGCACGATGGCGATGGTCTTCCGCAACCCCGACGTGTCGGTCGCGGCGGAGCTGATGCCGGGGGTCGAGCGCATCCCGCCGGATAAGGTGCGCTTTGAGGCGCCTGACGCGCTAAGCGCGTCGCGGCTGGCTCGGCTAATGCTGCGCCTGGCGTGAGGGGCTGGCCGAGACCTCAAGTCCTCAGCCCCGCCAAGTTCTCGGTCGGTTGTCTCAGGGCCGAAGGTGCCCTTCGGCTGCATTTCCACGTCATTCAATGCTGCGCTGGGCGCTAAGTTGCACGCTGTGGCCGTCATGCTCCGCCTCTTCTCGTGGCAACTGAGTGTGCTTGCGGTGGGCTCCGCACGGCCGATTCCACGTGTGCGCGGCCTGTTTGGCGAAAGCGTTCCTGCGGTACCCTCGACGCTGTGTGGCATACTGCCTTCGGCAGTGACTCTGTGAACGTGCCAACGCCCCATGAGGACGGCGCGAGCAGAAGGGAGGGCCCGGAGATGACCAGCCGCAGGATCTGGGCGGTGTTTGCGTGTGTCGCTGTGTTAGCACCCGGGGCCGCCTGGGGCGAGCTCGCGGTCACCGAGGAGGTGCTGGGTCCGGCGCACGACAGGCGCATGGAGCCCACCACCTCGGCCGACGGCCTCCACTACGCCTACGTCACCATTGATGCAGAGAAGAACATGGCCTTCGTGGTCCACGATGGCACGGAGGGGCCACGCCTGACGCGCCTGCACAAGCCGCTGCTGTTCAGCGCCGACGGCACTCGGTTTGCCTACGGCGGGGGACTGCCGGACGGCGGGCAGTGTTACGTCATTGATGGCCAGGTACTAGGGCCCTACGAAGCCGTCGCCGGGCGCACGCTGGCCTTCAGTCCCGATGGGAAACGAGTCATCTACGCTGCCAGGTCGGAGGGCAAGTCACGCGTCTACGTGGACGGCCAGCCGCAAGCGCCCTACGACCGCATCCACGCTCCGGTGGTCTTCAGCCCCGATGGCAAGCGCTACCTGTACAAGGGGAGGCGTGGCGACAAGTGGGTGCTGGTGGTGGACGGCAAGGAGACGGGCGAGTACGACGACACGGCGAAGGACCACCCCGTGTTCAGCCCGGACAGCAAGCGGGTGGCCTGCCATGCGTGCACGGGGCCGTGGGAGGGCGGCGACCACTTCGTTCTGGTGGACGGGGTCAGGGGCCCGAGCTATGAGGCGATCGGGACCCTCAGCTTCAGCCCCGACGGCAAGCGCCTCGCCTACAAGGCCAAGCGCGGAGGGAAGTGGCGGGCTGTGATTGATGGCAGGGAAGGCCTCGAGTTCGACGCCATCGGCAACGCTGGCGTGGTGTTTAGCCCTGACGCCAGCCGCTACGCCTACTTGGCGATGCAGGGAGACCAGTGGCTAACCGTGGTGGACGGCGAGGTGGTCGGCTCGTCGTACGACAGCAGCGCGGCCGGCTCCCCGACGTTCAGCCCTGACAGTGCTCACGTGGTCGTCCACGCGTGTCGCGGCGAGTGGGAGAACGTAAAGCACTTGTTCACGGTGGACGGCGAAGAGCAGCCCGAGTATGACTTCGTCACCTCCTGGCGCTACAGCGCCGACGCCAGGCGGTTCATGTACGAGGCCCGCCGCGGCCCCAAGCAAGGCGGGAAGCACCATCTCGTTCTCGATGGTCGGAAGGGGCCGGCCTACGATGACATCTGGGGCCACGTGTTCAGCCCCGACGGCCGGCGCACGGCCTACGTGGGGCAGAAGGCTGAGGAGCGCTATGTGGTTGTGGACGGCGTGCCCGGGCCGGCATTCGATGGGGCACGAAGCCCCGTCTTCAGCCCCGACAGTCAACACGTGGCCGCAGCCGTCTCTGGCGGCTCGCTGGGACCCAACAAGGCCGCTGTCATGCTCGACGGCGAACTCGGCCCGGAGTGCGACACTATAGTGCAGAATGGGCCCAGCTTCGTTGCAGACGACACCGTGCAGTACCTGGCCATCCGGGCAGGCAATCTCGTCCGCATCACCCAACGGCTGACGACGCCGCAATAGCGGCACCGACGCCTGCCAGCAATAGAGAGCGTCAGCACGCTCGAATACGATGCGCCCAGATGGACTCGTAGGTCGGGCTCATGCGCCCTTGGGCTGGGGAGCGAGTGCGCTTAAGGCGCGGCGTTGGGCACGGGCACTTGGATGCCCTCCATCACTGGGATGGTCACCGCGCCGGTGGCGACCCATTCAGCACCGCGGCACAGTAGTGACGCACAGTCGGGCGCGGTCGTCTGGGCGACGTCGTGGCCGAGGAGGTTGACGAACACCCGGCCCTTGCCATAGGGGATCGTCCAGGCCATGGGCTCATGGAGGCCGGTCCCGCCGAACTCCGGCGAGCTGTAGGCCGTGGCGAGGATGTGCATGTTCTGGGCCGGGCCACGCTGGCCGTGGTACAGCTCGTCCTTCACGTGCGCCCACTTGTCGGGCATCCCCTTCATTATCGGATGGTCCCTGTCTCGTACCATGACCTCGAACGGGTGCTGCGGCCCGTGGCCGGCTCCCGGGCCTTCGCCCTTGGCGCGCCGCACGACCTCGCCGTCGTCGTTGAGCGCTATGCTATCCCCGAACGTGTTCTTCCGCCACCCCATGCCAATCATGTCGTTGTACGCTTCCCACTCGGGGAAAGAGGCCACGGCGAAGTGGTAGACGACCAGTCCACCGCCGCCCCTCACGTAGTTCTCGAACGCCTGGTTGACCTCTTGAGGCCAGGGCTGACCGCAGTAGTTCGTCAGCACGGCGCCGTACTTGGAGAAGTCGGGGCGGAACTCGTTCCAGGCCTCCTCGGGAGCGTCCTTGTCGGGGGTCGTGACCACCTCCACGCGGAACCGGCCGGTCTCGCGGAGCATCTCGGCGATCGGCGGCGTCGTGGCCTGCCAGTTGTGGAAGTTCTGCCCATCAATGATCAGCAAGTTGATCTCGTCGGCCGCGGAGGCGATGCAGACGACCGATAGCGCGATGCCCACGGACGCCCCCAGCCATGCCCAGCGGTACGCTCCGCTCATGATCCGTTCTCCTCTCGCATCTCGGAACAGGTTGCCGTTAGCCCCGTGTGAGCGAACGCCGGCTTCCCCCGGGGGAGTCCCACGCGGCCCCGATGCGCGGGTTGACTTCGCGCTGCGACGGCGCCATCCTCCCTGCATCCGCTGGCAGCCACCCGGACGGCCATGCGCTGACGGCCCCGCCCACGCGGGAGCTCGCACCCTTGGGGCCGCAGTGTTTCGGGGCATGATGCCCCGCCTGAGGGCGCTCGCTGTGGGCAGCCTCGAATGGCTAACCGGGCGGCGGGGTGGCCGCATCGCCCCGATCCCGCAGCGCTTGGCTCAGTAGCTCGCGTCTGTCGGCTGGCAGTTTGGGCAGCTCTGCGCTCAGCGCCTTGGCCACCGCGCCCCCTGGCATCTCGCGCGCCAGGCGCAGGGCCATGCCGAGAAGCTCGCCGTCATCGCTCCTGAGCATCTCGACCAGCAAGGGGATGCCGGCCGAGCGACGTGCGAGGGCGGCGCTTCGCGTCGCCGCTGCCACCAGGTGCGAAGGCAGGTCCTCCTTGCGGACGCGGTCGTAGAGCGCCAGCGCCCGCCTGCGCCTGCCTTCGGCCAGCAGCGTCTGCCCACACCACAGGCACGCATCGGCCACGGCGGGCCGCAGCGCGGCCGGAGCACTGCTTAGCGCCCGCTCCAGCGCCTGCGCTGACTCAGGCCCGCCGATCTTGCCCAGCGCACTGGCCGCAGCGCCGGCTACCGCCTGGTCGGAGGCCCCCAGCAGCTTGGTCAACTCGGCCACGGCCTCGCGGTCCCTGCGTTTGCCGATCGAGTTGATGACCCCAACCAACAGCATTCCCTCCAGCTCCGACATGGCCGCCCGCAGCGCCTCATTGACGGACGGGTCCGGAATCGGCTCCAGCCCGTACCGAGCTATGCCGGAGAGCTTCTCGTCGGCCAGCAAGGCTGCCAGTGCGGGGACGGCCTCCTTCGTGCCTATGACTGCCAGACGCCGGCAGGCCACGTCCTTGTCGAACGGCGGGGCGTCAGACCGCAGCACGGCTATCAGCCTCCGCTCCTCCTTTGCTCTGGACTCATCGGCGCCGCCCGTCTGGGCAGTCTGCGCAACGGCCGCAGCGGACGTTGAGGCAGCCAGGGTCCCGGACAGGTTAGCTCCGGTGTGAGGTGCTTTCATTGTGGCTCTCCCCCATTGATGTTCTCATCTCGCTGCCCGGCCTCACAGCAGCCACGGCGCGCGTTGGGCACGGGAGCGCATGCGGTTGGCCTCTTCGTCACCGACGAACTCCTCTTTGGCCGGGTCCCACCTGACATCGCGCTTCAACTGCATGCAGATGGCCCCTACGTGGCAGATGGCATGTGCCCGGCGCGCTACCTCGGCGTTAGCGGCAGCTGGCCGCCGCGACTTGACGCAGTCGCAGAAGTCACGGACGTGGTCCAACGACCGCCCAGTCTGCTCAACGTATTCATCCAGGAGCTTCTGCTGTTCGTCCAGCAGGGAGGCGGGCTCGGCCTCAGGCTTCTGGCCATCGGAGCACTGTGCCCAGCCCTCCTCACCCTCGAAGCGCACGCCGCACGAGCCCTTGAAGTGGCCTGCGGTCGTCACCAGTTCCACGCCGTTGACATACCGTGCCACCAGGCCCTCGCCCGTGTCGTTGTCTGGGAACTCGTACTCCACCGGGCTGGTGTGGTCGCTCTCGTTGGCCCACTGGCAGAGATCGAAGGTGTGGGCGCCCCACTCGTGGAGGCCTCCGGCCCACAGGTCCGAGTCTCCCATCCGGTTGTCAACGTGGCCACGGTTGTACGGCCGCCACGGCACGGGGCCCAGCCAGAGGTCCCAGTCCACCTCGTCCTTGGGCGGCTCCGGCTGGGGCTCCAGCCAGATGTGGGGAGCGAACAGCCGGCCCCAGATGTGGGCCACGAGCTTGTGGAGCTTCCCCAACTTGCCGCTGCGCGCCAGCAGCACGGTGAAGACGAACCGTGCCGCGCTGCGCCGCTGCGTGCCGGCCTGGAACACACGCCCGTAGGTCCTGGCGGTGTCCGCCAACACTCGGCTCTCCTCAATGCTCACCGCGCACGGCTTCTCGCAGTACACGTCCTTCCCGGCCTTCATGGCCATCACCGAGGCCAGCGTGTGCCAGCGGTCGCTGATGGCGATGAGCACCGCGTCAATGTCGTCGCGGGCCAGCAGGTCACGCAGGTCGCGGTAGGCTGCGCAGTCGGTGTTCCCGTAGCGCTCGTCTACCATCGCCTTGGCGCGCTCGCGCCGGTCGCGGCGCACGTCACACACCGCGACGCATTGGACGTCCGGCTGTCGCATCATCCAGCGGAGGTCTCCTGACCCCCTGCCGCCGATGCCGATGCCGCCCAGCGTAATGCGTTCGCTTGGCGCCGCCCTCTCCTCCTGGCCCAACGCGGAAGACGTGATGACGTACGGAGCCGCTGCCAGAGCTGCCGTACGGGTCAGGAACGCACGACGCGTCATGCCCGTCTCCTCTTGCACAGTCGTCAGCCTCCTCCATGGTGGACTGCGTCTGTCTACTTCTCTCAGGTGGCACTTCCAGCCCCGTGCCCCCGAAACCTCGAAGTTGCTCACCTCCTACGACGTGCCCTGCACCAGAACGCCCCGGACGGCTCAGCTTGCCCGTGGCTCTCGATCTCAGCTCGTCGGGGGACCCGAGTCCTACTCAGCTTGGCCGAGGCCGAAGACATGCTCGGGGGCAAGCGCCAGCGCCGACGGCACATTCCCTGAGAGCCTGATGCTGTAGTCCTCCGTCACGCCTTCGTCCGCCCTGCTGGTCGTCAACGACCAGGTCTTCCCAGCGTTGTCCCCTACAGCCACCGTGACCTCCACGGTTTGCTGGGCCGGCGTCGTCTGGCCAGTGGCGAGCTTCTCCCCGTCCGGGCCAAACACATTCACCCGCACGGTCTCGTTTCCCCAACCTGTCGCCGTCAGCGTGAACTCCTGCGCGCCCGCCGGCACGTGGAAGTACAGCCGGGCGGCGGCGTAGATGAACGACACGCCCTCCGCTGCGAACAGGCCGACTGGGACGTTGGCGCTCACCACCGAGTACGCACAGCTTCCCGCCGACACGCCCAGCAGGTAGATCCCGTCTTGCTCTGGCGTGAAGCTCACGGTTCCCTCACTGTCGTGCGCAATCAGCCCAGACTGGATCTTAGTCAAGTCGGCGGCGCGCAGGTCCCATGCCAAGTGCGACTGATAGCGTGCCACCGGCACGTTGCGCAGCACCACCTCGACCGACTGGCCGCGTTTCGCCGCCAGCAGCAGGAGATTCTCCCCCCTGAGCGTTACCTTGCCGAAGACGAGCTCCCGGCCGGTCACTTCGGGCGCGAGGAGCTCGACGCCGTCGCCGACCTGCCCGAACACGTTCAGCACCCATTCCTCGGGGGTCTCGCGCGGCTCGTGCCACGCCTGAAGCTGCCCGGCCCTGATTCTCTCATTGGCCCAGGTGAACCAGCGGAAGTAGTCGCGGTGATCCCCGTCGTACTTGGGACCCTCGTAGAAGACCCAGTAGCCGCCGGTAAGCTCGGAGATCATCACGGCGTTCTTCCCGCAGAACTCGGGATCGGCTCCCGTGACGACCGGGTCAATGCCGCCCGAGTAGATGAAGGGGATGCCTGCCTGCTGCGGCGTCTTCATGCGGTCGAGCAGCTTCTGGCGGTTCCGGCCGAGAGCCTGCTCTTGCAGCAGAAAGCCGCCGGGGCGGCCGTAGACACTGGCGTCGGCGAGGATGAGCGGGGCGCGCTCGGTCGCCCACTCAGCATAGCATGCCTGAACCATGAACGGCGTTCCGGGCGCCGGGTAGATGCAGAACTGGAAGGCGGGGTCGTGCTGGTCCACCTCCTCCCTGAGCCTGCGGCAACGCTGGCGCCAATGCTGCACCTGGAATGCCGCGAAACCGTCGTGCAGGCCCTGCTCCTCCAGCCATGCCTTCCTGCCGCCGGGCTCAAGCTCCGGCACCTCGATCCCCCTCGCCTCCGCGAACTTCCTCAGGATTACGTCCTCGTAGGTGATATCGTACAGGTTCCCGTGCCCGCCGGGCCAGTAGTTCTCGTAGTCGAGGAACACGCCGATGATGCGGCCGTTCTCCTCGTTCATCCGAGCGTACTCGACTATGTACTGGGTAGTCCAGTCCCAGAACTCGTCCGAACAGACACTCCACAGCGGCTGTTCGCTGCCGCTGGCCCACAGCACGCGCTTGCCATCCGCCTCAGGGCCTGCCGGCGCCGTCAGCGTCCCGCGCATCCACGGCATGTGGTAGATGCCGTACTCCTCACACCACGCGTTGACCTGCCGCACCTCGTCCAGACGGTCGTGCCCCATCCGGGGCGAGAACACGTTGAATCCCGCCTGCGCCGTCTCGCGGACCATCCACTCCTTGGTGACCCAGTCCGCCTCGGGCTGCATGACCTTGTCCACGAGGATGCGCAGCTTCTCCGTGCGACCAAGGTCGGCGCGCTCGGGCCCCTGAGCAGACACCCCATGTGCGAGTGCGTGCGCCAATGTCACGCAGGCCGCGATAGTGAGCAGTCGTCCCGTCATATCACCCGCCCCTCGGCTCGCCGGCTTCCGGCCCCACCTCGCAGACAGTGAGACTACGCGGCTGTCGCTGCCGTCTCCGCTAACACTTCGCTGAAGCGGCGCGAGCCACCTGTCCGTCCTCGAGGGGAAACGAAGGCAAGATCGCCCCGATTGGCCCTACGAGCGTCAGGGGGCCGCGACGCGTCCGCGCACGGGCCTCACCGGTGCTTGACAGGGGCAAGGAGCTCCGGGGAGGCAGGTCCTGAGACGCTCAGCGGAGAGCCAGCCCCGCCGGTCTTCCCCCTCAGGGCCGGACGATCTCGAAGGGGATGGCGGGCAAGACGCCGAGGGAGACGCGCTGGCTCCGGGCCGCGGATTGCCCGCCCGGCTCCGCACCCTCGAGCTCAGTGAAAGCCTCTACCATCAGGTTGGCGGCATCGCCCGCCAGGGCCATGTTCGCGTCGGCCTTCAGCGTGAGGGTCACACCGGTGGGCACCACAGCCGTCTCGTGAAGCGTCACTCCCCTAGGCGGGTCGCTGAGTCGAAACCGGACCATCTGGAGCGCGGACCGCCTCCGGTCCGGCAGGACCTGCGGAGCCTGAATCTGGACCGGGGCCGTCCCGCCCAAGGGGATCAGGAGGGGAGTGGCGCTGACCACCCGCATGCCCGGCACCAAGGGACGCCAGACGGTCGGCACCGGCCGGGGTCGCGCAAGGGCGACCAGCAGCTCCTGCTGGGGCACGAGGTGCCGGTAGAGGAAGGCCTGCATCATGTCTTCCGCGGGCACTACCGGCCGGCTGACCGTAACGCCGCCAATCCGGGCGCGAGCTTCCAGCCGCAGGGGGAACGGCTGCCGAGGCGCGTCCCGCGGTGCGCTGAGCGTCATCTGGACCGAGTCTTTGTCGCTGGGTACGCGCGCCTCGCTCAGCGCGAAACCGACGGGGGCATCCCTCAACACCAGGTCTATGTCGCCGTCGAAGCCATCCTTGCGCACCACGTGGACCGTGACGGACGCCGAACGCCCTCGGGCCACGTTGACGCTGGAGGGCGTCAGGCGCACCGCGAAGTCGGGCCGCGCGGGACCTATCCGCAGACGGTAGCCGTGCGCGTCGCCCCCCTGATGCTGCGCATCAGATAGGCAGACGCAATAGTCCCCGTCCTGCGGCAGTCGGACCCGCAGGTACGAGTCAGCCTGGTGCGTTACTAGGCCAGCGCTGTCGTCCTCATGGTCGTCGTTCCAGGCCACTACGCCCCCCGTCGAGTCTACCAATCGTAGCGCCGAGTCCAGCGGGGAGTTGAGCCGACGCGCATACACCTCGGCCACCACTTCCTGGCCGGCTTGGCCGTCGAAGCGGAACCTGTCCACGTCACCGAGCCTCCCGATGCGGCCATTGACGATCAGCGGGAGCGTGACCTTCTGCGCGGTGCCGGGCGCATCGTTGGGCTCCGTTTCCGTGCACTCGGGCAGCGCGTCCACCGCGTACGGAACCTGGTTGCAGAGCCCTCGGTCTTGGCCGACCGCCACCCACCGGATGGCGCCGCCGCCGGGCTCCGTGTCCAAGTGCAGCGCTTCGGTCGGCAGGTTCCACCCCACGAGTGAGGCGACCGTTGGCGCGCCGGCCCGGCCGCCGAGGGGGAACATGCGCGTGATGAAGGGCAGTTCCCCCACGGCGATGCGGTAGACGAAGTCGTCCCGTCCGCGGTAGAGGGCGTCGCGCACCTCCAGCTCGTACACGCCATCTGCGGGGACTATGTAGAAGAGCACCGGATCGGGGTCGAAGCGGTAGTCGTCGTCATAGGCGACTTCGCTGCCGTTCGGAGCATGCAACGCCATCGTCGCCTGGAACCAACCGGGCACGGCGTCGGCCAGGTACGGGATCAGCTCCCGCGCCTGCATGCGGATCACGAGCTGCTGACCCTTGCGCGCCCGAAGCCCGAAACGATCCACCTCGCCGGGCGTGATCTGGCCGTTTAGCACCACCGGCAGGTCCACGACAGGCGTGGCGTGCTCCCCCGAAGCGACGAGGCGCTCTTCGCAGACTTCCGGCAGTGTGCCCACCTGGAAACGCAGGGGGTTGGTCAGGCCGGCGGGCGTCGCCAGCCGCAGTTCTCGATGGCCGGGTGGGGCCTCAGCGTCTATGATGACCTCGATCTCAACCTGCTCGGCGATCTGCGCGTTGGGCTGCTTCTTGGGATCGAAGAGCTTGGTCCGCAAACGGGCCAATTCCCCGGCGCTCTTGTGGTCGAGGTCCCGCAGCCAGGGATGATCCGGCACGGGAGGCATGTCCGCGGCCTCCTTGGCAGCCGCTTCCATGACCCTGGCGCTCCACCGCCTCTTCACCAGCTCGCGCAGGAACCTCGACACCCTCCCCAGTTCCATGTTGTCCAGAGGCCGGCCGTACTCTACGACGGAGGCGCGCACTCCCTCGCCGGAGACGTATGCGTCGTCGGCGCCCCGGAGGAACTGGCCGCCCACTGCGGCCCGAAACGTGGTGCCCTGCTGCCCGCCCGCCGGGTAGACGTAGCCGATATGCGGCCCCGTGGCGTTCGGCTGGCCCCAGGCGCTCGCCAGGCACGCGGCGAACACCGTGGCCAGCCAACACCCGCATCGCTTCATGGCTGCGCCGCTCAGCTTACATGATCTCCTTCAGGCGGCCGGCTCCCTCGGTCGGCTTCTGGTCCGACGCCATGACCTTCAGGTCCATGCCTCGCGGATTGGGCAGCCGGCCATCCGGATCAATGCCCAGCAGCTCACACATGCTGCCCAGCAAGTCCTGCGGGGAGACCGGACGCTCAGCAACGTGCTCGCCGGTGGCATCCGAGGCGCCCACGACCTGGCCGCCCTTGAAGCCACCGCCGGCCACCACCGCTGAGAAGCACGCGCCGAAGTGATGGCGGCCCCCGTTCCAAGGCGCCTCCCACGCGACCCGCGGGGTGCGTCCGAACTCACCGCTCCACCAGACGATGGTGCTGTCGAGCAGGCCGTGATCGGCCAGGTCTTGCAGCAGCGTCGCCATGCCGCTGTCCAACTGCGGCAGCTTCCAGTTCATGGTCTGGAAATGCTGCTTGTGCGTGTCCCACCCCCGGTAGTTGATGGTGACGTACGGCACGCCGGCGGCCACCAGACGCCGCGCCATCAGACAGGACTGACCGAAGGTATTGCGACCATACCGCTGGCGGAGGTCCGGCGCCTCCTGGGACAGGTCGAAGAGCTTACCGGCATCGCCCAGGATCATGTCGTAAGCCTTGTCCTCGCTCGCCGCGAGCTTGACGGCCTGCGGGCTGTCGGGCATGGCCTGCTTGAGCGAATCCAGTGAATGCAGCAGTTCGCGCCGGGCGCGTTGGCGGTCGTCCGTGATGTTCCCCGCGACAATCCCCTCCACGACGAAGCGCTGCTGGTTAGGATCGCCGCCCGTGGCGAACGGTTTGTACCGCGGCCCCAGGAAGCCAGCCTCATCGAAACGCCCCTGCGGCGTGGTCAGCACGATATAGGGCGGCACGAGGCTATCGTAGCCGCTATCGTACCCTTTGAACCGCGAGACGATCGCGCCCATGCACGGATAGACCAGCCGATCGCTCGGCTGGCGGCCCGTCTGCACGATGTAGGCGGCAGTCTCGTGGCCGTTGTTGCCGTGGGTCATGCTGCGGATGATGGAGAACTTGTCCGCCTGCTGGGCGAGCTGGGGTAGCAACTGGCCGATCTGGATCCCGGGCACGTTCGTTTCGATCGGACGGTTCAGCGGCCCGCAGTAGTCGTAGCCGGCCTGCGGCTTGGGATCGAAGGTGTCCAGGTGAGAGGGCCCGCCCCACATCCAGATCTGGATGACCGCCCTGGCCTTGGCCTCGATTGGCTGGTGCCCGGCTGGCGTTGGCTGGCTCGCAGTCTGGGCCACGGCCAGGCTGCCATCCGCGAGTGCCAGTCCGGCGGTTCCCCACAGCATCCGCTTCAACGCGCCGCGTCGGCTGACGGGGTCCCCTGCTCGTCGGCTACCCATGTTCAATCCCTCGCTTCCCGCTCGGTTCAGTGCCGGTACAGGAACTCCATGGTGTTGATCAGTGCCCACGCCAGGTCCGTCACCACATCGTTCGGCCCGAGCCCTGAGGTCTGCCAGTAGTCCTGCGCAGCGGCCAGCTCCTCCGGGGTGGGCTCGCGCGACAGGATAGTCATGTATACGCCCCGGATCGTCTCGACCCGGTTTCCGCCCGCAGCGAGGGCGATCCTGCGCAGCCGGTGGCTGTTGGCAATCCGCCGGTGGATCTCCCCGGAGTTTAGCAGGTACAGTCGCTGCGCGTCAGTCATCTGGTTGCTGCGCTCGGACTCCAGCCCCGTATCCCGCGGTGGGCGCCCGAACATCTGGAGGAACGTACTGGTGATGCTGCCGTCCGCCAGCTCAATGGACCGTTGATCCTCTGGTATGTACGTGAACGGCTCCGGGATCGGGCTCGCGTAGCTCTGCCCCGTTCCGCCCACCCAGTCGAGCGCGTCAATCAGCACTTCCGCATCCAGTCGGCGGACCGGGTAGAACGCGAACATGGCCTCAGCGGCCGCGTCGTCACTGCGCGGAATCGAGGACTGCTGGTACGTGCGGGAGTTGAGGATCAGCCGGTAGATGTGCCCGAGGTCGTACTTGGCCGCCACCAATTCCTTCTCGAGGTACGCCAGCAACTCCGGGTTCGTGGGCGGATTGTCCGGTCGGATGTCGTCCGGCTCGTGGATGATGCCGCGGCCCAGCAGCCAGGCCCAGATGCGGTTCACGATGGTGCGGGTGAACCACGGATTGTCAGGGGTGATCAGCCAATTGGCAAAGGTCACGCGAGGATCATCGCCCGGTGCGATCAGCGCCGTGGTGCCGTCGGGGAACACCGCCTCGAGCGGGTCGGTGGGCTCCAGGTCGAGGTAGACGATCTCTTCCTTCCACTCGTCCGTCTTCTTGAAGGCCACTCGCGAGAAGAAGGCGGCCAGGTTGGCGCGGCGCTCGGCCGGCCAACTCGCGAGGCGGGTCCCCATGAAGGTCAGGGCCACCACCTCGGCCAGAGCCGAGGGCTCGCGGCCCTGCACTGCCCGGTAGAAGTTCACCGGCGGCACGCGGAAGTTGCTGCCGCTGGAGGTCAGCAGCTCCCGGGCGAACTGGTCGTAGGGCCGATGCTCCCTGATGGCATCCCTGATCCAGCGATGATACGCCTGCACGGCGTTGGGCCACAGGTTGATGGGGAACTCGGCCTTGACCCTTAGCAGGTCGCCCCACTTGAGTGCCCAGTAGTCGGCGAACTCCTCCCGCTCCAGCAGGGCTTCGATCAGCGTGGCGCGCTTGTCGGGGCGGCCGTCTTGCAGGAACTGGCGCACGTCCGAGGGCTCGGGCAACGTGCCAATGACGTCCAGGTAGACGCGCCGGATGAAGACCTCGTCGGAGCACGGGTGTGCAGGTTCGATGCCCCTCTTCTCCAGGGCGGCCAGCACCCGGGTGTCCACGCCGTTAGGCGGCACAGACCAGGCATCGCTCTCGAACGGGCGCGCTGCCTGCGAGTTCGCAGCCTGCCGGCCGAGAACGGCAATGAGCGCGGCCATCGCCAACAGGGATGGTCTCACCACGTGCAGCACCCCCTGACCCCCCGGCTGCGCCGGCCCGCTGGGCAACTGATCAGGACGCACCCAGCCGTGCCCGGATCCGCCCGAGGCTTCGGGGAACTTGTCTATACCAACGCGCTCGCCGGCGAGACGTTCCCTCGTGGGAAGCCGTCACCGCCAGCAGATCATGCAGCTATTCTGGGACGTGCCGACAAGGGCTCCACCCATGCGCTGGCGAAGACGTCCGCTGACGGCGCCGTCAGCCTTCGCCGCGTGTCTATCATGACCTGCACGAAGCGATGGCCCCGTGGGGCCGGCGACAAAGCACGCCCCGGAGGTGGCAGCAGATTCAGCAAAGGAGGCGACGGCATGAGGAGACCGCAGACAGGGATCGTCGTTGTGAGTGTCGCAGCTACTGTGCTCCTGGCAGCGGGAAGTGGATCGTGGGCGCAGGAGGCCCTCACCGCTAACCTGCACGCCTCGGGCATGGTCCGGGTTGCCAAAGGCGACGTGGAGTTGGCCATGATCGAACTGAACGCCCACGGGCCCCAATGGCAGCACGCGCCCCAGGCGACCGCTACGGCCACCGTTAGCGACCTGCCCGATCAGGCCGGGAAGGAGTTCGTGGGCACGCTGCCGATCCCCAACACCGACGGCGGCGCCATCCAGTACACCGAGACCGTGAAGGCGCTCCCGCAAGGCCTCCAACTGGAATACGACCTCGCCATGACGACGGCCATGAAGCTGAATGGCTTGCAGTTCTCCATCTGCTTGCCAGTGGCCCAGTACGCCGGCAAGGAGGTCCTCGTCGCGCAGCCCGAGGGCGAGACGCAGATCGTGGGGCTCCCGCAGCAGCAGGGGCAGAGATTCGTGCTTTGGACCGGCGAGGGAGCCAAGGCTGAGGCGGCAAAGGGCACCGACCAGGCGATCACGGTCGAGCTGCGCGCCCCCGCAGACGTCGTGATTCAGGACCTCCGCCAGTGGGATCGGCCGACCTTCGAGATCCGGTTCCCGGCCATCATGGAGGACCAGGGCCGCGACGTGGCCGCCGAGGACAAGTTCCACCTTGACCTCACCGTCACGTTCGCCGCCCCGGTGAAACTCGAGTGGCCATGAGGCGAGGGGCAGACAGCGCCGCGCCCCTGGTCACCGAGGAGCTGCCTCACCGTCCCCACTCCAACACCCGGCTCGTACAGCCGGTGACCATCCGTCCGTGCCCTTCCCAAGCATCGGCGCTTGGGAGCTGATGAGGGCACGCCTCCACCGCGGCCCCATCGCCGCTTGACCAGGACAGGCAGCCTGATCGGTGTCTGACGGCCGCACTCACGCCCATTCAGCCGGCACGCAGCCAGACTTGACAGTCAGGCACAACCTGGGGTACACTTAGTAACACGATCTTATGGTGCTTGCTACTGACCGGAGGCCGGAGAATGGACGGAGTCACGCGGCTGGGCGTATCCATGGAGCCATCGCTGCTGAAGGCCTTTGACCG
>JBHIEF010000022.1:0-31258 GCA_046760465.1 Armatimonadota bacterium | reverse complement strand
AACATCGCCATCGGAGGCCTGGACCCTCGCCGATGCGAGCCCTTCGCCTATTACGAGACGGTGGCGGGTGGAATGGGGGCGCGGCCCGGAGCGGACGGTTTGTCGGGCGTGCAGTGCCATATGACCAATACGCTCAACACCCCCGTGGAAGCGCTTGAGCACGCTTACCCACTGCGCGTCCGGCGCTACGAACTGCGCCGGGGGTCCGGCGGGGCGGGGGCCTACCGCGGCGGGGATGGTCTGATACGGGAGATCGAGGCCCTGTCGGCCGCGGAGCTTTCGCTCCTGTCGGATCGGCGACGGACTCGCCCCTATGGGTTGGCCGGGGGCGCGCCTGCGGAGGCCGGCCGCAACGTGCTGGTCCGCAACGGGCGCGAGACGGAGCTGCCGGGCAAGTGCAACCTGAAGCTCGAGGCCGGTGACGTGGTGCGTGTGGCGACCCCGGGCGGGGGCGGGCACGGCAGCCCGCGTCCACGTCGGTAGGCGAGCGCGCGGAGACCATAGTGTCATCTTCCGGCAGTTCCTGGAAGCAGAGCGTGGGGACGGCAGTGCGCTTCGGCATTGCCGTCCTCATCCTCACCTGCCTCGTACTCTACATCGCCAGAAGCTGGTCGAGCCTCGTCCACGAGCAGACGTGGGAGCTGAGTTGGGGGGCGATGGCGGTCTCGCTGCTGTTGCTGCTGCTGGCGCAGGCCGCCATGTTCCTGGGGTGGCACCTGACCTTCTACCTGATGGGTGGCCGCGCGGCTCTGCCGGTCTCGGCACGCTCATACTTCTTCTCGCAGCTCGCCAAGTACGTGCCCGGCAAGGTGATGACGGTAGTTACCCGCGCCTACGTGCTGAGGGACGCGCGCGTGCGCGAGGAGCTGTCGGTGGCCGCCCAGGTGGTGGAGGCGGGGCTGGTATGTGTATCGGCCGTGGTCGTGGGTGCTGCGTGCGTGCTGTTTGTGCCCGCCATCGTGGATGCCCTGGAAAGGCCTTGGCTGGTCATGGCCGGCCTGGTCGTGCCCCTGGGTCTCCTGGCGGTGCATCCGCGCCTGATGGAATGGCTGATGAACGTGGCGGCCCGTGTGCTGAAGCGCGACAGGATTGGGCTGCCCACAACGTATGCCCAGCTCTTGCTCGCGCTCCTGGTCTTCTGCGGCGTGTGGGTGATCCTGGGCAGCAGCGTCGCCCTCCTGGCCCAGGCCCTGGGATACGCACGCCCGCCGCTGGCGTTGGCCATCGGCGGCTGCGCCCTGTCGTGGGTCATCGGGTTCGTTGCCTTCATCACGCCAGGAGGCCTGGGGGTGCGCGAGGTGGTGTTGATGGCCGCGCTCGCGCTCGTGCTGCCTACGGCAGGCGCCGCCGCCGTGGCGCTGGGAGCGCGCGTCCAGGTCGCCGTGTGCGAGGTGCTGTGGGGGGCCGCGGTGGTGCTCCAGGGTCGGATCGTGAAGGCCCGCTCCAAGTCGGCGCTGGCGGAGGGTGCGCAGGAAGGCGGTGGCAGCTAGGCTGGCCAGGCGCAGGCGCACGCGAGCACGGGAGCTCACTGACCTGCGGGTGCTGGAGCGGCCCTACATGGCCGTGCTCGTGGTGGTGCTGGTGGCGGGGTTCGTGTACACCTTCCGACTGGGCTCCATGCCGCTGCTGGAGCCCGACGAGGCCCGTTACGGCGAGGTCGCGCGCGAGATGCTGGAAAGCGGCGATTGGATCACGCCGCGGGTCAACTACGTCCGCTACCTGGCCAAGCCCCCTCTGATGTTCTGGCTGATGGCTCTGTCGTTCTCGGCTCTGGAGCCTTCCGAGTTCTCCGCCCGGCTGCCGTGTGCGCTGACGGCCATTGTCGGACTGCTCGTGTGTCTGGCCTTCGGTCGCGCGGCCTTCGGCCCGCGAGCGGGCTTACTGGCCAGCCTGGTCCTGGCCACCAGCGGGCTCTACTTCGCCATGGGGCTGGTCCTGCGGTTCGACATGCCGCTGACCGTCCTCATCATGTTGGCCCTGTTTCTCTGGTGGCGCGCCCGCTGGGAGCAGCACCGCGCACGGCAGACTGCGTTCTACCTGCTGTCGTACGCGGCGGCGGGCCTGGCCACGCTGACCAAGGGCCCCATCGGCGCCCTGCTGCCCGGGCTCATCATCGTCGTCTACCTGGCCTGGCTGGGCAAGCTGAGGGAGTTGCTTGATCCCCGGCATCTACTGGGGCTGGCAGTGTTCCTGGCCGTGGCCGGGCCCTGGTACGCGCTGGCGGAGCTACGCAATCCCGGCTATCTGAGCTACTTCCTGCTCCAGGAGAACCTGGCGCGGTATGGGTCAGCGCATTACGGCTTCGACCCCTTCTACTACTTCGTGCCTGTGCTCATCATCGCGTTCTTCCCATGGACGGCCTTCCTGCCCTTGGGGCTGGTGCAGGGGTGGCGCCTGCTTTCGGGCGGGGGTGATCGCTCGGATACCAGCGGGAGGCGTCGGCGAGAGAAGCAGAGCTGGCTGCACGCGCTTGGCGCCAGTCTGCGCGGGGCGCGCCAGCGCCCCTCTCGAGAGGGAGATGCTGCGGCGTTGTGCCTGACTTGGTTTGCCGTGACCTTCCTGCTCTTCTCCGCCTCGCGAGGGGAGAAGCTGCCCGTCTACATCCTCCCCGCCTGGCCGGCGCTGGCCCTGCTGGTGGGCAAGGTGTTGGCGGACGCCACCCGCGAACGTCGGGCGGCCCTCTCTCGCGCCTTACGCTGGAGCATCGCGGCCTTCCTGGGCGTTCTGGCCGTCGTGTCAGGCGGTGCGCTCTATTACGTACGGACCCATGTGGAGATCGCGTCGGCAACCGTGGCCAACTACGAGGCCGCAGTGGTCGTGGCCGGGGCGCTGGGCATCCTGTTGATCGGCGTAGCCCTGCTGCGTCGCATGAGGGCCACGGCCGTGGTGCTCATGGCCGCGGCCACGGCGGGGCTGCTGCTGTCGCTCACCGGCCTGATGGTGCCCATAGCCTACGCCAAGTCGCCCAAGCGGCTGGTACGGCGCATACAGCCCGTTACGCGGCCGAGCGACACCGTCCTGTGCTACCTGCGCTTCGTCCACGCTGCTCCCTTCTACCTGAGGCGCGAGGCCATCCACGTCGGGAAACAGGCTCCACCGGACTTCGTCTTCGACCCCGGGGAGGCCAAAGAGGACGGCCTGTGGCTGGATGACGAGGGCGCCATCGGGGACCTCCTGAGCGGCGATAGCCGCGTGTTTCTGTTCACGGGGCAGCGAAAGGAGCAGGAGCTCATACAGACGTATGGGGACGCGCTGCACCTGCTAGGCAGGACGGAGGAGGGAACGGTGCTATTCGCCAACCGAGCAGGCGCCGAGGCTTTAGCAGCGCATGAGGCCGCGTCTCCGCCAGGCGAATAGGTGACGTCGTCGGCAGCAAAGGCTGTTAGGCAACGGTGGACAGGTTCCGCAAGAGCATGGACACTGAGAACGAAGTCAGACCGGCGCGGCAGTTCACTCTCATAGCCCCCTACTACGACATCTTGATGGGCGGGGTGCCTTATCGGCAGTGGGTGGACTACGTGGAGGAGCTGCTGGCCGACCTGGGGCTTCGTCCCAGGCTGGTGCTGGACCTGGCCTGCGGCACCGGAATGGTAGCGCAGGAGCTGGCTGCTCGCGGCTACGACGCGATGGGGGCGGACGTCTCAGAAGCGATGGTGCGTCAGGCGCGGCGGCGGACCGAAGTGCCCGTGTGCGCGATGGATGCCTGCCGCTTGGGCTTTCGGCCGGCGTTCGACCTGGTGGTGTGCCTGTTCGACAGTCTGAACTACATCGTCCATCCCCAGGAGCTGGAGGCGGCCTTCCGGGGAGTGTACGAATGCCTGCTGCCGGGCGGGGCCCTCATCTTCGACCTCAACACCCCGCGCGCGCTGGAGCGCAACCTGTTCACGCAGCACAACCTGGGCCGCCAGGCGCGACTGACCTATGACTGGCACAGCAGCTACGACAAGGAGAGCCGCATCTGCACCGTAGACATGCGCTTCGTCTGGCGCGACGGCGGCGAGGTGAAGCGGTTCCGGGAGATACACCGTCAACGAGCGCACACTACGCGCGAGGTGAGGGCGGCGCTGGAACGGGTCGGGTTCGAGCGCATCCAGGTGTACGGCTACCTCAGCCACAAGCGCCCGAATCGGTGGACGACGCGCGCGTACTACGTCGCGCTCAAGCCGCGCACGTGAGCCCGCGGCGCCTTTGCCGTGGCCGGTAGGAGCGTGGTAGACATGAGACGAACGAGCGCGAACTGCCTGGCGCTGGTGGTCGCGTGTGCCCTTTCCGTTCCCGCCCGAGGCGCCTCGGCAACCAGCGGAGACGTGAGCGTAGTCTTCGACGAACGCACGCGGCGCTTTGCCTACCACCACGCCGCAAGCGGCGCCTTGCTGGTTGACGGCGTGGTTGCGGTGACTCACGCCGGCGGGACCCACTGGAGCGATGGGGCAGGCTACCGAGCCAAGGTGGAGCCCGGCGAGGGCGGCGACCCCGCGGTTCTGCGCGTGCGGCTCCGGGGGCGCGGCAGGCCGGGCCTCACGCTGACCTTCGAAGCTCACGGAGACCAGCGCAGCATCGTCCTGCGTGCCGTGGGCACCGACGGCGATGGCATCCGGGCGAGAGCGCGCCTGCGTATGGGCGCCGAGCCAGTGATCGGCTTCACCAAGGAGGAGCAGCCCCAGGACGGCCGCGTGCTGACCACTACGCTGGGGCCGGCGCACGTCTCAGGGGCGCGGTCCCTGTTCGATCGCCAGAGAGACGTGGCGTTGACGGTGTCCTGCGACGGCAAGGTGGACCTGCGGCAGGGGCCGTCGGCGCCGTCGGGCGCTTACCGGCTTGTGGCCACGCAGAACGGGCAGGAGCTGGTGCTCAACTGCACGGTCAAGCCGCACTACTACCGCGACACGCTGGGGATCGAGCACTACGCGCCCCTGGATAAGTCGCACTACTGGACCACGGCGCCCTGTGTGGCCATGACCTGGTATGGCATCGAGGGCTGGAAGGGGAGTCCAGCCCAGACGAAACGCTGGCTCTACCCGCAGATAGACTGGGTGGCCGAGCACCTGCTGCCCTACGGCGAGCGGCTGGTGTTCCAGCTCGACGACAACTACGCCAAGCACGACGACCAGTACATGCGTGACATCTCGGACTGTATTCGGCGCAGGGGGCTGATTCCGGGCATCTGGTTCACGCCCTTCACGGTGGCCCCGCCCGAGGTCCACGACGAGCACCCGGACTGGTTCGTGCACGATGCCGAGGGCAAGCCAATCAAGACCTTTGGCGGCAAGAGCTACAACGGATTCACCCTCGACGTGACCAGTCCAGAGGTGGTGGAGCGGTGGTACGGCATGTGGTGGGACAAAGTCAGCAGCACCTGGAACTTCGACTTCTTCAAGATTGACGGGCAGCCCAGCGTCATCGGGGCGTACAACAAGGCGGTGGGCGTGGGCCTGGATGACTACCGGCACGGCCTGGACATCGGCCGCCAGCGAGTGGGGCCCGGCAAGTTCATCAATGGCTGCTGGGGCATTCCGCTCGGGGCCATCGGCAAGGTGAACGGCTCCCGCATCGGCGGCGACACGGGCAACCATCCCCACGCCATCAACGTCATGCTGCGCTGGAACTTCCTCAACAACGTCGTCTGGTGGTGCGACCCCGACGCGGCGGCGAACCTCTACAGGGCGACCGTGGAGCGGGCCCGGCTCAACACCCAGGCGCGTTCGCTCACGGGCCAGCAGTTCCTGACCGATGACGTGTGGACGAGGGTGTCTCCGGAGGTGGCGTACGTATGGCAGCGGGGCATGCCCAACCTGGACATCAAGCCCGCGAACCTGTACCCCATCACCGACTGGCAGGGCTACGACCTCTTCGACCTGAAGGTGCGCAAGCCCTGGGGGCAGTGGGACGTGGTGGGGCTGCTCAACTATGGCGCTGAGCCGAAGACCGGCGTGCTGGACCTGGCGCGGCTGAGGCTCGAGCCGGGGCGGTACCACGTGTACGACTTCTGGGAGGGCGAGTACCTGGGTCTGCACGAGGCCACGGCAGCCCTTTCCATGGGCCTGGAGCCCTACGAGGGGAAGCTGTTCTCGGTGCATGCGGACATGGGCAAGCCGCTCGTGCTCTCGACCTCGCGCCACATCAGCCAGGGAGGGCTGGACCTGGAGCGCATCTCGGTGAGGCGCGAGGGCAAGGGGTACGCAGTCGAGGGACGCTCATCGCATCTGGTGGCCGGCGATGACTACGTGATCGCCATCGCGGCGGGCGGATACGTGGCGCGCAGCGCGCATTGCGACGCGGGGCCGGTGGCGACCAAGCAGCGCGGGGACCTGGTCGAGCTGCGGATCGCACCGTCGGAGTCGGGCGAGGTGCGCTGGCGGCTGCGGCTGACGCCGGCCGCGCAGCCACAACTGAGCCTCGGACGGACGCTGCTATACCTGGCGCCCGCTGACTACGGGCCGCCCTTCGCAGCGCGCGTGCCCGTGCGCAACCTCGGCCCGGGAGAGCTGGCGTGGACGGCACGAACCGACGTCGAGTGGCTCTCGGCAGGCCGACAAGGGGACGAGCTCGTGCTGACGGTCGAGCAGCAGCGCGTCGAGCCGGGCGCTAGGCACGTGGGCAAGGTGGTGGTGACCGCGGAGGGGGCAGAACAGCCGCCGCAGGAGCTGATCGTCCATCTGCGGACACCGGCGCCGCCCAACCTGGCGCGGCGGGCGACGGCCACTGCCTCGTCTGCGTGGAGTGCCGCCTATGAGGCCGCCAGGGTCAACGACGGCGCGGCCAACACGCGCTGGAATGCGGCCCGAGGCGATGAGAATGGCTGCTGGGTCATGCTGGCCTGGCCGCAGGCGCAGACGTTCGACATGGTGGTAGTGAACGAGGTGCTCGACTGGGGCCCGCGCATTCAGCAGTGGGCGCTGGAGGCCCGCACCAACGGGGACTGGGAGCCTCTGGCGAAGGGGAGCACCATGGGCGCCCGGCGCATCGAGCTGCCGCCGACCACCGCCACGGCCCTGCGCCTGACCATGCCCAAGGCCACGGATACGCCGACCATTTCGGAGATTCGGGTCGAACGGAGGAAGCCAGGAGACTAGAAGCGGTTCCAGAACCGTCCTAACCGGGCCACCGCCTGCCCAACCTTGTACGAGCGGCGTCTCGCCGCGACTAGAGGCGCGCCCAGCGGGCTATGAAACCAGTTCTAGACGTGAGACGCGAGGCCGCCGCAGACGCTTGGTCGTTTCGGGAGCAAGCACCCGAAACACGGCAATCCCGCCCCTCGCATCGCGGAAGCAAGCCACTGTGCAGGGAAGGGAGCGACACCGGGAGAATGCCGCTGGCGACGTAGGTGGCTACTGGCGGGAAGGCGGAATTGGTGCTACAATGCGGGGCCGAGCAGACGGCGTAAGGAGGCGCGAGGTGCACGCTAGAGGAGCCGGCGCGCCCAAGGGCAGCTCGCCGAAAGGCGGGGCCGCCCCACGGCGCGAATTCCTGAAGATGACGGCGACCGTGCCGCTGGGGTTGATGGCGGCGCGCCTGGCGGAGGCCGAGGCGGCGGCACAGGCCGAGGGCCGGGCGCGCGAAGCTCGCAGGGAGGAAGGCATGCTACCGCAGATCCAGTTCGGGCCGCATTCGGTCTCCCGGCTCATCGTCGGGTCCAATCCCATCAACGGCGGCTCGCACCTGTCGGTCTTCGTGAACCGTCAGATGAAGAAGTACTTCACCGAGGAGAACGTCATCGGCCTACTGCGGCGCTGCCAGGAGGTGGGCATCAACACGTGGCAGTCCGGCAGGCATGACCATACGCGCTGGCGGCGCCTCCGCGACCAGGGGCTGGAGATGCACTATATCTGCATTCAGTCGGAGGACCCGGACAACCCGAAGAAGGTCGAGGAGCTGGCCCAGGCGGGTGTCATCGGGGTCGCGCACCATGGCGAGACGACCGACAACCTCTTCAAGCAGGGCAAGATCGAGCAGGCGCGGGAGTATCTGAAGAAGGTGCGCGATGCGGGCATGCAGGTGGGCCTGTCAACGCACATGCCGGCGGTCATCGAGTACGTGGAGGAGAAGGGCTGGGATCTGGACTACTACATGGCCTGCGTGTACGAACGGCACCGCAGCAGGGAGCAGCTCAAGAAGCTGCTCGGCTACGTGCCCATCCCGGTGCGTGAAGTCTACCTGGAGGAAGACGCGGCCCGAATGTGCGAGACGATCCGCCAGACCGACAAGACCTGTCTGGCCTTCAAGATCCTGGCGGCCGGCCGCCTGTGCGAGCGGCCCGAGCAAGTGAGGCGGGCCTTCGAGTTCACCTTCGCGAATATCAAGCCCAACGACGGCGTCATCGTCGGCATGTACCCCGAGTACAGCGATCAGGCCGGCGAGAACGCCGCGCTGACGCGCGAGTTCAGCAGCCTGAGCCGCCAGCCGCAGGCGGCCTGAGGAGGCGGTCTAAGGTGGTAAACGACCGACGGACGGGGTCAATCAGCCGCAGGGGCTTCCTGGGCAAGGCGGGGATGGCCTTGCTGGCTGGGGGGCTGGGGACGGCAGTTGCTCTGGAGCCCGCCGACCTCAAGCTGGGCCAGGTGAGGAAGAGGAAGTTGGGCAAGACGGGCCTGATGCTCTCAGAGGTTGGTTGGGGCGGACATAGCTGGGAGTACCCGCGCGTGCCGGATGGAGAGGGCTTCCGCAAGGTGTCCGAGGACGAGGCCGTGGAGATGATCAGCGTGGCCCTGGACATGGGCGTGAACTTCTTCGACGCCGACACGGCCGTTCGCGAGCACGAGCTGCCCGGCAAGGTGCTCAAGCGCCTGGGCCGAGCCGATGAGGCGCTCGTGTGCTTCCGGCTCTGCCACAAGATGAAGGGCGTGGAACAGGACAAGCAGGAGATCTACGACTTCCTGGACGAGCGCCTCCAGCTCTGGCCCAAGGACTACGTGGACATCATGATGGTGAGCATGACCACCGAGGACTACTGGGACATGTCCTACGCCATCGAGGCCCTCGACAAGGTGAAGAAAGAGGGCAAGGCCCGCTTCGCCGGTTTCGGGAGCCACTTCACCCCCGAGAACTACCTGGAAGCCATCGAGAAGTACGGCGAGGCGTTCGACATGTGCTCCATGCCCTACAACGTGCGCCACCGGGCGGCCGAGGAGATCCTGCCCGCCGCCGACAAGGCCGGCCTCGGGATCGTGACCATCAAGCCCTTCGCCCGGGGGTCATTGCTGAAGGACAAGGACCTGACCGGCGAGGACAAGGGCCTGCCGCGGGAGATGGTACGCTTCGTGCTGGACAATGAGCTGGTGGACTGCTGCATCATCGGCTGCCACACGCTGAGCCACATGATCGAGAACTTCGGCGCCTCCTGGACCAAGAGCTCCCCCCAGGCGAGTGCCGCACTCCGACGCGTCGCCGTGCACACGGTCTGCGATGACGAGGGCTGGCTGGAGCGCGGCTGGCTGCGCGTCTGAAGGCCAGCCGAAGACGAGCATGCACCTGCGAATAGCGAAGGTCGGCGCACCGAAGGCGGCCGCCATTACCATGGCGGCCGCAGTTGTGCTCGCCCCGGTCGCGGCGGCCGCCGGCGAGGAAGACAGGCAGGTAACCGCCGGCTGCGCCATCTGCCACGTGGACGTGGTTGATAAGCTGGCGGAATCCAAGCACCCCGGGGCCGGCATCGGCTGCGTCACGTGCCACGGGCCGAGCCAGGGCCATGTCACGGACGAGAATAACCAGGTTAAGCCGGATGTCATCTATGGGCGCGACGAGATTGACGCTCACTGTGTCGCCTGCCACGCCTGTTCCCGTGCTCAGCCCGAGGAGCCGCCGGTTCGCGTATGCACCGAATGCCACGGCAAGCACGCTGAGTTCCCCGTCAAGGCGTCGCCCGTGCTCACGCTGCGGGACCCCGCGACCGTTGCCGTGCGCAGCGGGCAGTTCCAGGGCCAGACCTTTCGTCTGTCGTTGCCAGAGGTGCTGTGGGAAGAGGCAAGCGGCGTGCTTTGGTCGCGCAGGTCGGTCTCCAGGGGCGCTTGGCGGCCCGGGCCTGGGCCAGGGAGCCTCGTCTATGACCAGGAGGTCGAGGCCTCGGTGAGGCTGGTGGGAACGGCGGCGCCGCTACCGGGAAAGGACATCGTTGCTCTTCGCCTGGAGGTGACCAACCTTTCACGGCAACAGTGGCCCGCTGCGCTGGCGGTCGTGCGCCTGGACCTCAGCGATGTGCCCGACGTGGCCGACCCTGAGATGATTCGCACGTTCATCTACGTGGACGACGAGTACGTTCCGGTAGCGCGGACCGACCGAAGCTGGGGTCGCGCTCAGGCCAACGCGTACATCCTCAAACGACACTCGCCGCCGGCGGGCCGGGGCCAATTGCCCTACCTGTGGACCACGCGGCGCGAGCGGCCGGACGTGGGGACGATCTGCGTGAGATCGCGCGACGGCACTCGCGTGCCGAGCATGGATTGGGGCGATACACATTCCGTGGCGCAGACGGCGATGCCGCCGGTCCTCAGCCTTTACGTCAATCCCTTCCTGGGCGACATCGCGCCGGGGGAGACGGCGACCACGGAGGGCATGCTGTACCTGCGGACGCCGGCGCTCGAGGAATGGCTTCCGTCACTTGCGACGGGGTGAAGGGACTAGACGGCTCTTTTGGCCCTGGCACCGGTGCGCCCTGGAGCCGTTCCGTCAGCCCCTTGGGGCCAGCAGCTGAAACTCCCAGATAGTGGGTCCGTCAACGGCCTTGCGGATGTTGAGCCGCACGAAGCGCGCGGTCACGGGCTCGAACTTGAGCATCAGGTCGTGCCCGATCCTCTTCCCCCGGGCAAACGTGCGCCATTCCCCCTCGTTCCTGCACTGAAGCTCGAACTGGCGCACGCGGTCGTACTCCTCACTCAGGACGGCCCGATCGAACGTGGTCGGCTCCCCCAAGTCCACCTCCAGCCACGCCTCGCTGACGCCGTGGTCGGTGGCCCAGCGAGTGGCGTAGTCGCCGTCGAAGGCCTTGTCGGGGCCGTGGACGGGGTTGTTCGTGTACACGTTGGAGGCCGTGGCCTGCTTGCCGGTCGCCAGCGATTTCCACGCCGGACTTGCCTGGGCGGCCGGGCCATCGAGCTGCAAGGCGACGATGGTGTCGTTCTCCTGCCGGTCGGCCGGCGGTACGGCTATGCTGATGCCGTCCTCGCTCTGCTCAACGGCGGCCGTTCCGCCCGTCAGGACCGAACTGGCCAGGACCTTCTTGTCGAGGGGAGGTAGCGTGAGGCCTTCCTCCGGCCAGTTGAGCACGTGAACGTAGACCGTGTTGCCCTTGTGCGTGCTGGCCCCCCAGGGTCCGGGGCGAAACGGTCCGCCTCGGGTGGCGTAGATGCTCTCGCCGTACTGCTCCAGCCATTCGCCGATCTCTTTCAGGCGCTGGACCTGCCGGGGCTCGATCTCGCCGGTGGGCATGGGGCCGACATTGAGCAGCAGGTTGCCGTCGCCGCCGGCGCAGCGCACCAGCACGCCGATGCATTCCTGGAGGGACTTGATCTGGTCGTCAGGCTTCCAGGCCCACTGTCGCCCGATGGTCATGCAGGTCTCCCAGGCGCGGTGGGTCTGGAAGCGGCCGATGCGCTGCTCGGGGGTGTCGAAGTCCTCGGGCAGCCCGCCCCGGTTGTTGATGATGACGCCGGGCTGAAGCTGGCGGACCATGGCGATGAGCTTCTCGGAGTCCCAGTCCTCAGGCTTGCCGCCCAGCCCGTCGAACCAGATGATGTCCACCTTGCCGTAGTTGGTGCACAGCTCACGCAACTGTCCATGCAAGTACTCTATGTAGCGCGCGTGGTTCTCCGTCCGGTAGTCGGGATGGTACCAGTCGGGCGGCGAGTAGTAGAAGCCCAGGCCGATGCCGCCCTCATGACAGGCGCGCGCCAGCTCGGCGGTGACGTCGCGCTTGAAGGGCGAGTTGGTGATCTTGTAGTCGGTCAGCTTGCTGTCGAACATGGAGAAGCCGTCGTGGTGCTTGGTGGTGAAGACCAGGTACTTCATGCCGGCGGACTTGGCGATGGCCACCCACTCTTCGGCGTCGAACTCGGTGGGGTCGAATTGCCTGTAGAGGTTGTCGTACTCGTCGGCGGGGATGGGGCCGCGCCCTCCTCTGCCTCTACGCTCTCCGCCCCGCGACCAGCCGATCTCCGTGCCCTTGAGGCTCACGGGACCCCAGTGGATGAAGAGGCCGAAGCGCGCCTCGCGCCACCACCGCATGCGGTCTTCGCGCCGTTGGTCGGATTCCTGGGCGAGGCCGACCGACCCTCCGAGCAGGACGGCGCAGATGAGCCAGGCAACGTGTCTGATCATTGGCATGGTGCCTCCCTGTAGGCGGCCCGCGTCACGAGCACGCTTAGAGGTCCGCCAGCCGCACGGCGGCGCCGTCTTGGTCGCGTGAGGCCTCGGCCGCCGCCAGCAGCTTGATGATCTCGAGCGTGTGATCCAGATCCACGGGCTCCTCGCCCGTCTGGCACATCTTCACGAACTCGGCGACCGTGTTTCGGTAGAAGGCGAGGTCGCCGATGCTGGTGGAACGCAGCCCCTTGTCGCAGTATACGCTGAAGTGGAAGCCGTTAGCGCCCTCGCGGAGCAGGCTGAGCACGGCGGTCTTGCCGTCCTGCCAGCGGACGGTCATGATGTCCTGCTGCTCATCGGCCAAGTTGCGCACCGACTCGATGCCAGGGCCCAACATGGTGTGGACGACCTCGGCGATGTGGACGCCGTAGAAGAACAGCTCGCCCGGCCCGGAGCAGAAGGCGTGGCGGATTGGACCCAACTCAGGCATCTCGGCCTTGATCGGGGCCAGCTCGGCGGCGAAGCGCAGGGCGGAGCACGACATCAGGGGTGCTCCGCCTCGGCGGGACGCCTCGACCATGGCCTGTGCGTCGGCGACGCTGAGCGCGAAGGGCTTGTCTACGAAGGTGGGCTTGCCGGCGGCCAGGAACGGCTCGGCCTGCTCGCGGTGGATGCCGCCGTCGCGGGCCAGCAGCATGGCCGCGTCCACCTGGGGCAACATCTCCTCCGGCGACGAGAAGACCTCCTCAATGCCAAAGGCCTCTTGTAGCTCCTGCACGCGCGCCAGCGGGTTCTCCCATGGGCACAGGGCCGTCACCCGCGCGCCCCGTACCCTCATGCCGTCCAGGCCGCCGTCGGCGTTCAGCAGCTTGCAGAAGGCATCAACGTGACTGGACTCCAGAGACACGATCCCCAGCTTGAGCATGTCGCGGCGCTCCTCATCTGGCACGGGCGGCGTGAGACGCATGAGCTGGGGCCCGCCGCTCTAGCCCTGCATCTCCTCGATCTCGCGCAGGAACTGGCGGGCCGAGCGGGCCTGGTCGCCCCGCGGCGCCAGGCGGAGATACTGCGTGAACGCGGCTCTGGCCTTGTCGAACTGGTTGCGGCTCTGGTAGATCATGCCCATGCCGAAGTGAGGGAAGGGCTCCTTCGGATCGAGCTCGATGGCGCGGCCGTAGGCCTTTTCGGCCTTGACGTAGTCTCCCAGGCGCTGGTGCATAACGCCCAACGTGTGATGTGTGCTGGCATCGCCCGGGTCCAGCTCGGCTGCCCGCCACAGCCACTTGATGGCCTGCTCGTCGTCGCCCTTGGCGATGAGGGCGGCGGCCAGCTTGCGCACCACGGGGGCGTCGGCCAGCTCGCTGGAGGCCTCGTCCGTGAGGTTCATCAACCCCAGTGCCGTCTGCGCCGCCAGGCGCACGGGGCGACGGGGCGAGGCCTGAGCCGCCCCCAGTGCCGCGGCTGCCTTGGCGCCTCCGATCTTGCCCAGGGCCTCGGCCGCCATGGCTGCGCAGGCCATGCGTCCCCGACGCGCCTGGAAGATGGAGGCGGCCGCGCCCTCGCGCAGCACCTCGACCAGGGCGTCCACGGCCTCTTCGCCGGCTGTCTCCCCCAGGGCGCCTATGGCGGCGCCGCGCACGAGGAACGAGGGGTCGCCCAGGGCGGCCCTGGCCAGCGGCTCGACCACGCCCTCGCGCTTCTGGCGGGCCAGGGCGTTGGCTGCCGCCGAGCGGACGTCCTCGTCCTCATCTTGGAGGGCGGCGGCCAGCTTGCGGCCCGCTGGGGCGGAGGCATCGTCGGCCAGGGCCATGATGGCGCCCAGGCGCCGCCCGGGCTTCTCGTCGGCCAGGGCCGCGTCTATGTCCTTCTCGCTGTTGCCGCGCAGCAGCGCCTGGCCCGTGTCCATGGCCGTGAGCCATTTCTGCCGGTGCGCCGCGTGGCTGAGCACGACGTAGAGCAGGAACGCGCCCACGAACACGGCCACGGCCAGTCCGGATATCAGGTAGGGATCGCCCATTCAACAGGCCTCTGGCCGCGTCTTCGGCGTGACGGTGGGGTGGACCTGCCTGGAGCGGGGCGCCAGTGGGTTGTGCGGGCCCCTCGTGAGGCCCTAGCGCTGGAGGAAGAAGCGGCGGACTGCCGTGGCGCGCTGGCGGGCCTCGTCCGAGGCGCGCAGATTGAGCAGGTACGTGCCCGTGGGCGCGAGTGTGCCCATGTCGGTGCGGCCGTCCCAGAGAATCTGGTTGGCCCCGGCCGGCAGCGGCTGCCGGCTGCGCAGCCGATGCAGGCGCCGGCCGGCGATGTTGACGATGTCGCAGTCCACGCTGGCGGGCTGCGAGAGGTTGAAGCCGAACTCGACGCTCCCGCCGCGCGTGGGCGCGGCCGTCACGTTAGTGATGGTCAACAGCCCCTGCTGTCGTGCGCTGACGGTCAGGCGGAAGTGCCGCGTGGCGGCGGCGGGGCCAGTGTTATAGCGATAGCTGGGGGCGGTGCGCAGGAAGCGCTGCACGTCGGCGTCCAGGTCCTCCAGCACCGCATAGTGACCGCGTGGCAGCGAGGACAGGTCCGGCGTGGACACGGTGACCTCGGCATTCGGCACGTTGCACTCGACTGCCAGGTCCCAGCCCAGCTCCTCGGCCGGGCCGGGGGCGATGCTGCCGGCCGCACGCACGCCCGGCATGCCGGGGTCCAGCAGGTACAGATCAACGTGTGGGCCCGGCGAGGGTGGCGGACTGATGATGGTGCCGGGCGGCAGGTCGGCGCCCGCCACTCCGACGTAGTTGTTGCGGTCGGCCAGCGGTCCCGCGCTGGCCGTAAGCTGCACGGCCCACTGTCCGCCCCTCAGTGACAGGGACGCGGCGCGCGGACCGGCCCCGGCCGCGGCAGCGGCCGCCCGGGGGAGCTTGAGGCCGCAGGCCTGGAAGGCGAAGACCCAGAAGCCGTGCTCTGCCGGAACGTCGGTGACTGCGCCGGGGAGCGTATCGTGGAGCAGGATGTGCTGGGAGGTGGCATTGTCCCAGTACCAGGCGTACTGGCTCATGATGCCGGCCGCGTCGGCCTGCGCAACGGACAGCTCCGTGTCGTCGTGCGTCACGATGGACTCTGTGAAGTCGTAGGCGCTGGCATATGGGTTGCCGCGCTGGCTCCAGCCCGCCGGCAGCTCGGTGGTGAAGTCGCCCACGGGGGCCAGGTGGCCGTTGAGCGACAGCGCCACGGGGGTGGCCAGCTCCACCCAGAACCCGAGCCCCATGTCCACCTCCAGGTACGGGTCGCTGGGGTTGTCGTTGAGCACGTGGTAGTCGTCCAGCAGGGGATCGTAGCGCGCCCAGGGGAGGCTGGGCGGGGGCGTAACCCCAAACAGGTTGTTGGCGTTCCGGTCGAGCGGGCGGATGTGGAACGAGACCATGGACACGCCGGCGGGCAGGTTGACCACGGCCGAGCCGCGATTGTCGGCGGCCTGCACCGGCCCGGCGACGGCCGTGTCCGTGTACTGGGCCGCATCCCACGTGCGCACCTTATAGTAGCGGTCACTGCCATTGGGCACCGGGTCGTGCTGGTAGCTCTCGGTGCCCGGCCCCACGGAGTCCAGCGTGCTGAAGGGCCCGCCCGGGCTGGTGGCGACCAGGATGTCGTAGCCGGTGACGTCGTTGTCGCCGCCCCCGTCGTCGGCCGACTTGGTCCAGGCCAGGTCAATGCTGTTGCCGGAGTCGTAAGGCGTGTCTGCTACTTGGAAGTTAGTGACGGTCGCGGGCGCGGGATTGGCTGCAACGAGTGTGTTCTCGATGTTGATGCGGCCGGCGCCCATCTTGCCGGCGTAGGCCTCATTGCCCGAGACCCCGTCAATGTTGTCGCACCCGTTGCGGATGATGTTGGTGATCTGCGCGGGCGTGGCCAGCGGCTTGATCGCCTTGATCAAGGCCGCCAGGCCGGAGATTATCGCCGTGGAGAAAGAGGTGCCCTCGATGGTGCCGTACTCCGTGGCGTATGTCGCACCGTCGTAGAACAGGGGACACCAGATGTTCTCGCCGGGCGTCATCAGGTCTATGAAGTTCTGGCCCGAGCCGTCGTAGTTGGAGAACCAGCTCTTGACGTCGCTGTTGTCGGTAGAGCCGGCGCCGATGACGTTGTTCTCGCCCGGATCGCCGTCGTTGCACAGCGGCGAGTCCCAGGTGGCCTGATCGCTGGTGAACTCCTTGTTGATGTTGCCACCGGCGGCCACCACCACCGCGCCGGCCGCCACCGCGTTGCGGATGGGCGTGGTGTAGCTGGCCGTGTAGCCGCCGCCCAGGCTCAGGTTGATGACATCCGCGCCGTTGTCGGCCGCGTAGTTGATGCCCGCGATGACGTTGGAGTTGCTGCCCAGGCCCTGATTGTCGAGAACCTGGACGGCCATGATCTTGGCGTTCCAGTCAATGCCGGCGATGCCCTCGGCGTTGTTGGTGATGGCGGCCGCCACGCCCGCGGTGCGAGTGCCGTGGTGGACGAGCTCATCGGCACCGGGGTCGTACGCGTTCGGATTGGGGTCGTTGTTGTTGTTATCGAAGTCCCATCCGTTGACGTCGTCGGCATAGCCGTTGCCGTCGTCGTCATCGGGGGGGACGTCTATGTCCTCCAGGGTGTTCACCCAGGTCTTGCCGGATATGTCGTCGTGGTTGAGTTGGGTGCCGGTGTCGCAGATGGCGATGATCACGTCGGAGCTGCCGGTCGTGCGGTCCCAGCCCTGCGGGGCGCGCATGACGTTCATGTAGGCTGCTTGGTTGCCGTAGAGCGTGTCATTGGGGGTGGCGTAGGCCCACACGACTCGGTCGGGCTCGGCCAGCGTCACCAGGGAGAGGCGCTTGAGGCGGTCGGCAGCGGCGAACAGGTCGCTGTTGGGCGGCAGGTCCACAACGGCTATCTGGCCCCCCCGCAGCACTCGACGCACCCGTCCGCCGACGCGGGCGGCCATGTCGTCCAGGTCCGCCGTGGTCGCGCGCGCCCGGAAGCCCACCAACAGCCTATCGGCAACGGCCAGGTCGGGCATGGGGACCACTTGGCCGCGCGGTCCCAGACGACGCCAGGTGCGGGCGCTGAGGCGGACGGTGGGGAATCGCTGAGCCCAGGCGGCGTCTGCGAGAGCACAGAGAGCGGTCGTCACGCCCACCACAGCGAAGATCGCGCGGACGGACCGGCGTGGCCTGCGCATGCTTGTGCCTCTCAAAGCGTGAGGGTGGCCTGCGGACGACGCAGTATCAACCCTGGGGGAGCTGCCTCAGACCCGGCCGCGCCGCACTCGTCGCGGGCGGCCGGTTGCGGAACAATAGCAATTCGCGTGGCGCCCGTCAAGCGACGGTCCGCGTTCGCCTGTCACCAATCTACCCCTTCGGTGCCGCCTTCATTCCTCCTTAGACGCCCTCCAGCGCGGAAGTTGCGGCGCCTGTCGTCACGCGCCACGCAGCGCCCGTCTGCGCCCGGACTTGTGCTCGGCTCCGGTTTGTGGTAGAATCCCACCAAATCAGATCAGGAGCACAGGCGCAGAAGGGGAGGAGTAGGCGAGGAGGTACGGCCCAGCGAGCCGGCGGCGGTGCGAGGCCGGCCCGGAGTCTTCGCCGAATATCACCCCCGAGCCGCGAACTGAAAGGGCTGACTGGTCCAAGTAGGCTTCGTCGGAGCTCCCGCCGTTACAAGGGAGACGGCATCGGATCCGGAGATCCCGTGCCGATCAGAGCGGGCCCACCGCCGCTTGGCGGCGGGGGCCACGTAGAGTGGTACCGCGGAGCGCTAGCCCTCGTCTCTACAAGGAGACGGGGGCTTTTCGTCTGGCTGGCGGCCTGGAGGAGCGACGGGAGCGATGTATGATCTAGGATGTACGATGTAGGATCCAGGATGTAGGATCGGCCATGGGTCCTTGAGCTGCTCTGGGTCGGGCCGAGGCATGGCGATGACGAGGAAGCGGCCGCAGACATACAAAGACCTGGAGGTCTACAAGCTGGCCTTCGCCTTCGGTGTGGACAGCCACAGAGCGTCCATGGACCTAGCCAAGTACGAGATGTGGGAAGAGGGGAGTCAGTTGAGACGCTCTGCAAAGGCAGTGGGGGCCGCCATCGCTGAGGGCTTCGGGCGACGCGCGTACAAGGCCGATTTCGTCCGTTACCTGACCTATGCTCAGGCCGAGCTAAACGAGGCCAGGCATCATATCGAGATGCTGCGGGACACGAATTCGATGTGCGCTGACGCTGCGGCCCACTTGCTCGACCGAGCCGACGAGCTGGGACGCAAGCTGCATCGGTTCACTGAGGCCGTCGAGCGAGGGCACAAGACGTCTCCCGCCGAGGGCGTTGACGGTGCCGTCGGCCGCCGTCCATCGTAGATCATAGATCGTAGATCGTACATCGTCAGCTGCACATCGCCGTGGCACGACTGGGAGGTGGGCCAAGTGCCTAGGAGAGTAAGCGTCTTCGACACCACGCTGCGCGACGGCTGTCAGGCTGAGGGCGTCACGTTCAGCGTGAAGGACAAGCTGCGCATCGCCCGGCGCCTGGATGAGCTGGGCATAGCCTACATCGAGGGCGGATGGCCCAACCCGACCAATCCGCGCGACCTCGACTTCTTCCGCCGGGCGCAGGACCTGGAGCTGACGCACGCCAAGATCACGGCCTTCGGCAGCACCCGGCGGGCCCAGGTGACGCCCGAGGACGACGCCAATCTGAACACGTTGATTGAGGCGCAGACGCCAACCGTAGCCATCTTCGGCAAGTCGTGGACGCTGCACGTCACCGCCGTGCTGCGCGTCGAGCTGGAGCAGAACCTGCGCATGGTCGAGGACTCGGTGCGCTTCCTGGCGGAGCAGGGCCGCGAGGTCATCTACGACGCCGAGCACTTCTTCGACGGCTACGCGGCCGACCCCGACTACGCGCTGGCGACGCTGAAGGCCGCCGAGCGCGGAGGGGCCGCCTGCCTGGTGCTGTGCGACACGAACGGGGGCTGCATGCCCTCACGGCTGGCCGAGACCATCGAGGCGGTAAAGCCCCAGATCGAGACGCCCTTCGGCATCCACTGCCACAACGACTCCGGCATGGCCGCGGCGAACAGCCAGATAGCCGTGGAGCTGGGCGCCGTCCACGTACAGGGGACCTTCAACGGGTACGGGGAGCGCTGCGGCAACGCGAACCTGTGCACCGTGATCCCCAACCTGGAGCTCAAGCTGGGCGTGCAATGCCTGCCGGAGGGGAAGCTGACCGAGTTGACCAGCGTGTCGCGCTTCATCAACGAGCTGGCCGCGCTGCCGGACAATCATCGGCAGCCCTACGTGGGGGCGTCGGCCTTTGCGCACAAGGGCGGGATGCACGTGGATGCCGTCCTGAAGTGCCCGCGCTCCTTCGAGCACGTGGAGCCCGACGCGGTGGGCGGTCGCCGACGCGTGCTGCTGTCCGACCAGTCCGGCGGGAGCACGATCATGGCCAAACTGGGCGCGGCCTCGGTCGCCGAGGAAAGCGACGCCCTCATGAGCCGCCTGCTGGAGATACGGCCCGACCTGAAGAAGAGCGACCCCGAGGTGCGGGAGATGCTCACGGCGGTGAAGAACCTGGAGCACGAGGGCTACCAGTACGAGGCGGCGGAAGGTTCGTTCGTGCTGTTGGCGAAGCGCATCCTGACCGACTACCACGAGCCCTTCGAACTGCGCGGGTTCCACGTGTCGGTGACCAGCCGTGAGGACGCGCAGACCTTGGCCGAGGCCACCGTCCGGCTGCGGGTGGACGGTCAGGAGGAGCACACGGCCGCCACCGGCACGGGGCCGGTCAACGCCCTGGACAAGGCTCTGCGCAAGGCGCTGCTGCCCTTCTACCCGGAGTTGGCCAACGTCCGCCTGACGGACTTCAAGGTGCGGGTGCTGGAACGGACGGAGGGCACAGCCGCCAAGGTGCAGGTGCTGATCGAGTCCACTGACGGGAAGGAGACCTGGGGCACGGTTGGCGCGCATACGGACATCATCGCCGCCAGTTGGCAGGCCCTGGTGGACAGCATCCAGTACGCGCTCCTGCGCGAGCAGGACGAGGACGCGGGGGCTGAGTGAGTGCGCTCACGGCCACGGCGGAGGAATGGCGGGCCAGGGGCTTGAAATCGGAGGGCGACGACGGAGACGCAGGCGGGGGAGAGGGCGCTGGTGAGCCAGGGGCAGAGCCCAGTGCCGATGGTCGTCACTACCTCGCGGAAGGCCTCCACGGGGCTGGAGGCTGAAGCCAGGCAGTGGGCGGCGCGACTGGGGGCCGACTACGTGCAGCGGGGGGGCAGGTCCCTGGCGCAGCTCCTGAGCGAGACCGGGGTGCCGTCCGTTCTGGTCATCGGCGGCCAGTGGCCCACTTACCTCTGGCCGGAGCGAGACGTCGAGTACTTCTTCCACCCCAACATGGCCAAGATCCGCCTCAGCAACCTGGCCGACGGTCGCGGCGACCCCATGGTCACGGCTATGGATCTAGGGCCGGGCGATGCCGTGCTGGACTGCACCCTCGGCCGCGGCAGCGACGCCATCATCGCCAGCTGTGTCGTGGGAGCGACGGGGACTGTGGTGGGGCTGGAAGCGGTGCCCATCATCGCCGAGCTGACCCGGCATGGGCTGGCCAACTACAGCCTCGACAAGCCCGAGGTGGACGCGGCCATGCGGCGCATACACGTGCACTGCCATGACCACGCGGAATACCTGGCTCAGTGTCGGGCGAAGGCCTTCGACGTGGTCTACTTCGACCCCGTCTTCACTCGGCCGCTGCTAGACAGCGATGCCATGGCTCCGCTTCGGGCCGTGGCGCGGAAGGACACCTTGACGGCAAGTACCGTGAACGAGGCCAGGCGCGTTGCCCGCCGCCGCGTGGTGGTAAAGGACGTTGTTCACTCGGAGCTGTGGGCCAGTCTGGGTATAGAAACGGTAGTGAGGGGCGGCGGCAGCCGAATCGAGTACGGCATCGTGGACGCGGGTTGAGCTGGGGCGGAGTTGCCATGTCAGTCCGAGCCATCCGAGCACACGCCAGGGACAACGTGGCCACGGTCGTCCAGGAGGTGGCTGCCGGCGAGGAGGTGGTGGCCGACCTGGAGGGAGAGGAGACCACGGTGGCGTCCTTGGAGGCGATCCCGGCCGGCCACAAGGTGGCGCTTCGGGATGTAGCCGAAGGGGGCGAGGTCATCAAGTACGGCGAGGTGATCGGCAGGACGACGCAGGCAGTCGCCGCCGGCGCGCACGTACACCTGCACAACATGGCCAGCCAGCGTGTGTGGCGCGTCCAGGGCGAACCATCCGTCGGCGGCAGCGTCTAACTCCTGGGAGGCCCGAGGGCTGGAATTCCTGATGGCGGAGCAGCCGCTGAGAGCCATAGAAGACGAGGAAGACGTGCGGGCGGCCGAGCAGTTGGCTCGGGGGCGCGAGGCCATCCTCGCCGAGATCGGCAAGGTCATCGTCGGCCAGCGCGAGGTGATCGAGCAGCTCCTGATCGCCTTGTTCTCCCGGGGGCACTGCCTGTTCGTGGGCGTGCCGGGCCTGGCCAAGACGCTGCTGGTCCGCACGCTGTCCCAGGTGCTGGACCTGAAGTTCTCGCGCATCCAATTCACGCCCGACCTCATGCCCAGCGACATCACCGGCACGGACGTGATCCACCAAGACCCCGCCAGCGGCGAGCGCGAGCTGCGCTTCATCAAGGGCCCCATCTTCGCCAACATCCTGCTGGCCGACGAGATCAACCGCACGCCGCCCAAGACGCAGAGCGCCCTGCTGCAAGCCATGCAGGAGGAACAGGTCACGGCCGGTGGGCGCACCTATGCCATGGACCCACCCTTCTTCGTGCTGGCCACGCAAAACCCGATCGAGCAGGAGGGCACCTATCCGCTGCCCGAGGCCCAGTTGGACCGCTTCATGCTGAACGTGCACCTGGACTACCCCGCCGAGGACGAGGAAATGCTGATCGTGGAGTCAACCACCTCCAACCTCGAGCCTCGGGCAGAGCACGTCATGGGCGGAGAGGACATTCTGCGGCTTCAGCGCGTGGTGCGCAGCGTGCCCGTGGCCGAGCACGTGTTGTCGTACGCCATTCGCCTGGCGCGGGCCACGCGGCCCAACCATCCGACGGCCCCCGACTTCGTGCGCGAGTGGATCACCTGGGGCGCGGGGCCCCGCGCCTCGCAGTGCTTGGTCCTGGGGGGGAAGGCCCGGGCGCTCATGCGCGGGCGGTTCGCGGTGTCTCGGGAAGACGTCAGGAGCATCGCCCTGCCCGTGCTGCGGCACCGCATCATCACCAGCTTCAACGCGGAGGCGGAGGGTATCAGGCGGCCCGAGATCGTGGCCCGGCTCCTGGAGGCAGTGCCCCCCGACTGAGATTGTGGCCGCGCGGTCGGCCGGTGCGTGGGTCGGCCGCAAAGGACGAGCGTTATGGCCTGGTCCTTCCAGATCGGCAGGCTGTTCGGCATCCCCATCCGCGTGCATCTGACCTTCTTCCTGCTGCTGGCCTTCTTCGCCCTGCCGGCGGGGGCCAAGGGCGGGCCGATGGCCGGCCTGGCCCGTGCCCTTTTCATCTGCGCGCTGTTCTTCTGCGTCGTGCTGCACGAGCTGGGCCACAGCCTGGTGGCGCGCAAGTACGGCGTGGGCGTGGAGAGCATCACCCTTCTGCCCATCGGTGGCGTCTCGGCCATGGAGCGCATCCCGGACGAGCCCCGGCAGGAGTTCGGCATCTCCGTGGCCGGCCCCCTGGTCAGCCTGGGCGTCGCGGTCGTGCTTGGAGCCGCCATCTATGCCGTCGGCGGCAGGCAGGAGCTGCTGTCAATGCAGATCCTGTCGCTGGAGGGCGGCTGGTGGGGCATCGGCTTCTTTCGCAACTTGATGTGGACGAATGTGCTGCTGGCCATCTTCAACATGCTGCCCGCCTTCCCCATGGACGGCGGGCGCGTGCTGCGGTCCGTATTGGCGCAGCGCATGGACTACGTGCGCGCCACCCATATCGCGGCCAGCGTGGGGCAGGCGGCGGCCTTCGCGCTGGGCTTCCTGGGGCTGTTGGGCAACCCCTGGCTAATCCTGATCGCCCTGTTCGTGTACCTGGGCGCGGGCCAGGAGGAGAAGCAGGTGCGCGTGCGCTCGCTGCTGAGGAGCGTGCCGGTGCAGGCGGCCATGGTGAGCCAGTTCCAGGTGCTCTCGCCATACAACACCCTGGAGCAGGCGGTGCACTACGCCAGCCTCGGCTATCAGGCCGATTTCCCGGTGGTGGACAACGAGCGCCTGGTGGGGATGGTCACGCGACAGGCCATGATCAGCGGCCTGCACGAGCGGGGCCCGTGGGAGCGGGTCGGGGGTGTGATGGAAACCGACTTCTGCGTCGTGGGTCCGGGGGAGAGCCTGACCGACATCTACGACCGCCTGGCGCGGGGCAAGTGCCCCATCGCGGCCGTGGTGAGCGACAACACGGTGGTGGGCATCGTCACCCCCGAGAGCATCCAGAACTACATGATGCTGGCGGCAACGCCACAGGGCCCGCCGAGGCCGTACGGTCACTAACGGCCGGGAAGAGCGCACTCCTCCACGCCGACACGCTTCAGACGCCGATCAGCCAGTCCTCGTCGAACGCCACGTGCTTGATGCTCTCGCGCCTGTAGGTATAGGTGAGGTGCACCAGGCCGTCTGAGGCCGTGATGACGGCGGGGTAGGAATACTCGCCGGGCCCGGTCTCCAGGTCCCGGACGAGGGGCCAGGTGCGGCCCTCGTCCCGCGAGAGCGCGACGCTCATGGGTGTGCGGCCGGTGGCGGTGTTGTTGAAGGCCAACACCAGGTTGCCGTTGGGCAGACGCACTACGTCGGCGGCGGAGTTAGGATTGGACAGGTCGCTGGGCGCTGGCTCCTGCCAGGTGCGGCCGCGGTCACGCGAGCGCGTCTGCCACAGGCGGCCGCCATGGCCGCCGGTGCGCATCAGGGCGAACAGGCTCCCGTCCGTCAACTGCACGACGGAGGGCTGTATGTTGCCCGGCTGGGACCGCAGCAGATCGGTAAACTGCCAACTCTCGCCTCCGTCGGAGCTGATGCCAAACAGCGAAGCCCAGACGCTCTCATCGTAGAGCGGCAGGATCAGGTCGCCGTTGTCGAGCACGAGCGGCTTGTTGCGCGTCATCCAGCCGTGCTGACGGCGCAGGAAGCGCTCGGGTCCCCAGGTGTGCCCGCCGTCGTCGGAGGCGCGCAACTTCAGGGGGCAGTCCTGCCACGAGCGCCACTCGATGGTCACGTAGAACAGCAGCAGTCGTCCATCGGGAGCCTGGAAGAGCACGGGGTTGCCCTCGGGCTGATCAGGCGTGTCAACTATGATCTCGGGAGCGGTCCACGCCTCATCGCCAGCCGGCAACCGCGAGGCCAGGATGGCCACGTCCGGCGCGCCCTCGCGCTGCCCGGCGTACCACGCGCACAGCAGGTCGCGGTTGCTCAGCTCGGCGATGGTGGAGGCGTGACACGAGGGCCGGTCGGTCTGCGGCGGGAAGATCAGCTCGGAGCGGAAGGCCGGCATGCCAGATGGCGTCCTGGACGGGGATGGGCGTCCGGCAGGCGGCTAGAACGGCACCTCGTCGAGCGGGTTGGCGCTGGTATAGGAGGGCATCGGGTAGTTGCCGGGCTCCCACAGGCGGGCCAGGTTGGCCCCCGGCGAGTCGTCGGCCTCCAGGCCCTGGGGAGTGAGCTTGAAGGCCCGGAACCGCTCGTCGGCGGCCGAGCTGCTGCCGATGGAGATGCGGAACTTGAGCTCGTTGGGGAACAAGAGCGCGCACTGGAGGTTCATGCCTCGCATGGGCACGCCCGGTGCGGCCGCGTAGTTCTTGGAGTCGTCAATGCGGCCGTAGTCCTCTTGGAGCAGCTCCAGCAGCGTGTCGTCGCGGCTCTTGTAGTAGTAGGTGTAGGTGTCGTCGTCTTCCTCCTCGGTCTCCTCTTCCTCCACCTGGTATAGCTTGCGGAAGCTGTTGGCGGCGGCCACCAGGCCGTCCTCGGCCCAGCGCACGGCCACGTTCTCGTGGTCGAACTCGACGATGGCGGCCCGGGGTGGGCTGCCGCCGGCGATGAGCATGTTGGTGCCGCAGGCGCGCGGGGTCTGCTTGACGATCTCGATGCCTTCCTCCACCGTGCTGGCGAACTGGGCCACCTTGCGCAGCATGAAGCAGGTCGAGATGCCCTTGAGGGAGTCCGTGCCGCCATAGGACGAGTTGTTGGCCACCACGATCCCCTTCTGGTTCATGAGGGTCCACCCGTTGAGGATGCCCACCCAGGTGGCGGTCACGAAGGGGATGCCCTCGCTGGGCTCGTAGTAGACCAGGGCAGCCGCGTACTTGCTCACCCCGTAATCGTAGTAGTCCATGTTCCGCCCCACCACGCACTGCCCGTTGCCGGTGGCGGGGCCCAGGGCCGCGAAGCTGGTGCATTGCTGCCCGCGGCGCACATCGCCGAAGAGCTGGGCCAGCACCACATCGTAGTACTTGACATTCGCCGCCTCGGCCAGGGCCCTCATCTCGGCCCGCACCTCGGGGGGCTGGAAGCGGTCCATCACCTTGGCGCCCTTGATGAGCCTGCGATAGCTCTCCTCGCCGCCGTAGGTCGTGCCCTCGTATATCAGGTCCTGGATCATGCGCCGCACAATCCCGCCCAGCCACATGCCCTGCTGGCGGCCCATCTCCTCCGGCGTCCCCGCCAGGTGCACGGTCAGGTATCCGTCCACGTACTTCACCCGACCGCCGAATGGGTAGGTGGGGACCTGGGCGGAGGCATTGCCCCCCAGGATGAACGAGGCGGCGAAGGCCAGTGTCCACACGCCGCGCGGCGACAGGCGGGGCAGCTTCATCATGTGCGGCTGCACCTCATGGAGACGGCATGCGCTTCGACCGTTCCTGGCCGAGGAGGAGCGCGGCCCTCCAGCAGTGAGAATGCTCGAGAGGGCCGGGAAGTTCAGTGTAGCGGTCGCGCCTTCAGATGACGATCACGTGGTCGGCGTCCGCGGCGGCCTCGTACAGGTCCGAGAAGTGTCCCAACTCCACGCCGTCAATGATCTTGTCCTCCAGGCCTCGGTTCTGCGTGGAGCACTCGCAGGTGATCACCGTGACGCCGTGCTCCTTCATGGCCTTCTCGATCTTGTCGGCGCAGGTGGTGCCCTTGACGAGGTGGTAGACGCCGTCCTCGGCGAAGTGCATGGCCACCACCTCGGCCCCATGTGTGCCGGCCGCGATGGTGGACAGCAGACACCCCTCGATCAGCTCGCGCGTGCCGTTGCGAGTTACCAGGTACGCTACCTTCTTCATGGTCGTCCTCCCACTGGATGGTGTCCCGCTCTTCTTACCCTAGGCAGGGAGAGCTTTCAGTGGTCGCGGCCGCTATTGGCCGTGGCTCTCTGCGCCGACGCGCTGGGCCAGTTCCTGATAGCCCAGGTGCATCAGCAGGTGATCCACCAGCACCAGGGCCATGTAGTTCTCGGCCACGGGCCAGACGCGCCCCACGATGGTCGTGTCGCGGCGGGTGATGGCAGCCAGCTCCTTGTTCTCCAGAGTGTACTTGTCTATGGTGTGCTGGGGCTTGCCGATGGTCGGTGTGGGCTTGACCGCGACCCTCACCACCAGGGGCTGTCCGGTGGTCACGCCCCCGGTGGTGCCGCCGGCGTTGTTGGAGTCGAAGACCACCTTGCCGTTCTCGGCCCGCATCTGATCGTTGGACTGGCTGCCCACCATGTCTTTGACTGCGAAGCCCGCGCCGATCTCGACTCCCTTCACCGCGCCGATGCCCAGCATCCGGCCCAGCTCCGCATCGAGCTTGCCAAAGATCGGCTCGCCCAGGCCCGGCGGCACGCCGGTGGCGACGACCTCCACCACCCCGCCCGAGGAATCGCCGTCCGCGGCGATCCGGTTGCAGGCCTCGAGCATCGCGTCTGCCGCCTCGAGGTCCGGGCAGTTGAGCACTGGGTGGACCCCGTACTTCTCGCGCACCTGGGCCGCACTCAGCCTGGGCGCTCGCTCCCTGATGGCGTCTATTTCCTGCTCTATCTCGGCCAGGACGGCTGCCTTCTGGAGGAAGAGCATATCCTGCGTGATGCGTCCGTTAACGTACACCTCCTGGTAGAAGGGGTCCAGGTCACGGCGCATCTCCTTGAAGGCCTGGGCGTATTCGCGCGCCTGCTCATGAGACACATCGTCGCAGCGCACGCTGGCGGCTTCCTTGACGTACGCGAAGACCTCGATCCCGCACTGTGAGAGGATCTTCTTGGCCACGTACCCGGCGGCCGTGATGGTGGCCGTGTACCTGCCGCTGAAGAATCCCGCCCCAATGGCGTCGTCGTCGGGGCCGTACTTCATGAAGGAGGCATACGAGGCGTGGCCCGGGCGCGGCGTGCGGTTGGTGTCCTGGTACTCCTGCACGTGGATGATATGGCGGTCCAGGTTGGGGATGAGGATCGTCAGCGGAGTGCCGTTGGTGTGGTGCTTGTTCCCGGCGCCCGGGATGGTGTCGGCGGCGTTTAGGCCGGTGTAGATGACCGGGATGTCGGGCTCCTTGCGCGGGGAGGCCAGCTCGTCCGTGCCCGGCTTCCGCAGCAGGAGGTCGGCGTATATCTCCCTTTCCGTGAGGAGCATTCCGGGCGGAACACCCTGGACAACCGCCGTCAGCCCGTCCTGATATGATCCGCCCGCGATCGTGACCTGGAACACCCTTCCCAGATGACAGCCGAGCATTCGCGTGTCCTCCTTGAGCTTGTCTCGACTGACGTGGGGTCAGCCGATGGGCTCTACATCGGCCCCCAGGCTCTGCATGAGATCAACGAAGTTGGGGAAGGTCACGGCCGCGGATTCGGCCGTGTCCACCATCGTGTCTCCCTGCGCTGCCAGGCCGGCCACGGTCAGGGCCATGACCACTCGGTGGTCTCCCCGACCGCTGACCTCCGCGCCCTTGAGCGGGCTGTGCCGCGCGATCAGGCCGTCCTCCAGCTCCTCCACCTCGCCGCCCATCTTGGCCAGCTCCTCGTGCATGACCCGCAGCCGATCGGTCTCCTTCACGCGCGCCTGCGGCACGTTCAGCAGACGGGTCTCGCCTTCGGCGAAGCAGCCGACCACGGCCAGGGAGGGCAGGGCGTCGGGGGTGGCGTTCAGGTCGAATTCGGCGCCCCGAAGCTCCGCGGCGCGCACGCGGATGCCCTCGGGCTCCACGGTGATGTCGGCCCCCATCTCCCGCAGCATGTCCACAACCAGCTTGTCGCCCTGCACGTCCTCCATGTCCAGACCCTCGAGCAGCACATCCTCGCCCACGAGAGCCGCCGCGCACAGGAAGAAGGTAGCGGAGGAGAAGTCGGCCGGGATGCGCTCCTCGAAGGCCTCGTAGCGCTGAGCGCCGGGGATGCGGAAGTGCCGCATGCCCTCCCGCTCATACTGGATGCCCCGGCGATCAAGCCAGGAGAGCGTCATCTCCGCGTAGGGCTGTTCGTTTAGGCGCGGCACCGTGATCTCGGTGTCGCCCTCGCCCAGGGGGCAGGCGATCAGGGGGCTGGTCAGGTACTGGGAGATGGGACAGTCAATCTCGACCGCACCGCCCCGCAGCCTCCCCTTGATGACCAGGGGCGCGCAGCCGTTGCCCCGCGTGCTGAAGCACTCGGCCCCCAGCTCGTTGAGGGCCTCCAGCAGGCCCTGCGCCGGCCGACTGCGGATCTGCTCGTCGCCGGTCAGGACCGTGTAGCCCTCGCCCAGGGCTGCCAGGCCGATGGCGATGAACATGGTGGTGCCCGAATTCCCGATGTCCACCACGTTCTCAGGCGTCTGTGGCTGCCCCGCCACGCCCTGCACGATCCAGTCCTGGCCCAGCTCCATCTCCGCCCCGAAGGCGCGTCCCGCCGTCACCGCGGCCTGGGTGTCGAGCGAGTCGAGGGGCGCGATGATGCGCGACTGGCCCTCGGCCAACGAGGCGATCATGACCGCGCGGATGGTGTGCGACTTGGAGCCCGGCATCGCGGCCGCGCCGGTCAGCGTCGAGTTGTGAACCAGGAGTCTCATGCGATGGCGCTCGGCCCCCCAGGCGGCAGCGGGACTCCTACCTTCGCCTCGGGGTCCGACAATCCTGCCGTGAAGGGAGCGGCCCATCCAGGGACTTGTCGAGGGCGGGAACTCGGCGGGGCGACCGGACGTCTAAGCAAGAGAGGGCAGTCCGCGGCGAGTAAGCGGCGGAGCGAAGTGGTATTGGGGGGCAGGAGTCGTGGCCGTGAGGCTCAGTGCGTCGGGGGGAGGGTCCCCTCGTCTAGCCGTCGTGGCGCTGTTGGCGGGGGTCCTCTCCGTGGCGCTGCCAGCGTCGGCCCTCTCGCAGGGGGCGGCCGGCATCGCGCTGCACACTCGGGCCGGCTTCCGCGGGCACATGCGCGTCCGGCACTGGTCGCCCGTCCACTGCCTGATCACCAACCAGTCGGCCACGCCGCTCCGGGGCGAGCTGGCCGTCCTCGTGCCAACGACCCACGACCGCGCCCAGCGCTACTTCGTGCCCCTTGACCTGCCGACCCCGGCCAAGCAGCGCTTCACTCTGTACGTGCGCCCCGTGCCCTTCGTTGACAGTGTGACCGTGGAGGTGCGGCGCGAGGGCGGGGAGCTGTTGGCCAGCGAGGTGGTGCCCGTCCGGACCTTGGATGTCCGCGATTTCGTGGTCGCCACGCTCTCCGAGCGAGACATCGGCGTCCGGGCGCGGGACCTCCAGCCCCTATATGAGGCCATCGGCCGCCCCATCGAGGCCTTCCGCATCGAGGAGGCCGATCTGCCCGACCGCGCCCAGGGCTATGAGACGCTGGACCTGCTGATCGTGGACGGCCTGGGCCTCAAGCGCCTGTCGTCCGACCAGCGCGAGGCCCTGCGCCGCTGGATCCTGTCTGGCGGGCGCCTGGTGATCGCCACCGGTGCGGACTGGGAGCTGGTCCGGGACGGCGGCCTCGCCAACCTGCTGCCCGTCGAGTTGGTGGGGTCGAGGGTGATGGCGCTGGGAGCACGCGGTTTTCGCTTCCCCGGTTCGACGACTGCCCGTCCGCGGTTCGCCGTGCCGCTCTTCGCGGAGTCCGACGAGGTCGTGGTGTGCCAAGCCTCGCCTCGGTCCGACGCCCGAGCGGTCGCCGTAGCAGGTGATGGCCTTGTGCTGATCGCCGAGCGTCGGCTGGGCCAAGGCAAGGTGCTCTACCTCGCCTTCGACCTGCACAGCCGCAGCGTACGCACCTCGCCGGGCCGCGCCAGGTACTACCGGGCTGTGGTGGACTGGGCCGGCGAGAACGTCGGGGAGACAGACTCCCGCCGGCCGATAGTGAGCCAGTCGCTCCAGTCAACCGTCCTCCAGACGCCGGCCACGCGCGTGCCGCCGCTGTCGCTGGTGGCGCTGTTCCTGGGCATCTACCTGCTCGTGGCCGGGCCGCTGGAGTACTTCGCGCTCAAGCGCATGCGGCGGCTGGAGTTCACCTGGCTCACCTTCCCGCTGCTGGTGGCCGCCTTCACCTTCGGCGCCTACCGCGTCGCCGCCGGCTTCAAGGGCGGCCAGGTGCTGGTCAACGAGATCAGCGTGCTCTGGCAGCGCGGGGATGCGCTCCGCGCTGAGACGTACTTCGGGCTGTACTCGCCGCGGCAAGCGGCCTACGACATCCGCGTCCCCGAGCCGTCGGCATCGCTGCTGGCGCTGGAGACGCGGTCGGAGGCGGCGGCAGCAGGGGTGCCCGCACCGGGATACCCCACGAGTAGGCCAATGAGTGGGGGAGCTGTCTACCGCCAGCTCAGGATCCAGGCGCCGCAGGGCCCCGCCTATTATGTGCCTGGCGGCGAGGACTTCAGGGGCGCCGCCGACGTGCCCGAGCTGGCGCAGCCGCAGGGCGCCAGCGAGCTCCGGGGAGTCACGGTGAACCAGTGGTCCATGCGCACCTTCCGCTCAACGTGGTGGCTGCCGGGGCAGATCGAAAGCGACTTAGAGCGCAGCGAGACCGACGTTCGCGGCACGTTGACT
>JBHIEF010000021.1:0-31499 GCA_046760465.1 Armatimonadota bacterium | reverse complement strand
CCCCCGGCGGGGCGAAGTAGTCCAGGTACTTGCCGGTGACGTCTGCGGCCCGCACGTCGCCCGCGTGGACGTAGACGCGGTAGCGGAAGCGCAGGGTCTCGCCCGCGGCAAAGGTGTAGGCCCCGGAACGGCTCTGGTCGCTCTCGAAGGCCGAGACGCCCCAGCAGTTGGCGGTCATCAGCCCGTAGTCGCGCACGTGCCAATAGGTGGGGTGGCGGAAGTTCTTCGGGTGGTCGAACACGGCGATGCCCGTCGCCCGGCCGCCGATCTCGCCCGAGTAGTCGCACCAGTGTGCGCGCTTGCCCCAGGTCTCCGGCTCGTTGGTGCCGCCGAACGAGTTGGTGATAGTGCCCCCGTTGGGGACCTCCAAGGCAGCCGCCACGCGCACCGAGAGCGTGCCCGACTCCTTGGTGTCCCCAAACTCCACCCGTCCCTCGCTGGCGGTCAGGCGGACGTCGAAATCCAGGAGGCGCCCTTGCTCGGGGAGGTTGTACATGCGGATGGCCGTCAGCTCCTCCATGAGTTTCCCGCCATCGGTCGTCTGCCAGTCCGAGGCAGCCTCGAGCTCGGCGAAGACGGGGCCCTCCACCGAGCGCGTCAGCTCCCTGTGCACGGTGCTGGCGTGTCCCTTGCCCTCGGCCCAGTTGTCGTGTCCGTTCACCTCGCCGTGCGCCACGTAGATGGACTTGTGGTGCACGTGATCTGAGGGGGCGTAGTTGGTCACCTCCACACCGCCGGGACCGTAGACCGGATACAGATTGGGTCGGGCCAGGTCGCGGCCGTAGTTGTACGTGGTGAAGGCCTCGTCAGCGATGACGAAGCTCAGCTTGGCCTCGCCCGTCTGCTTGAGCCGCACCCCGCTCGGGGCCTGGCCGCCCCAGGTGACGACGAAGTCGCGCGTTTGGCCGGCCGCCAGCTCGTCCAGCAAGAAGGTCAGGCCGACGCCCTCGCCGCCCCCGGCCACCGAGAACTGCCCCGGCAGTGGCTGCCCCCCTCCCACCGGCGTCACCTCCGCGGCCGTGCAGGCCAGGGCCTCGGGGCTGAATCCCTCCGGCAGCGGCACGTCAGCCGTCAGTGGGCACTGGCGGCGGTCGTGCGGCCCGGCACTCACCGTGAGTTGAAGTTGCTTGGCGGAAGCTGACATCTGTCGCCCTCCCGTAAGCTCTACATCGCGTGGCCAGGCTGTCATCTGCTGTGACTCAATGCTTCGCCGTTCGCGTGCGCTCTGCCTTCCCGACGTGGGCCCGCTCCGTCCCGCCGGGCCGGCGAGGCACGAGGGTTCGGCGGGGTGGGGAGCGAAGGCGGCCAGTGCGCGTCATGAGCTTCCTGCGACATGTGTTGCTGCCGACCATCACGCTTGCCTCGGCATGGGCATACGCCGCTGCGGAGCTGCCGGCACCCGTCTACTCCACTGCCACCGAGCGCTTCTGGGTGCATTACACCAGGGCAGGGCTGCCGGAGGCCAAAGTGGCGGCCGAGTGCGCCGACGACTGCCTGGCGCGCGTGACCGCGCGGATGGGTCTGCCCGTGGAGGGGCGCATCCGCCTGTACCTGGCCGCCAGCCACGAGGAGTTGGAGCAGCTAGTCGGAGGGCCGGAGAGCTTCCTGATAGAGGGGCGCGCGCTGCCAAGTCAACGGGCCATCGTCATGCGCGGCAAGGTCACCCAGGAGGCGACATACGCTGTGCTTGCTCACGAGTTGGCTCACATCGCCTTGGCCCAGAGGCTGGATCGCGAGGGCGTCAGCGCACCGCGCTGGTTGGACGAAGGCCTGGCCGGGCTGGTAGCTGATGAAGTGACTCCCGGCGAGCGCAGGAGGCATCCCCCTCCGGCGGCGGGCGGGCCCTTGCCCTTCTCCGCGCTGGCCATGGCCTTCCCGCGCGAGCCGTCGCAGCAGAATCTGGCCTACGCGCAGAGCCGCTCGTTCGTTGAGTTCCTTGAGCGGCAGATGGCGGACAGGGGGCTGTCGCGGCTCATCCAGGCGCTGGGCGATTCCGGCAGCATCGAGGAGGCTCTGCCGGCGGCCTATGGGCGGAGTCTGGCGGAGCTTGAGAGAGAATGGGCGCCGGGGTTCCAGGTGTCGAGAGCGCGGCCGTGGGCGCTGGACACCGGCATGGTGATCTTCATGGCCATGACCGTGCTCTTCGTGGTGACCATGCTGGTGCGCTGGCGACGCCGGCGGGCGCGAGAGGCCCTGGAGGAAGACGAGGGCGCGGCAGGAGAGCCCCCGTATTGGCGCGTCCCTCCCGACTTTCCGGGGTGAGCGACCTCGTCTCCCGTCGCTTGTCGGGGATTTGCCCAGGTTGGTTTGACACCGGAGGTTGGAGTGGGCTATAATCGGCTTGGCGGAGCCATACGGCCCAGACTACGCATGCGGGCCCCGCGGGCCCGAGGGCTTTAGCGCGACTGCAGGAAGGGAGTCTGCCGGTATGGTGAGTCCTCGCAGCTTCATTGCACTCATCCTCCTAGTGTTCGCCGCATCGCTCATCTGCACCCCGGCACGGACCCAGGCCCCGCCGGCCCCGGCAGGCCAGGTCAACCAGGCCTTCATTGAGGGCGCCCGGCTGTTCAACGAGGAGAACGACCAGGAGGCGGTTGACAAGCTGACCCAGGCGACCACGGAACAGCCCGATCTGGAGCCCGCCTGGTTCTTCCTGGGTCTGTCGCACTTCAGGCTGGGCAACGTGCAAGAGGCGGTTGACGCTCTCACGCGGTCGGTGGAGTTGGAGCCCTACCGGCGCGACACGCACTTCTACCTGGGGCAGCTCTACGAGGCCCAAGGCGATCTGGAAGCAGCGGTGGACGCCTACGTGCTGGAGATCAAGATGCGGCGGGGGCGGGAGGTGGCCGACTTGAAGAACGCCCTGGGCCGCGTGTACGCACAGATGGGCCGCCTGCGGGACGCGGTGGCCTCCTTCACGGGGGCCATCACCGATGAGGACAAGTTCCTGGAGGCGCTCTACAACCGCGGCGTCACCTACGACGCTCTGGGCCAGCACGAATTGGCCATACGGGACTTTGAGCTCTGCAAGGAGGTCATTGAGGAGTGGGAGGCGGCTCAGCAGAAGGTCTATGAGGTGTTGGCGCGGCGGCGCCACGCCGAGGTCACTGCGGAGATGGTGAGCCAGGAGTACGCGAAGACGGAGGAGTTCGTGGCCGACAAGCGGCTGCTGCCTGAGCTGCATATGGCGCTGGGCCGCGCCTACGACCACACTAAGGACTACGACCGCGCCCGCAACTCGTACCGGCGGGCGCTGGACCCGGCCGAGGGCGGCAATGCTGCCGATCCGCGGCCGGTGGTGCTGGTGGGCGAGGCCTACTTCCACGAGGGGCGGGACATACTGCTGGAAGAGGGCCTCATTGGCATGGCGCACAACATGCTGGGCGTGGCCATCCAGAGCTTCGCCGAGGCCCTCCAAGTGGCGCCGGGGTTCCCGCCCGCTCACCACGGCCTGGGCATGGTCTACGCACTCCAGGCTTCGCAGTACGAGAGCGACGAGGTTCGGGGCATCATATCGCACACCCACGAGGAGGCCGCAGAGCAGTTCCTGGCCGCTCTGCAGCAGGATCCGCAGTACGTGGAGGCGCGCCTGCACCTGGGCATCGCCTACAACAACACGGGGCAGTATGCCGAGGCCGAGCAGCAGTTGCGGCAGGCCCTGACTCTGGCCCCCGGCGTGGCCGACGTGTACGCGGCCCTGGCGCAGTCCTACGTGGGCCTCCAGGAGTACAGCCAAGCGGTGCAGATGGGGGAGATAGCTCTGGCCCTCGACCGCGACAACTACCAGGCGCACAACCAGATCGGCTTGGCGCAATACTACCTGGGTGACCTGGGCCAGGCCATTGACCATTTCCAGCGCGCCATCCGGATTGCCCCAGACCAGTACGAGTCCTACGTCAACCTGGGCAACGCCTACTTCCAGTCTCAGTCGTGGCACCTGGCGCGGGTCAACTACCGCAAGGCCCTGGATCACATTCCCGAGGCCCTGATTACGGGTACCATTGCCAAGAGAGCCTACCTGCACTTGCTGGTGGGGTTGGCCTTCGCCAACGAGGGCCTCTTCGAGCCGGCCATCAAGTCGTACAACCAGGCCCTGTCGCTGGATGCCAACTACCTGGACTGCCTGCGGCAGTTGGCACGGGCCTACGTGGTGACGCGCAAGTACCGGGCGGCCGAGCAGGCGCTGCGCGATGCGCTCAGCAAGTCGCCGTCGCAGGCGGTTGACGCCGAGCTGCACCACCAGATGGGGCAGGCGTTTGAGGCCGAGGGGCGGCTTCACGAGGCCATCGCCTCGTACAGCACGGCCCTGCAAATTGACCCCACCAACGACGCCGCGCGGTCCGCGCTGGAACGGCTGCAGAGCCGGGGCGGGGCGGGAGTGTGAACAAGTAGCGGCCGACGCTCGTCTTTGTAAATGCGGCCCCGGGGCTACGGGGTCGCAAGGGACTGCGGAAGGAGGCCGATTGATGCGCAATTCACTGGCAGTCGCGACCCTTACGGTGGTGGTCGCGGCGTTGGCGGTCTCGGCGGCGTGGGCGGCGGACGAGTGGGTCATGCTGGGCGGCGATGCCTCCCATTCCGGCTATGACGAGCAGCCGCTGCGGCTGCCCTTGAGCCTGCTGTGGCGGCACAAGATCGAGGACAACACCTCTGCCGCTCTCTCCTCGCCGGTGGTCGCGGGCGATAAGGTGTTCTTCTGCCTGGGGAAGGCGGCCTACGGCCTGGACCGGCAGACCGGCGAGCAGCTCTGGAAGTTCGACGTGATGAGCGAGGTCACCGGCACTCCCGTGCTGGACACCAAGCGGGGGCTGCTATACATTCCCTGCGAGGACAAGACGCTTTACGCCGTGGACGCCGCCTCCGGCGGGCGGGCATGGGAGTTCCGCACGGGGGCCGCGATTCTAGCCTCGCCGGTGATGGACGGAGATGTCCTCTACATCGGGGGTGACGATCGCACCCTCTATGCCATTGACCTGACCACGCAGAGCGAGCTGTGGCGTTACCCGACCACGGGCGAGATCAAGTCTTCGCCGGTAGTGTATCGGGGCGTCGTCTACGTGGCCGCCATGGATCGGTACGTGTATGCCATCGAGACCGCTCCGGGCCTGGCGCAGCGGCTGCGCTGGCGGAAGTCGCTGGGCGAGCCCGAGGTGTTCATGGCCCTGGCGGTGGAGCGGGGCAACGTGATCGCGGCCGCCGGCAAGCGGCTGGTGGCCCTGTCTGCGGACCGCGGGGCTCAGCGGTGGGAGGCCAGCTTCGCGGCGGGGCTGATTTCCGGGGCCCCGGCCATAGCCGATCGCAGGATCTACGTCGGGTCCAAGGACGGGTCGCTCTACGCCGTGCACGCCACCACCGGGCAGGTAGCGTGGCGCTACCCCAAACGTGGCGCGGGGGAGCCCATCCTATCGGCGCCGGTGGTGCGCCATGACACGGTGTTCGTGCGCACAGAGGGCGGCACGATCCTGGGAGTTGACGCGCGCAAGGGCGAACTGCGCTGGCAGTACGACATCGAGGAGCCGGAGGTCCTGCCCGGGGGGACGCAGGTGGCCGCTTACGCCGGCAGGGGCCTGGGCGCGCTCGGCTATGCCTCCGGTGGCTACTACGGTTCTGCCGGTGCGACTGAGTATCCGCTGCCCGGAGGCCCGCCCACCGGGACCACGGGCGCCGTGGGAGGCTACTTCGGCGCACAGCGCGGGGACGTCATGGGAGCTGGCGGCATTCCCAGCTACTCCGGAGGCTATTACGGCGGCGGAAGGGGCTATCCGCCGGGGTACGGCAGTTCGGGCGGCTATCCGCCTGGCTACGGCTCGGGCGGCTACTACGGCGACGAGGAGGGGGAGGGTGGCGGCTACTACGACGATGTGGGAACAGGACGCCGCCGGGGCGACTATGGACGTCGCGGCTATCGCCGTGGCACGCGAGGCGGCCGCTTCGCCCGCGGCGGGTATGGCGGCGGCTACGGCGGCGAAGACGAGGGAGGCTACGGCTACGGCGGCGAGGACGAGGGCGGCTACGGCTACGGTGGTTACGAAGGCGGGCGCGGCGGGTATCGCTTGATTGAACCCGAGCCCGTGGCCGAATACAAGGAGAACGTGCGCTCCTCCGTGGCCATCACCGACACGGCTCTGTACGTCTTGGGCAACGACGGCGCCTTGTATGCCCTGGCCGCGACCGCCGCGGACAGCACCCCGCCCACCTTCACCGATGCCGTCCTCCAGATCGTGGGCCAGCAGCAGGTGACCTTTGCCTACGTGGTGTCCCTGGTGCCGGGGTCGGAGCTGCCGGGCGTATACGCCGAGGATGTGCAGATTCCCGGGTCGCCGCCGATCAACATCTCGGTGGCCGTGCGCGACGAGGGCAGTGGGCTCGATCCAGACGGCTTCAAGGCGACGCTCGACGGGCAGCCGGTGCAGATAACCTTCGACGCGGGCGAGTCCCTGATCTGGTACACCTACGATCCGCAGGGCGTGGTGCGGCCGCTTGGGGATGGTCAGCACGACCTGGTGCTGGAAGCGACCGACTATCGCGGGCACGTAGGGAAGGCCAGCCTCTCCTTCATGGTTGATCGCACGCTGCCTCCGCCCAGCCTCTACGCCGCCACCGGCTACGGGGGCGAGGGCGGGGAAGGCTACCCGCCGGGCTATGGCGGCTCTGGCGGTTACCCGCCGGGGTACGGCGGCTCCGGTGGCTACCCGCCCGGCTACGGCAGTTCCGGCGGCTATCCCCCCGGCTACGGTGGCTACCCACCTGGCTACGGTCAGGGCGGGGGCGCGTATAGCGAGGATTACTAGTCAGTCTCCCGGCTGGCGCGGCCGTGGAGGGATTGCCGCGGCCGGCGCGAACCTGGGACAAGGTGAATGGGTCTGAGGCGAGTGCGGCAGGAGGGCCGGGCTGGCCAGCAGGCCCATTTTCCGTGTGTCCCAGCAGCGCGCTCCGGCAGCGTCGGAGCTGGAGGGAGGGCGCGGGAATGCTGTACTATGCGGTGGCCACGGTTGTGGCCTTCCTGCTGTTTGGCCTCTTCGTCTACGCCAATCCCGATCCAGTGCAGGTGTACGTGCCGGGCGGATACTACCAGGAGATGCCCGTGTGGATCATCGCACTGATCGGCGCGGTGATCGGCATACTGCTGGAGTTTCTCTTCACTCGGCGACTGTGGGCTGAGCAACGGCAGCAACTGACCACGGCGCAGTCGCGTCTGGAGAAGTCACGCGCCAAGGTCAAGGAGCTGGGGGCCGCCCTCCAGGAGGGCGAGGCGGAGCTGGAGCGCCTGCGCGCCGAGGTCGGCGAGGGCGCAGGTGAAGCGCCGGGCGAAGGCGAATCTACGGAGGCCGAGGACGAAGAGGAAGAGGCGCCGATCTAGCGCGATCAGCCTGGACCTGGGCGGCAGCCCGGGGCAGGCCTGCCCGGGTGAGCGAGCGGATCGCGGCGAGCCCGAGCAGCCATGGGCGTAAGTCCCCACCCCAAGTCGTGTCGGGGCAGGATCTCGGTGTTTCCTCGAATGACTGACTGACCCCCGTCGTTTGGGGGCGAAGCGAGGTGCGTGCAGGTTGTCAGGTTCGCTCAAGCCGGCCGAGATCGCGGAGCAGGTACGCCACTACCCGCACACGGAGCACCTCTCGGACGCGCAGGTGCGGGATTTGGCTCTGCGCTTCGGCCAGGTCACGGAGTTCGGCAACGTCAACTTCATCTCCAACGTGCGCAATCGCTCGGCTGGAGTCACCGTCTGCCTGGGCAGCGAGAAGGTCCGCCAGCGCGAGCTCAGCAGCCGTCAGCGTCAGATCGCAGAGAGCGCGGCTGACACGCTGCACAAGCTGCACCGCTACCTGGAGCGCACGCCCATCGTCAGCCTGGAGCGCACTATGGGCGAGAACTCCGCCTTCTGCCCGCAGTGCACGGTCTACGTGACCACGCGCGTAGGCTCCGCCGTGCGGCTGGCATACATGTGGGGGGAGACGCTGTTCCCCCACCGTCCGCAGGCCTCGGGGCCCGAAATGGCCCTCATCTACGTTCCCGAGTGGCCCGAGGCCAGCCGGCAGGTCCTTGTCTACCCGGAGGAGCACGTGACGTTCGTACTCGGGTCGGACTACATGGGGGAGAGCAAGAAGGGCTTCCTGCGCATGGCCATGTGGCTGGCCAAGCAGCAGGGCATGTTGGGCTGCCACGCCGGGGCCAAGATCGTGCAGGCGCGGGAGGCAGGGGGCAAGCTGCGACGCTACAGCATGCTGCTGTTCGGGCTCTCGGCCACCGGCAAGACCACCCACTCCTGCCACGACCACGGGTTGCATGGGTCGGCCGAGGACATGTGGGTGGTGCAGGACGACGTGTGCCTGCTCTGCCCGGACGGCTCGGCGCTGGGCACGGAGCGGGGTTTCTACCTGAAGACCGAGGGTCTGGATCGCCACAGCCAGCCGATTCTCTATGACGCCGCCATCCAGCCCGACACCATCTTCGAGAACGTGGCCGTGGACGTGGAGGGCCGGGTGGACCTCCAGGACGAGACCCTCACCAGCAACGGGCGCGGTGTGGTGCAGATGGTGCACTTCGCGCCGCACATCGGCGACGGCATCAACCTGCCGCCGGTGGACGAGCTGGACGGCTTGCTGCTGGTGTTCATCACCCGACGCAACACTGTGCTGCCCATGGTCTCCAAGCTGACTGCTGAGCAGGCGGCCCTGACCTTCATGCTGGGCGAGTCGGTGGAGAGCTCGGCGGGAGACCCCACCCGAGCCGGGGAGTCGGTGCGGGTAGTGGGCACCAACCCCTTCATCATTGGCGACCAGGCCCAGGAGGGCAACTGGATCTACGAGTTCCTGAAGAGCCACCCCGGGCGGGTGCAGGCCTACCTGATCAACACGGGCGGGGTGGGCGAGGTGCGGGAGAGGCAGGCTGACGGCACCTTCCGCGTCAAGCGAGAGGTAGTGCGCATCCAGATATCCGAGACCTCGGCCATCTTCCGCGCCGTGGCGCGCAACGCCGTGGAATGGGTGCGCGAGCCTCACTTCGGTGCCATGGTGCCCAAGGAGATCCAGGGCGTAGACATGTCGAAGTTCGATCCGGGGCTCTTCTACTCGACGTCTGAGACCGAGGAGCTGGTCGCCACCCTCAAGCGCGAGCGCCGCGAATACATAGAGCGTTTCGAAGGCCTGGACCCGGCCATCGTCAAGGCGGCGGACGCGTAGTCGCCGCCCGAGTACTCAGGGCTCACACCGATAGGACGCAGGGAGCAAGGCATGGCCCACGGCCGTCTTGCACGGGCCAACCGGGCCCATGCCAATGCATAGCTTCCGAGGGAGGTCGAGGCCAGTGGCGCTGCTGAGTCGAGTGTTTCTCATGTTGGCCGTGGTCACCACCATCCTGGCAGGGATTACGCGCTTCCTGGTGGGCATATTCGGCATCACGCCACAGGCGTTTCTGGACGCCACTTTTGCGTTTGCGCTGTTGAGCATTGCCTGCGGCGTGGTGCACATCTTCGAGCTCATGGGGAGGACGGCGCCGGCCGAGCCGAGCGAGTAAGGCGACATGGATGTGGACAGTTGGCTGCGGCTGAGCCGGGCAGGGCTGCTGGCGCGGCGCTGGCTGAACCTGCTGGAGCAGATGGGTTCGGCGCAGGCCATCCTGCGCGCCGGGCGAGATGCCCTGCTGGCGGTGGAGGGCGTCACCGCGCGGGACCACGACAAGATCGAGCGCGCCAAGGCCGAGGCCGACGTTGAGGCCGACAAGGCCAAGCTGGAGCAGATGGGCGCGCATCTGCTGACCATCCAGGACGAGGCCTATCCTCACTGGCTCAAGGAGATCTACGACCCGCCTCCCCTTCTCTACGTGCGCGGCGAGATGGAGCGGCGAGACGAGCAGGCAGTCGCCATCGTCGGCACGCGCAACTGCTCCAACTACGGCGTAGTGCAGGCCGGGCGCCTGGCTGCCGACCTGGCGCGCCGGGGCTTCACCATCATCAGTGGTCTGGCTCGAGGCATTGACGCGGCGGCGCACGAGGGCGCTCTGGACGCCGGCGGCCGCAGCATCGGCGTGGCAGCTTGCGGCCTCGAGGTGGACTATCCTAAGGGGCACGCAGAGCTGAAGGACCGCCTGGCCGAATCGGGCGCGCTGCTGAGCGAGCTGCCGCTGGGCACGCGGCCGGATCGGGGCCGGTTCCCCCAGCGCAACCGCATCGTCAGCGGGTTGGCTCTGGGTGTGGTGGTGGTCGAGGCACCTGGCAAGAGTGGGGCTCTGATCACCGCCGGACTAGCGCTGGACCAGGGGCGAGAGGTGTTCGCCCTGCCGGGCGATGTCACCAACCCGCGCAACCGCGGGTGCCACCGCCTGATCAAGGACGGCGCGGCTCTGGTGGAGACGGCCGAGGACGTAGTGGAAGGCCTGGGCATCATGCTGGAGGCTGCGCCCACTCGCGAGGAGGCCCCCCGTCCGCAGGTGGAGTTGACCGAGGATGAGGCGAAGATCGTCGGCGTGCTGTCCTTCCAACCGCGCCATGTGGACGACGTCATCCGCGAGACCGAACTGCCGCCGGCCCAGGTGACGGCAAGCCTGATGATGCTGGAGGTCAAGGGCCTGGTGCGGCGTTTCCCCGGAAGCACGTTCGTACGCCTGTAATCCCTCGACGGGCGGCACGGTGCCTGCCGGAATGGTGCGGGATCGAGCCGTCCCCTCGTCCGGCCGCGAGCAAGGAGGCCAAGTCGATGCGGGAGATGGCGAAGCGCTTCACCGAGGTATTGGCGCTGGAGAATCACATCATCGCTCTGCGCTACAGCGCCCGGGCGCAGGGCGAGCAACGCCGGGCGGCCGCCTGCGGCGCGCTCGGAATGGTGGCCAAGGAGGGCGCCACGGTCACCCTGTCCGCCGACAACTCGCAGTGCCCGGGCGGGTCCTACTATTTGGGACTGGCCGAGCGTCGCGCCGGGATCGAGGAGTTCCTCGTCGAGGAGGAGCACATCTTCGAGACGTACCCGCTGGCCCGACGCTACTTCGAGACGCTGCCCGAGCCGCCGCTGGGCCTGCGGCCATACGTCAACATGTGCCCTCTGGACGAGGCCACCGAGGAGCCGGACCTGGTGATCTTCACCACCAACGCCGCCGTGGCGGGGCGCCTGCTGGGGCTGGTGGCCTACTCGCGCAGCCCCTGGCAGATGCACGCCTTTGGCGCCGCCTGCTTCTGCGCGGTGACGGGCCCGCTGATGAAGGACCGGCCCGAGGTGTCTTTCATAGACATCAGCGCCCGGCGCCGTTCGCCCTTCACCGACGAGGAACTGCTGGTGTCTCTGCCCTGGCAGGACTGCCAAACCGCCCACCGCAACATTGACAAATCCGTCTGTGGGACGTATGAGTTTAGGCTGTAGCGGCTCTAAGGAGGCGAGCAGGCGGCGTTTACGTCGAGACAACTGCGGGTACAGCACTTCAAGCAACAGTCTTGGCAGCCGATACGTGGTAAGAACCGTAGCAGCGCTCGAACACAATGCCCAGGCCCAAGTCTGCCATCATCGTAGAGTCTGGTGCGAAGACCAGGACGCTCAAGAGCTTCGTCGGCTCGGGGTACAAGATCCTGGCCTCCATGGGGCACGTGCGCGACCTGCCCGAGCAGGGCCTGGGTGTAGACGTAGACGATCGGTTCACGCCCACCTACGAGATCATCCCCAAGCAGCAGAAGGTAATCGCTCAGCTCAAGAAGCAGCTCAAGGGCCTGAAGGACGTCTATCTGGCCACCGACCCCGACCGCGAGGGCGAGGCCATCGCCTGGCACCTGGCCACGGCCCTCAAGCTGGAAGACCCCAAGCGCATCGAGTTCAACGAGATCACCAAACGCGCGGTGACCAGGGCCCTGGACTCGCCCGGTCGGATTGACATGGACCGAGTCAACGCCCAGCAGGCGCGGCGGGTCCTGGATCGGCTGGTCGGCTATCAGATCTCGCCGCTGCTGGGTCGGCGTCTCAAGAACTGGTCGCTGAGCGCGGGGCGCGTGCAGTCTGTAGCCCTGCGGCTCATCTGTGAGCGCGAGCGGGAGGTCGCCGCCTTCACCCCGCAGGAGTATTGGAGCGTCGAGGCGCGGCTGACGCCCCAGGACCGAGAGGAGCCCTTCCTGGCCAAAGTCGCCCGGCGCGACGGCGAGAAGCTCGAGCTGGGCACGGAGGACGAGGCCCAGTCGGTCGTGGCGGACCTCAAGGACGCCGCCTACGTCGTCGCCAAGATCACCCGCCGCAAGCAGCGGCGCAACCCGCCGCCGCCCTTCACCACCTCGACGCTGCAACAGCAGGCACATCGTGAGCTGCGCTTCTCGGCCCGCAAGACCATGACAGTGGCGCAGCAGCTCTACGAGGGCGTGGAGGTCGGTGGCGAGGCCACGGCCGGGCTCATCACCTACATGCGCACCGACTCGACCCGCATCGCCGAGGAGGCGCGGCGGGCGGCCGTCCAGTTCATCGAGTCCAGCTACGGCGCGGACTTCGTGGGCGGGCGCCGTCGTGACAAGGCGGCCAAGGGCGCCCAGGAGGCCCACGAGGCCGTCAGGCCCACTGCGGTGGATCGCCGTCCCGAAAAGGTGGCGCAGTACCTCAGCAAGGACCAGCTCGCGCTCTACGCGCTCATCTGGCGACGCTTCATGGCCAGTCAGATGGCGCCGGCCGTGTACGATCAAACTACCGTAGACATCGGCGCCGGCAGTTACACGCTGCGCGCGACCGGATCGGTGCCCGTCTTCGCGGGCTTCGAGCAGGTGTACCGGGAAGCCAAGGACGAGGACAAGCAGAACAACGCGAAGGGCGAGGACGTGCTGCTGCCGGAGCTGAAGGAGGGCCAGGAGCTTCGGCTGCTGGAGCTGCTCCCGGAGCAGCATTTCACCAAGCCGCCGCCGCGCTACACCGAGGCCACGCTGGTGAAGGCGCTGGAGGAGAACGGCATCGGTCGGCCCAGCACCTACGCACCCACCATCGAGGTCCTGCGGCGCCGCGAATACGTGCGCATGGAGCGTAGGCGCTTCGTGCCCACGCCGCTGGGCTTCGTCGTCTGTGACTTCCTGGTGGAGCACTTCGGGGACATCGTCAACGTCGAGTTCACGGCGAAGATGGAGGCACAGCTCGATACCGTCGAGCAGGGGAACGAGGACTGGGTGCGGTTGGTGGGGGAGTTCTACGGGCCGTTCATGGACGCTCTGAACGCCGCCCAAGAGGCCAAGCCGAAGCGGCTGGGGGAGAAGTGCCCCCAGTGCGGCGGGGAGCTGCTGGAGAAGATCAGCGCGCACGGCAAATTCGCCGGGTGCGAGAAGTACCCCGAGTGCGACTTCACTCGGCCCATCGAGGACCCGGCAATGCCCAACAGCGAGACGGAGGAGTTGGATGAGAAGTGTCCCGAGTGCGGCAAGCCGCTGGCCGTGCGCAACGGCAGAAGGGGGCGGTTCATCGGCTGCACCGGGTACCCCGAGTGCGAATACACTCGATCCCTCAACTCCGACGGCACGCCCAAGGCTCCGCCGCAAGAGACTGACCTGGCGTGTGACGCGTGCGGGGCGAAGATGGTCATTCGGGAGGGGCGCCGCGGCAAGTTCCTGGGTTGCTCGGCCTACCCCAAGTGCAGGAACACCAAGCCCTTGACCGCGCTGGAAGGCGAGGAGGCGCCGCAGGCGGAAAAGGCCTCCTCGGCTGAAGAGAAGGACGCTGCCGAGGCCACGGGAGAGACCTGCGAAGAGTGCGGCAAGCCCATGGTCATGCGGGAAGGGCGTTGGGGGGAGTTCCTGGGCTGCTCAGGGTACCCCAAGTGTCGCAACACGAAGCAGATCAAGGGCAAGTCCGGCCGCGGTTCGGGGAAGAAGCCCTCCAGGAAGAAGCCCGTGGTTACCGACATCGAGTGCGGCGAGTGCGGCAAGCCGATGGTGATCCGCGACGGTCGGCGCGGGAAGTTCCTGGGCTGCTCAGGCTACCCCAAGTGCAGCCAGACGCAGGACCTGCCCGAGGAGCTCCTCGCCTGAGGCCCGAGCGGGGAACCCCAACCGGGCGGCGGAGGTCCAAAGGGAAGCGAGACGGCGGTCCACTGCGGAAGGGTGGCGACGGCGCGAGGGAGGTGACACAGCAGCGATGCCTCGCAGAGCAAGACGTGGCAGGAGCCGCTTTGCCCGCTGGCTGGCCTTCTGGTCGGTCGTGCTGATGCTATGCGCCGGTGTGGGTACAGCGGCCTATTGGGTGGGGCGCAACGTCATTGGCGAATGGGGCGCACAGGGCACGCCCATACGCGATCTGAGCACGCGCCTACTGGGCGACGAGACCGAAGAGGGGAGGACGGCTTGGGAAGCGCGGGCCGAACGGGCGCGATCCTCCCAGCCAATCGTCGAAGTCGTGCCACTCGACCGCGTCGAGGAGGACGACGAGTCCACGGAGGAGTCCCCGGAGGCAGACGCGCGCGACGGAGCAGAAGAGGCGTCCGGAACTGAGGCCGAGCGGGGGCAGGATGAACGGCCCGGTGAGGCTGAGGCCACGGAGGCCGAGCCGGCAGAGACGATGGTCGAGCCGGAGCGACCGACTACCGGGAGCTTCCTGGTGCGGGCCGGCTCGTTCACGGCCGACGAGACCCTGGAGGCGCGCAAGTCGGCCCTCATCCGACGCGGCTACCACCCGTGGATCACCGAGTACGAGCACGAGGGCACGGTCTATCGGCGAGTGAACGTCGGCGAGTTCCCGACTCGTGAGGAGGCCGAGCTGCTGAAGAAGGAGCTGGCCCAGAGCGGGATTGACGCCGACGTGGTGCCTCAAGGCGCTGGCGGCTAGCTCAGGGACGAGATGGGCGAAGACACACCTAACGGGCGCGCCATTATCATCGTGCTGGACAGCCTCGGCGTCGGGGAGCACCCCGACGCCGAGCGTGATGGGGACGCCGGCAGCAACACGTTGGCCCACACTGCTGAGGCCGTGGACGGCTTGCGCCTGCCCAACCTCCAGCGCCTGGGCCTGGGCAACATCACCACCGTCCGCGGCGTGGCGCCGACGGCGCGGCCGGCGGCCTGCTACGGCAAGATGGCGGAGGCGAGCGCCGGCAAGAGCACTACGGTCGGCCACTGGGAGCTGGCGGGGGTGATCACGGAGCGTGCGTTCCCTACCTACCCGCGGGGCTTTCCCGAGGACATCATCGCCGCCTTCGAGAAGGCCACCGGTCGAGGCGTGCTGTGGAATAGGCCCGCCTCGGGCACTGAGATCATCGAGCGGCTCGGCCGCCAGCACCTGCGCACGGGTAGCTGGATCGTCTACACCTCGGCCGACAGCGTCTTCCAGGTGGCCGCGCACGAGGAGAAGGTACCCATCGAGCAACTGCACGCAGCCTGCCAGGTGGCCCGGGAGCTTCTGGTGGGTGAGCATGCCGTGGAGCGGGTCATTGCGCGGCCCTTCGCGGGGCGGCCGGGCTCGTTCCGGCGGACGGAGCGTCGCAGGGACTTCAGCCTGCCGCCGCCCAGGCCGACGCTCCTGGACCTGGCCGAGCAGGCAGGGCTGGACGTGCTGGCAGCGGGGAAGATTGACCACATCTTCGCCGATCGGGGCATCACCGCGAGTCATCACTGCACGACCAACCAGGAGGCGACGGCCGCGGCGCTGGCGTACACGCAGGGCCACACGTCCGGCATCATCATCGCCAATCTGGTCGAGTTCGATACGGCATACGGGCACCGCAACGACGCGGAGGGCTATGCGGAGGCACTGGCAGCCTTCGACGCCTCCCTGCCCGGTCTACTTAGCGCCATGAGGCCGGCTGACATCCTCTTCCTGACGGCCGATCACGGCTGCGATCCCACCACCCCGAGCACGGATCACTCGCGCGAGTATGTGCCGCTGGTAGTGTGCGGCGACGGCGTACGGGCGGGGGTGGCTCTCGGCACCCGTGAGACCTTCGCCGACCTGGGGGCAACCGTTGCCGAGGCGCTGGCGCTCGATTGGACGGGCAAACCAGGCACGAGCTTCCTGGCGCAGATCGCCGTCTGAGGCCGTACATATGCGCGCCTACGATGTCATAGCCAAGAAGCGCGACGGCCGGGAGCTGTCCGCTGGGGAGCTGCGCTTCCTGGTGGATGGCTTCATCGCTGGCCAGGTCGCCGACTACCAGATGTCGGCCTTCCTGATGGCGGCCCGCATTCGCGGGTTGACGCATGCCGAGGCCTTCGCGCTGACGGAGGCCATGGCGGATTCGGGCGAGCGGCTGGACCTGTCTTCGCTCTCGCCCACTGTGGACAAGCACAGCACGGGCGGCGTCGGCGACAAGACGACACTGGTGGCCGCGCCCCTGGCCGCTGCGGCCGGGCTCACCGTGGCCAAGCTGTCGGGCCGCGGCCTGGGCCACAGCGGCGGCACGGTGGACAAGCTCGAGTCCATTCCCGGCATGCAGGTGGAGCTGACACGAGAGCAGTTCCTGCGCCAGGCGGCCGAGGTCGGCCTCGTGGTGGCCAGCGCGACGGCCGATCTGGCCCCGGCGGACAAGCGCATCTACGCGCTGCGGGACGTGACTGCTACCGTGGACAGCATCGGGCTGATCGCGGCCAGCATCATGAGCAAGAAGCTGGCGGGCGGCGCCCAGGCCATCGTGCTGGATGTCAAGTGCGGGGACGGGGCCTTCATGAATAGCCACGAGCAGGCGAGGGAGCTGGCCGAGCTCATGGTCGCCATCGGCCGGCGGGCGGGGCGGCGGATGGCCGCGCTCATCTCCTACATGGACGAGCCACTGGGCAGGGCCGTGGGCAACGCGTGCGAGGTCGCGGAGGCGATTGAGACGCTGCGGGGTGAGGGGCCGGCCGATCTGCGCGAGTTGTGTCTCGAGCTGGCCGGACGCATGATCGCCCTGGGCGGCGCGGCCCGCAACCCGGAGGAGGGAAGGGCCGTTGCCGAGGAGGCGCTGGCCAGCCGCGCCGGTCTGAGGAAGCTGCGGGAGATGGTGGCCGCGCAAGGGGGGCAAGTGGAGTGCCTGGATCAGCCCGATCGCCTGCCCGTGGCTGCGGCCAAGGCCGACGTGCGGCTGGCGGAATCGGGCTATGTCAGGAGGGTGCGGGGTCTCCAGGTGGGAAAGGCCGCGATGGTCGCAGGAGCCGGGCGCGAGGCGGCCCACAGCTCAGTTGACCACGGAGCCGGCGTGTATCTGTATAAGCGCCGAGGCGACCTCGTGGGCGAGAACGAGGTAGCCGCAACGGTCTGGGCCTCGACGGAGGACCGGGCTCAGCAGGCGGCGGACCTGGTGCGGTCGGCTTGCGAGATCGGCGCCCAGCCACCACCGCCGCCGGCGCTGCTTCTGGGGAGCGTGCAGTCGTGACGACCGCTCTGCTCTGGGCGCGCGCCCGCGATCTGGCCTCGCTGCTGGTGGTTGTTGCCATCAGCCTGGCTATGCTATCCTGCCTGCTGGTGGCGCGGCTGGCGGGCGGGGGAGTGCCGTCGCGGCTGGTGCGGCGGATCATCGTTGAAGTGTGGGTGGTCGCCCTGGGCGTGTGTGTCTTGCTCTCCGCTGCCCGGCTGGCGGCCGAGCAGTACCTACAGGGGAGCGCCCAGATCGTGTTTTCCGGGGCGGCGGTAGCTGCCTGCCTGTTGGCGGCTCTGCTGCTCTTGCGGCGGCTCAACCGCGCTATGCGCGGCGACCTCAGTCCCGGCGCTGCCGATGAGTGACGCTTGATGAGTGGAGCCATCCTGTTGCCCGCGGCCGGTGCCTGCCTGGCAGGCGTGCTGGTGTACGGGTTCTTCGTCGAGCCCAGGCGCCTCCGCCTGGAGCGGACCCAAGTCGAGCTGAAGGGCCTGCCGCCCGAGCTGGATGGGCTGCGACTGGCTCATCTCACTGACTTCCACATCGGCAGGAGTGGCTTCCGGGAGACCATGGCCCTGCGCGCCGTAGCGCTGGCCAATGCCCTGGACCCGGACTTGGTGGTGTTGACAGGCGACCTGGTGACGCGCCAGCACTCCGCTCCGCGGTTGCTGCCGATCCTGGCCAAACTCAGGGCCAAGCACGGCGTTTGGGTGGCTCTCGGCAACCACGACTACAACGTGACACGGGCGACGGCCTGGACGGCAGAGCGCCGGCGCGCCTTCGGCCCCGAGATGTGGCGGGAGATGCTCGGCGGCGTGGGCGTGCGCCTGCTGGAGAACGAAAGCCATGAGCTGCACGTCGAGGGAAGCAGCCTGTGGCTGGCCGGCTGTGGCGACCCGTATTCGGAGCGGGACGATCTCCCGGCTACGCTGGCCGAGGTACCCGAGGGCGCCCCGTGCGTGCTTCTGTGTCACTCGCCCGACATCGCCGATCACTACGCCGCGCAGCGCGTCGGCCTGGTGTTGTGTGGGCACACCCACGGAGGTCAGATACGTTTGCCGATACTGGGGCCGATCTGGGCTCCCTGCCGCGACTATCGGGGGCGAGCCACGGGCTTCACGCGAGTGGGTGATACGTGGCTCTACGCCAGTCGCGGCGTGTGTGCGGGCAACTTCTTTCGTCTGCGCTGCCCGCCGGAGGTCGCCCTGGTGACGCTACGCGCGGAAGGGCGGAGGCGATAGGGCCATGGGCCAGCAGCCGCCGCCTCAACTGGGCACGCAGGGGCGCGAGGCCCGCTCGCGGGCAGCACCCTCGGCCATCACCTCGGCGGTGGTACTCGCGCTGATGGCCGCCGTGAGCGCCGTGTGTCCCGGCGCGGCGGGCGCACAGGGCCCCGAGCAGATCGAGCCGGCCTCATTCGAGGACCTGCGGCTGAGCGCCAAGCTGGACCGGCGCAACATCATACCCTACGAACCGCTGTGGCTGACAGTGACACTCAAGAACGTATCGCGCCGATCGGTGCTGTTGTCGGCGGCTCCCGGGGTGCCTATTTGCCGCCTCGAAGGGCCTGACGGTCGCCCTCTGGAATGGGGCGCTGCCCGGCCGACCCTCCTGGTGGCCTCACAGACCGTGCTGGCCGCCGGCGAGGCGCGCCAGAGCGAGGTCGAGCTGAATCACCTGTTCAACCTGGGTGGGAGGAGCGGCCGGCATCGCGTGATCGTTGCCTACCCAATCCTCCAGATAGGTGCAGGAAGGCGGCGTGGCCGCCTCAGGGAACTGAAGGCGGTGCTCAGTTTCCGGGTCAGCGATCCCCAAGAGCAGGCCGACCGCGAGGCGCTGCCGGACTTCCGGCGCGCCATCGAACAGCACATGGCGTGGCGCGGCATGGTCAGGGAGGTCGTGCGGTCTGCCTACCAGGAGGTGGCGGAAGAGCACGCCGGCAGCCGCTACGCGGAGTACGCGCAATACTGGCTGGCGCGCTCACTGCACAATCCTGTAGACTACCGCAGGGCGCGCGAGGCCTATCGTGCGTTCCTGGACGAGCACCCTCGCTCGGGCTATGCGGAGGCCGCCAGGCGAGGGCTCGAACAGCTCGGCGCCCTGGCCGAGCCGGAACCGGCCGGCGACGAGGGTCAGCGTTAGCCGGGCAGAGGTCATGCGCATGGGTGCCTGGGGCCGCGTTCTTGAGAAGCTGAGGCTGCGGAAGTCCCCGCCGCAGCTTACGCGCCGGCAGAGCCTGGAGGCGCTGCCCCTGCGGAACCCCAGTCTGGACTGGCGGGACAACGACAGCGGCGAGGTAGTGGTCACGCTGCCCCGCCGCACGGACCTGCGGGGGCGAGTGGTGTCGCTGCTGTTCTATGTGCCCAAGCAGCGCGATATCACGCTGGATGAGGTGGGCTCGCGGGTGTGGCACCTGTGCGACGGCGAGCACAGCGTCGAGGACATCGTGAGCGAACTGGCGGGGCGGTACAAGCTGAGCCAGCGGGAGGCCGAGGTCGGGGTGACGGAGTACCTGCGGCTGCTGGGCAAGCGCGGCATGGTGGGGTTCGCGGTAGAGAAGGGCGCGCTCGACGCAGACGCGGACGAACCAGAGGAGGAACAGCCGCCGAAGAAGCGCCGTCGCCGACGCAAGAGGAAGAAGAGGGACAGGAGTTGAGGCCGAGAGGAGCGCACGGGGTCGTGCGTGGGCTCATTGGTAGACGCGTGTGATGCCTTGTGGTATAATCGCACTGCACTGAGGGGCAGATGATGCCCCAGGGGGGCAACCACCCCCTTCAGGAGGAACTCCTTCATTGGAGTTGCCGTTAGCGGCTGGCCTTGGCATCTTGGGCGCTCTGTTGGTCGCGCAGGGCTTCTTCTCCGCCTCGGAGATCGGCTACCTGGCGGCGAGCAAGGCGGAAGCGGCCAACTGGCGCGAGGCCGGGGCCAGGTCAGCCGGCATCCTCTATAAGCTGCTGGACAGGCCCCCGCTGGTCATCTCCGCCATCCTGGTGGGCATCACGGCCTGCCAGTATAGCTCCGAGACTCTGGCGACGGTGTTGGCGGACGCCCATTTGCCCCCGGCTTACGCTCACTATGTGGCCTTCCTGGGGGTGGCCGTCATCTGGCTGCTGCTGGCCGAGGTGACGCCCATCCTCTTCGCCATCCAGAATCCCCGTCGCACAGCCCTGCTGGCTGCGGTTCCGCTGCGCGTGCTCACCGTCATCCTGTGGCCGCTGATCATGGTCATGCAGGGGCTGGCGGCGGCGGCGACCTGGGTGCTGAGCGGAGGCAAGCGGCAAGCTCCCAGCATGACCGAGGAAGACCTCAAGGACATGATTGAGCTCGGCCAGCAGCAGGGCGCGCTGGAGGAAGAGGAGCGGCGCATGCTGCACGGGGTGTTTCACTTCGCCGACGCGACTGTGGGGCAGGTCATGGTGCCGCGGGTGGACATGGTCTGCGTGGAGTCCGATCAGCCCCTGAGCGATGCCCTGGCTCTGCTGATGGAGCGCCGACACTCGCGGCTGCCCGTCTACGAGGACGACATAGACAACATCGTGGGCATTCTGTACGTCAAGGACTTGCTGCCCTACATCCGGCGAGCGCAGATGGACACTCCGGCCAAGCAGGTGGCCCGCCCGGCCCACATGGTGCCGGAGAGCCAGGAGGTCCGCACGCTGCTGCGCGATCTCCAGGGCATGCAGCGGGTGATGGCCATCGTGGTGGATGAATACGGGGGCGTGGCCGGACTGGTTACCGTGGAGGATCTGCTGGAGGAGATAGTGGGCGAGATCATGGACGAGTACGATGTGGAGGACGCCGACGTGGTGGAGATCGGCGCCGACGAGTACCTGTGCGACGGCGCGGCCAGCATCTATGAGCTCAACCGGCACCTGCGCCGGCCCATTCCCCCTGCCGAGTTCGAGAGCGTCAGTGGCTTGGTCTACGACTGTCTGGGCCGCGTGCCGCGCGAGGGGGACGCCTGCAAGTACCGTGGGCTCAGGCTGACCGTGGAGCAGGTTGACAACCGGCGCGTCGCCAAAGTGAGAATCGTGGAGGTGCCCGAGGCTGGCCAGGCAGCCCAGCCCCGGACCTAGCCCAGGAGGGCCGCAGGTACGTGGACGACCCATTACCTATCTTGGAGCTCGGCGTCATCGCCGTCGGCCTCGCCGCGAGCTTCCTGTTGTCGCTGTCCGAAGCCGCCCTGCTGGCAGTCAACCCACTGCGGCTGCGCCAGCGGGCAGAATCTGGAGATGCCCGTGCGCCAATCGTGCAAGCCCTGACACGAGCTAACCGTGATTATCTGAGCGCCATCATCGCCGGCAACACCCTCGTACTGATCCTGGTCGCCAACACTACCACCCGTCTGGTAATGCGGGTCGCGGAGCAGCCGGAGCACTGGATTGCCCTGGCTTCGGGGCTCATGCTAGCGTTCATCGTGATCTTCTGCGAGCTGACACCAAAGAGCTTCGGCAAACGTTATCCTACAAGGACAGCGCTGCGAGTGGCGCGGCTGGTGCAGGCCCTGACCACGGCCATGCGACCGGTGGTGCGAGGGCTCACCGCCATAGGCGGCGGAGTGCTGCGGTTGTTCGGACTGAAGGTGCGGGAGGCGCGGCGCTTCCTCACGCAGGAGGACATCCGCGCGGCCGCCGAGGTGGGCGAGGAGGAGGGTGCGCTGGAGCCCATGGAGCGGGAGATGATAGACAAGGTGATCGAACTGGGCGCCACCCCGGCCCACGAGATCATGACCCCGCGCGTGGACATCGAGGCCGTGGACGAAGAGGCCACCCCTGAGGATGTGCTGACCCTCGCCGAAGACAAAGGACTGTCGCGCATTCCGGTCTATCGCGAGACCATTGACGACATCATCGGCATCGTGTATGTGAACGATCTGCTGGCGCAGTTGTCGCAGGGGAACGGCGACGTGCGGGTGCGCGACATCGTGCGCGAGCCGATCCGGGTGCCGGGCACGAAGAAGATTGACGAGCTGTTCGCCGAGCTTCAGCGCAAGCAAGTGCACATGGCCGTGGTCCTGGACGAGTATGGCGGCACGGAGGGCCTGGTGACCATCGAGGACATCCTGGAGGAGATCGTGGGCGAGATCCGCGATGAGCACGACCAGGAGACGCCGGAGATCCAGCCGCTCAGCCCCACCGAGGCCCTGGTGGACGCGGGCGCGGACGTTGATGACGTGGGCGAAGCCCTGGGCGTGGACATTCCCGAGGGCGACTATCACACCATCGGGGGGTTCGTTTTTGCGCAGGCGGGAAAGGTGCCGGAGGTTGGCGAGCGAATTGTAGTGGACGACTTCGAGCTGATCGTGGAGGCTTGCGACGGCCAACGCATCGAGTCGGTTCGGGTGATTCGGCCCGCGGGCGCCGGAGCCGGACTCGGTCGCGAGGAGTGAGACCACATGGCGTTGCGGGTGAGCTCTGCCAAGCGCAAGAAGCGCTTGGTGCTCAGAGATCGGGACTTCCGCTTCCCTGGTGAACGTGCCCTTTACCTTCAGGCCGTGCTGGGCGTAATCGTGTTCTGCGCAGTGCTGGCCGGCATCTCCTACTGGATGGCGGCGCTGGCGCAGAAGCGGACGGCCGAGACTCAGCGGGCGCAGATCAGCACCAAGGAGTTCGAGGAGCTGACGCCGGAGCAACAGGAGAAGATCAAGGCGCAGCTACAGAACCCCCGGCTGGTGTGGCAGGTGCCGGCCGCGCTGGCCGCCTGGCCCTTCGCCACACTGCTGGTCGTGCCGATACTGGCCTGCGCTCCCATGCGCCGACGGCTCAAGAAGATGGGGCCGCGCGCCAAGGTGATGGGCAACAACTACCCCGAGATCTGGCAACTGGTGCGCTCTCAGTGCCAACTGATCGGGGTGCGCGAGCCCGAGGCTTATGTGATAGACGACGACGTGGCGATGGTGTCCACCCTGTCCGGGCGGCGCCCCGCCCTGCTCATCACCAAGCCCGCGCAGGAGGCGCTGACCGGTGAGGAGCTGGCCGCGGCCATAGCTCACGAGCTGGGCCACATCAAGTGCGGCCACGTGCGCATGATGAACGTCATAGACTACCTGCTCAGCGCCAAGCGCATCTGGCGGGTCATCTGGTGGCCGGCCGGATTGCTGGCCTTCGTGCTCAAGGGCTGGGCGGAGGTGATCGAGTGGTCGGCCGATCGGGCATCCCTGCTGCTGGTGGGCAAGATCGCGGCCGTGAACGCCTTCATGGTGAAGCTGGCGCTGGAGTCGGACGTCATGGGGCAGGTGGACAGCACGGAGCTGCGCGAGTATCTGGCCGGCGGGGGGGAGCTGTCCAGCGACGGGGAGCAGGTGGAGCGTCACTACCGCATCGGCACCTTCATCAGCGACCAGCCGGGGCTGACCGAACGCATTCGCATGCTGGGCGAGTTCCCCAAGACAGATGAGGGCAGGGCGGCCTTCGAGAAGCTGGCCGAGATCCGGGCGGCCTAGTGCAGGTCGGCCTCCGGGTAGGAGCCCAGCACCTTCACGAACAGACAACGCTCGCGCAGCGAGGCCAAAGCACGGCTTACGCTATCATCCGCCTCGTGGCCCTGGAAGTCAATGAAGAAGTGATACTGCCACGGGGTCTGACGGGTGGGGCGAGACTCGATCAGGGTCATGTTGATGCCGTTGTCGTCGAAGGGGGCGAGGGCCCGATAGAGGGCCCCCGCCTCGTGTTTGGTGGCCATGACAATCGAGGTCTTATCACGGCCCGTGGGAGGGCAGGAGTCCCTGCCGATGATCAGGAAGCGGGTGCGGTTGTGTGGGAGGTCCGCGAGGTTCTCGGCGAGAATGGCGAGGCCGTGGGCTTCTGCGGCCAGGTGGGGGCAAAGCCCGGCTGCGCCGGGCGTGCCGGCGGCGCGCGCAGCGCCATGCGCGGTGCTGTAGGTCTCCACCAGTTCGGCGCGCGGGAGGTTGCGCCTCAGCCAAGCCCCGCATTGGGCTAAGGCCAGCGGGTGGGAGAAGACGGTGGTGACCTCGTCTAGGTCGCAGTTCGCTGCCAGGCAGTAGTGGATGGGCAGGTAGAACTCCCCGCACACGCGCAGGTCGGTCTCGGCCAAAGCGTCGAGCGTCGGGGCCTCCACTCCCCGGATGGAGTTCTCGACGGGCACTAGAGCAATGTCGGTCTCGTGCTTGCTGACGGCAGCGAAGGCTTCGTACACGTTGGCGGTGGGCACCAGTCGGGTGTGCGAGCCGAAGCGACGTAGGGCGGCCATGTGGGTGAAAGTGTAGGCCGGCCCCAGGTACGCCGCAACGAGGGGCTGTTCGAGGGCCCGGCAGGCGGAGACGATCTCGGTGAAGATGGAAGCGACGGCCTCCGGCGGTAGCGGGGCCGTCGGCAAGTCTCTGATCCGGCGCAGAATCTCGCTCTCTCGCGCGGGAGCGAAGGTGGCGGAGCCTTGCTGGCCTTTGAGTTCGCCGATGCGTTGGGCCAGACGAGCACGTCTCGCGAGCAAGGCGGCCATCTCCTCGTCGAGGGCGTCTATCTGGCTGCGGAGATCGTCCATCTCCTCCACGCTGGCGTCCCACCTTGCTCTGGGGCGAACTGCGCGCTATGATAGCACATGCCTGACACGCACGTAAAGCTTCGCCACTAGCGACCTCGCCGCCTGCCTGGACGGGCGGCAATGAGGTGTTCTGATGCGTGCCGCCGTTGATTCGAGCAATGGGCCGCCGGACCTGTGGGAGAAGTGCTCCGGCTGTCGGGAGATGATTTACCGGCGCGACCTGGAGCGCAATCTCAAGGTGTGCCCCAAGTGCGGCCACCACTTCCGCCTGGGCGTGGCGGAGCGGCTGGCCTACACCGTAGACCCGGACAGCTTCCGGGAGTACCCCAGCGAGGACGCGCTGCACGACCCGCTAGAGTTCCCCGAGTACATGGGTAAGCTGCGCGGCGATCAGGCCAAGACCGGCCTCTCCGAGGCCATCGTCATCGGTGAGGGACGCATCCACGGACTGCCGGCCGTGCTGGCCATCATGGACATGCGCTTCCGCGGGGGCAGCATGGGCTTTGAGGTGGGGGAGCGGGTGGTGCGGGCCGTGGACCAGGCCATGGCCAAGCGCTGGCCTCTGATCATATTCGCCGCCTCGGGCGGAGCGCGCATGCAGGAGTCTCTCATCTCGCTGATGCAGATGGCCAAGACCAGCGCCGCCATGGGCCGGTTGACGCGCGCGGGCGTGCCCAGCATCAACGTCATAACCGACATGACCTACGCGGGGGTGTTGGCCAGCTTCACCTCGTTGGGGGACATCATCCTGGCCGAACCGCGCGCGGCCATGGGCTTCACCGGTCCGCGCGTCATCGAGCTGAGCCTGAAGGTCAGAATTCCGCCCGAGTCGCAGCGGGCGGAGTTCCAGTGCGAACACGGCATGCTCGACGCCATCGTCGAGCGGCGGGAGATGCGAGATACGCTGGGCACGATCCTGCGCTGGTGCTGGGATGGCCCCCCGGAGGCGGTTGCGGCCGGGGAGGAGGCGGGGGGCCAGGAATAGCCATGCGCAAGCGCGGTCGGAGCCTGCCGCGGTGGATACCGCTGGAGCAACCCCTACAGCAATTGGAGCACAACATTGCTGAGCTCAAGGAGCTACAGCGGACGCAGGGGCTGGACCTGAGCGAGAAGATCGCGGACCTGGAGCGGCGCAAGGACGAGTTGACTAAGGAGCTTTTCGCCAACCTGAGCCCCTGGGACAAGGTGGCCCTGGCTCGGCACCAGGACCGCCCCTATACGCTCGACTACGTGCAGGCCACATGCGACGAGTTCCTGGAGTTGCACGGGGACAGGTGCTTCCGCGACGATCCCGCCATCGTGGCCGGCCTGGCCTTCCTGGACGGTCGGCCCGTGGCCATCGCCGGGCACCAGAAGGCGCGCACGGCTCGCGAGCGTCAGCGGCGCAACTTCGGCATGGCCCATCCGGAGGGCTACCGCAAGGCCCTGCGGGTGATGCGGCTGGCCGCGCGGATGGGCCGGCCCATCATCACCTTCCTGGATACCTCGGGAGCGGCCTGCCTGGAGGAAGCTGAGGCTCGCGGCATCAGCGAAGCCATCGCCGTAAACCAGCGGGAGATGTCGCTGATGCCCGTGCCCATCGTGGTGGTCGTCATCGGTGAGGGGGGGAGCGGCGGAGCTATTGGGCTGGGCGTGGGCGACCACATCGCCATGCTGGAGCACAGCTACTATTCCGTGATCGCTCCGGAGAGCTGCGCCTCGATCCTCTGGCGCGCCACCGAGCGCAAGGCGGAAATGGCGGCGGCGCTCAAGCTCACCGCCGAGGACGCTCTAGAGCTGGGCGTCATTGACGAGATCATCCCCGAGCCGCTGGGGGGCGCCCACCGGGACTACGGCGAGATCGCCGCCCGCGTGAAGGCCTCCATCCTCAAAGCCCTTGACCGATTGCGGCAGGTCCCCCCGGACGAGCTGCTGGAGCGTCGCTACCGGAAGTTCCTCGATATGGGCCGTGAGGCCGGGGAGAGGGCGACAGCGGAGCAGTAACGGGAGCGCTGCGACGCACTTGGTGGGCGCAGTTCGGTGGTGCCGGAGGCCGGATTCGAACCGGCACGGAGCTTACGCTCCGCTGGATTTTGAGTCCAGTGCGTCTACCAATTCCGCCACTCCGGCAACCAGGCGAGATTATAGGCCCGGCCAAACGTAGTGTCAAGGTAGGGGAGATGCCCGGCGCGGAGCGGAGATGGCGCCCGGGCGACCCCTGGGCGAGGGGTGCAGGCCTCTCCCGCGTGGGTGACCTCGACGGATATCCGCAAGCACCTGAAAAGGGGGCGTGAGGCGTATGGCAAGCGAAGACCAAGCAGGACGCGAGCACGCGGAGCAGACGCCGGACACCGGCGACGGGGCGGCCCTACCGCCGCCCACCACGGGGGCGCCGCAGCCCAGTGTGCCGCAGGCGCCAACGGTGCAGGCGCCGACACCGCAGCAGCCGGGGGCCTACTACTACCCGCCCTACTACGGCTATGCGTATCAGCCACAGCCGCCACGCAGGAAGTCCGCCTGGGGGCCAGTCCTAATCGTGGTGGCCGTCGTAGCGGCGGTTGCCCTGGTTGGCTTCCTGGTGGTGGGGATGATGGCGGCTGCCATGGGCCGTGGTGGCGGTGGCGGCTGGGCGCTGGGGGGCGAGAAGATCGGGCTCATCCATGTCAGCGGCATGATCACCAGCGGCGGCAACGAGGCCTCCCTGTTCAGCTTCACCACGGGCGCCGACTCCATAGCCGCAGAGCTGCGCCGCGCCGCCGACAACGACGAGATCAAGGCGGTGATCTTGCGCGTCAACAGCCCGGGCGGGTCGGCGGCGGCCGCCCAAGAGATCTACAACTCGGTCATGAGGTACCGCGAGCAGACCGGCAGGCCGGTCATCGCGTCCATGAGCGATGTGGGGGCCTCGGGAGCTTACTACGTCTCTGCCGCGGCCGATAAGATCGTGGCCGACCCGGGCACGCTTACGGGGAGCATCGGCGTCATCATGCAGGGCTGGGAGATCGAGGACCTGATGAAGAAGTACGGCGTGACCGCCAACACCATACGCAGTGGGCAGTACAAGGACACCATGTCCATGTTCCGCCACATGCGGCCGGACGAGCGCCAGTACCTGCAAGAGATGATTGACGACGTCCTGGACCAATTCGTCAGCGACGTGGCCGCAGGTCGTGGCATGTCCAAGGAGGAAGTAAAGGAGCTGGCCGACGGCCGGATCATGACTGGGCGGCAGGCCCATAAGAGCAAGCTGGTTGACGAACTGGGCGGGCTCCATGAGGCCATCGAGGCGGCCAAACAGGCGGCCGGGATCACCGGAGAAGCGCGCTTGGTGCCCCTGCGCCAGCGGTCGCCGCTGGAGGAGCTCCTGGGGCCGTTGCCCTATGGCGGTCAAACGCCCCTGGCGCCGTATATGGCTCTGCGCCAGATGAGCCCCGCCACCCACCTGTTGGAGCATCCGTGGCTGGGGCCGGGGCTGCAAGCCGGCGCACCTCAGCCCTGAGCCGGTTGGCCAACGACGATTGACCGTGTTGTAGGCAGGGATGCTGACGCACGCAGTTGGTGTCGCGCGAGGCCCGGTGGCCGGGGCGACGGGAGCTCGCGCACCGTATTCGGCGCACTCGTCGGGCCTTTGGCCCGGGGAGGAACGACTTGGCCCAGAAGTTCGTAGTCATTGACGCCCACAGCCTGATCTACCGCGCCTACCATGCGCTGCCGCCGCTGAGCACCTCCGAGGGCATTCCCACCAACGCGGCCTACGGATTCGCGCAGATGCTGCTGGGGCTTCTCGAGAACGAGAAGCCCGATCTGCTGACGGTGGCCTTCGACCCTCCCGGCGAGACCTTCCGCCACCAGGAGTATGCCGAGTACAAGGCCAACCGCCCGCCCATGCCGGACGATCTCGTGCCCCAGATCGCCCTGGTGCGGGACATCCTCGAGGCCTTCGGAATCCCGGTGGTGGAGCAGCCCCTCTACGAGGCCGACGATGTCATAGCCACGACGGCCTGCCGGGCCGCGGCGGCGGGGCACGACGTGGTCATCGTGACCGGCGACCGGGACCCGCTTCAGCTTGTGAACGAGCGAACGCAGGTGCTGGCCACGCTGCGGGGCATCAAGGACACGCGGCGCTACGATGCGGAGAAGGTGGAGGCGGAGTACGGCGTGCGACCGGGCCAACTGGCCGACTACAAGGGCCTGGCCGGCGACACCACCGACAACATCCCCGGCGTTCCCGGCATCGGTCCGAAGACGGCCGCCAGGCTGCTCCAGCAGTTCGACTCCGTGGAGGAGGTGCTGGACAACCTGGATCAGGTGCCGGAGGAGAGGCTGCGCAAGTCGCTGGCAGAGCACGCCGAGCAGGCCCGGCTCAGCAAGAGCCTGGCCACGCTCAGAACAGATGCCCCGGTCGAGGCCGACCTGGAGGCGGCGCTGGTCGAGCGCCAGCACCCAGAGCAGGCGCGGGAGCTGTTCCAGCGACTGGAGTTCAGCAGCCTGGTGCCGAGGCTCCCCGCCTCGGGCGTATGGGAGGCCGAATACCGGCTGGTCGCCGAGGCGGAGGCCCTGGAGGAGCTGTGCGACGAGCTCGAGGCTGCCGATGGCGCGGCCGTCGCCTGCCTGAGTTCGGGAGAGCGCGAGACCGCCGCCTCGCTCCGGGGGATTGCACTCGCCGTCGCAGCGGGGCGTGGTGCCTTTGTACCGGCCGCGTGCCTGGCGGCAGCGGCCGAGGGGGGCGAGGGCCTCTTCGACCAGGGCGATGGGGCAGCGCAGGCGCCGAGCGCAGTGCGACTGAGGGGGCTGCTGGCGGACGCGGCCGTTGAGAAGTGGGGCCACGACCTGAAGCGCACGGCCGTGGTCCTGCGGCGCCACGGTGTCGAGCTAGAGGGCCTGGCCTTTGACTCCATGGTGGCCTCCTACGCGGTGGCGCCCCACCGCGGCGCGCACAGCCTCGACCAGTTGGCGGCTGAACTGCTAGATGCGTCGCTGCCGGCTGCGCCCGGTCGCAAGCGCCGCGGCGAGGAGCCCGAGCAAGTGCGACCGGGCGATCTGGACAGGGCGCAGCGGCGTGCCTGCGCCGAGGCCGATGCGGTCGTGCGCCTGCGGCAGGCGCTGCTCGATCGTGTTGAGCAGAGCCCCGCAGCGCAGCTTTACCATGAGACCGAAATGCCGCTGGTGCCGGTGCTGGCGCAGATGGAGCTGGCGGGCATAGCTCTGGACGTCGAGCGTCTGCGCCAACTGGACGGCCAGATGCAGACTCGCGTGGACGAGCTATCGGCCGAGATCCACGAGCTGGCCGGGCGGGAGTTCAATGTGGACTCGCCCAAGCAGTTGGGGCAGGTGCTGTTCGAGGAGCTGAAGCTGCCCGCGGGAAGGCGCACGCAGACCGGGTGGTCCACCAGCGCGCAAGTGCTGGAGGGCTTGGCCGAGGAACACGAGATCGTGGGCAAGATCCTCGAGTACCGCAGCTTCGCCAAGCTGAAGTCCACCTATGTGGACGGGCTGCTGCGGCTGCTGGAGCCAAAGACCAATCGGGTCCACACCACCTTCAACCAGGCGGTCACGGCCACCGGGCGTCTGTCCAGCAGCGACCCCAACCTCCAGAACATCCCCATTCGCACCGAATGGGGCCGCGAGATCCGGGCGTGCTTCGTCGCCAGTCGGCCGGACTGGCAGCTCATCTCGGCCGATTACTCGCAGATCGAGCTGCGCCTGCTGGCCCACCTGTCGGAGGACGAGAATCTGCTGGCGGCCTTTCGGGCGGGCGAGGACATCCACGTGCGCACGGCGGCCGAGATCTTCGAGGTGGACCCCGCCGAGGTCAACTCGGAGATGCGCCGGCGCGCCAAGACGGTGAACTTCGCGGTCATCTACGGCATGGGCGCGAGAGCCCTGGCCCAGGACATTGACGTGAGCCAGCAGGAGGCGCAGGACTTCATCCGCAGCTACTTCGCCAAGCTGCCCGGCGTCAAGAGGTACATTGACCGCACGCTCGAGCGCGCCCGGGAGGAGGGCGCCGTCTCCACCATCTTCGGCCGGCGGCGGGCCATGCCGGACCTGGCCAGCACCAACCCGGGCAGGCGCTCCTACGCGGAGAGGGCCGCAGTCAACCACCCCATTCAGGGGAGCGCCGCCGACGTCATCACGATGGCCATGGTCGCCCTGGCCCGTCAACTGGCCGAGAGGCAATCGGCGGCCCGCCTCTTGCTCCAGGTGCACGACGAGCTGGTGCTGGAGGCGCCTCAGGAGGACCTGGCGGCGACGTGCGAGCTGACGCGGGAGGCCATGGCCGCCGCCTGCCAACTCTCGGTGCCCTTGACAGTGGATGTAGCCGTGGGGGACAATTGGCGGGACATGACCCCGTGGGAGAGGTGATCCCACCGTCGGCCGGCAAGGAGGTGAGGTCGCCGAGGCTGATCGGACGCAGACCGCCGTAGTAGGGCCGTTGGGCGACATTGCCGTGGACTTGGGACCTGAGCCAGGCGTTCACTTCTTGGTCTGGATCGGCAGTTCAATGTCACCGACCTGAGGGAAGGAGCCTCACCATCATGTCTTTCGACTCTGGCGATGCGATTGACCGCATCCTCGACCCGGAAACCGCTTTGCGACTGCTCGAGGAGAGGAAGAAGCAGCAACAGGCCGACGACGCCGGGGAGGGCGCCGAGGCGCCCCCGGACGGCGCGCAGCCCGCGCCCGCCGATGCCCAGGAAGCGGCGGAGCCGGAGGCGGAGGCGGCCGAGCCCCCGCCTGCGCCCGAGACCATGGCCGAG
>JBHIEF010000020.1:0-31904 GCA_046760465.1 Armatimonadota bacterium | reverse complement strand
AGCTTGGTGTGGATGAGCGCATGGAGCGTGCCCGCGCGCGAACTCCGGCCAGTTCGGGCGACAGGGACAAGGCGAACGACGCTGCTGGGGGGATGACCCGGTTGCGTGGGACTGCCTACGCGCGAGCGGTCGGCATGCTCTTCGCGGCGCTGCTGCTGGGAGCGCCTCACGGACGGGCTCAGAGGGCGGACTCGTTAGCCGTCCCCTGGTCGCGGGAGGGCTTCAGCGCTGACGAGGGCTGCGAGTGGCGGCCATCCTGGGCTGGGCTTGGCGCCTTGCGTGCCAATGCGCACTACATCGCGCCCCCCGAGCCCACGGAGGACTGGCGCACCTGGCTGGGCCGGCTCCACGACTACCGGGAGTCCGTGCGCGCCCATCTGTGGCACGCACGGCAGTCCGTCATCCTCCTGCGCTTCGATGGAGTGCGCGCCTGGACGCGCACTGGGCGGTGCTGGGCCTGGGCTGCCGACCTACAGCCGGGCGAGTTGGTGGTCGTGGAGGGCGAGGGACGCTGGGTCGAGGGCGAGCCGAAGAAAGAGGTCAACTGGTATGCCGGCCGGCAGTACGATGCCGACACCGGCCATGCCAAAGAGGTTTTGAGGAACCTCGAGAAGTACTACCCGACCTACCAGGGCCAGGGCTACGAGATCGCCGGTTTTGTCTTCTGGCAGGGGCACAAGGATCAGAATCCAGCGCATGCCAGCCGCTACGAACAGAACCTGGTCCGTTTCATCAAGGCGCTGCGAAGGGACTTCGACGCGCCGGACGCCAAGTTCGTGCTGGCCACCATCGCTTTCGGTGGGGACAAGCTGAGCGGCCCGGGCCTGCACAAGCCTTGGCAGAGGGCCGCATTGCTGTCGGACGCTAGTTCGGTTCGCGCGATTCACGCCGGTCTCGTTCCCGCTTAGCAAGAGCACAGTGGGGCCTTTCCATGGGCGCCCTGAAGCGCCCACTTGCTGCGGCCAAGGGCGCAGGGCTGAGAGCCTGTGCGGGCGAACAGTACACGCAGTCCCTTCGGCCATCCGCTCCAGGAGGTGGAGCGCGCGATGACACAGACGTTGTTTCGCTCTGCTGCTGCGTTCGTGTTGGCGCTGCTCGCCCCCTCGCCGTCCGCTACGCAGGCGCCAGCGGAGCCGCCCTCGCCGGAGCCCTCGGCCGCCGTGCGGGAGATTCTGGACGAGGCAATGGAGCTCGCACGGAGGGGCCAGCAGGACGAGTTCATGGAGGCAGTCAGCCGGGCGCTGGCTGCCGCGGGAGAAGCAGACGACGCGGCGGGGGAGGCGTGTGCGCTCCAATTCACCGCGCTCGTTGTACAGGGCTTCGGCTGGACAGAGCTGACGGTGGCAATGTGGCGCCAAGCAGCGGCAGCGTTTGAGCGGGCCGGAGACGGCCCCGGTCGCGTGCAGGCGCTGGCTTTTGCCGCGCTGCATCTTGCGGAGGAAGAACCGGCCGAAGCCGAGCAGTTCTTTGCGCAGGCGTTGGTGGCGGTTCGCGCGGAAGCGAAGCGCCCATTCTCGGCTGCGACGACGCTGGTGGCGGTAGTATGCGACTATCTTGACCAGGGGCTGTTTGGCCCGGCACGAGAGCTGCTGGAGGCTTCCCTGACGATCCAAGATAGGCTGGCTCCCCAGTCCCTCGAGGTCGCCGCCACGCTGAACCTCCTGGCGGTGGCGGCACGGGAGCAGGGCGACTTGGACGCTGCCCTGGGGCATCTCCGACGCGCGCTGTCCATCCAGGAGCTGCGAGCCGTCGACCGACCGTTCATAGGCGATACTCTGCAAGACTTGGGGCTGATGGCGCAAGAGCGAGGTGATCTGGCGGCGGCGCGCGAGTACTGGCGGCGGGCACTGGCCGCTCGGGCAGAGACAGATCCAGACTCGTCGGCATTCGTAGGCGGCCTGCTAAACCTGGGCATTGTGGCGTGCGAGCAGGGGGACCTGGCGGCGGCGTGGGACTATTGCCAGCGCGCTCTAGCCACCCAGCGAGAGCTGCCGGCCAACCCCGAGCTGGAGGCGATGATCCTGAACGAGCTTGGGGCTGTGGCGTACGCGGAGGGCAACCTGGAGGGGGCGGAGCGGTGTCACCGGCGCGCCTTGACCATCCGGGAGAACCTCGTTCGAGACCACCGCAGCCAGGTGGGCAGTCTCAACAACCTGGGGCTGGTGGCGAGTGACCAGGACAACTGGGCGGCGGCGGAGCAGTACTATCGGCGCGCCTTGAGCATCGAAGAGGAGCTGGCCCCAGGCTCCGTTGGCGTGGCGGCCATCCTGCACAATCTGGGAGCTCTGGCGCTGGAGCAGAACGAGCCGGCGCAGGCGCAGGGGCATCTGGTCCGGGCGCTCGCTATCTTCGAGAAGCTGGCGCCCGGAGGTCTGAATATGGCCGGCAGTCTGAATGGCCTTGCGCTGGCGGCCTACGCGCAGGGGGATCTGGTCAAGGCGGAAGGCTACGCGCGCCAGGCGTGGGAGCTGGTGAGGCAGCAGGCGGGCGCAGTTACAGGCGATGAAGCACGCCAGGCGTTTGGCGGTTCGACGGCGAACGTCGCTGCCACGCTCATGCGGGTCCAGCTCGCGCTGGGACAGCCCGGGGAGGCGTTCGTCACGCTGGAAGAGGGCCGAGCGCAGGCCCTCTTACAACTGCTTGCGGAGCGACGCTTGGAGGCGACCGCGCCGCAGGGCGACCTGGTGTCCGAGTACCGTGCGGCCGTCGCGGCCCGGGACCGCGCCGAACAGGTGCTCGCCCAGGCCGGCATGGCTGAAGCCCGAGCCCTGCGAGAACTCGATGCTGCCCGTCGGCTGGGCGCGGGCGATCTGGCGCGGTGGCAAGAGGCGTTGGAGGCTGCGAGGGAGCAGTTTGAGGAGGCACGATCCACCCATACCCAGGCGCGGGTGAAGGCAGACCAACTATGGGCCGACATTGAGAAGAGCTCCCCGAGGGCCTACCCTCCAACGGTTACCCTCGAGAAGGCGCGACAGGCCTTGCCCGCCGACGCGCTATTCGTGGCGTTCTTGGTGGGCAAGGAGAAGACTCGTGTCTTTCTGCTGCGCTCGGCAAGCCACGGCCAGCAGCCGGTTTCGGTCCACACGATCCCGGTCACGCTGGGTGAACTGGAGGCGGAGGTTCTCGCGCTCCTGGACCTAGTCACAGACCCCGCGACAGACGTCGCCGAGACCGCTACTGCGAGCCGAAAGCTGTTCGCGAAGCTCTTCCCTGAGGAGGAAGGCCGGGCAGCAGTCGCAAGTGCTCAGCGGCTGCTCATCTCGCCTAACCACGTTCTGTGGCGAGTGCCCTTCGCGGCATTGGTGACGAATGGCCACGGGCCACCGGAGTATCTGGGCGCAGACAAGTGCATCACCTACACACCATCGCTGACGCTGTTCGCGCAGTCGCGTGGCCAGGCACCAGGCCTCGCCGCGGGGGCCAAGCCCTCAGCCGTGGTAGTGGGCAATCCCGTGTTCGACCGCCAGCCTGTGCGTAGCGCCTCTGCGGGCGGCGCACCCGGAAGTCTGGCCGAGGGCCATGAAAGTCCCCGCGGCGAGAGGCATTACGTGTTCAGTAAGGGGAGGCCACCCCGCGCCTTGCCCAGAACGAAGAGCGAAGCCGAAGCGATCGCCAGGCTATATGGCAGCACACCGCTGACCGAGGAGCGCGCGACCGAAGCAGCGCTGCGGGAACGGATCGAAACGGCCGACGTGATCCACCTGGCCACCCACGGCTACCTGCACCCGGTGCGACCAATGTCGTCGGGCGTCTTGCTCACCGTCCCGGAGAAGGAACCGGAGATCGGGGAGACCACCAACGACGGTGTGCTGCAAGCCTGGGAGATCTACAGCCAGCTCAAGTTGAGGGCCGAACTGGCTGTGTTCTCGGCCTGTGAAACAGGCCGCGGGGAGATCGTGTTGAACGAGGGCATCATCGGACTCACGAGGGCGCTGCAATATGCTGGCGCGCGCACCATCGTCGCGAGCCGCTGGAAGGTGGCCGACCAGAGCACTGCGACGCTGATGGTGGCCTTCCACCGCTACCTGCGCCAGGGCCTGGCCAAGGATGAGGCGTTGCGCCGGGCCATGGCACTGGTCCGCGAGAACAGGGCGACGGCACATCCCTATTACTGGGCGCCCTTCTTCCTCATGGGCGACCCCGACAACCCGAATCTCCGGGCAGATGGGTAGACCAGCGCCAGGGGCACGTGTCCCAGTCAAGTGGCCGTGACACCTCTCCCTCGTCGCCCCTACGCCCGATTCTAGACCCCTTCTACGGCATCACTGCCCCCCTCGAACCGCCATTCCAGGCCCCTTCTGGCAGCATCGCTGCTCAGCTCGGAGTCGCGCTCTGGGCCCACCGCGTGGGGCTCTACGACGGTCTCATTGGCGCTTGACAAGCGCACCTTCTCTCGGCCGCAGAACGACAGCATCCCCTCCCGAAGGCCCGTGCCGTAGGGCTGACACGTTCTCGCGCGAATAGGCGTGCCGGGCAGGCGAGTGGGGAGGACGGCTGTAGACGTGGCGCGCCACTGCATCGCGATCAGGGGTGCGCGGCTCTCAAGCCCAGGTCACGGCGTTGAGCTGCGGCCTGCAACCGAGGCCGGCAGGAGGATCGGGCCGACCTGCGCCGCATGGCTCCCGTACTGCGGCACTTCGCCTCGCTCCTGGTCGAGGGCGAATGGCTGCCATGCTGCCCGACGCTGACGAACGACGTCCGTGCCACCTGTTAGGAGAGGGAGGGCGTGAGGCTCTGGACGCTCGTCAACCAGGGCCACGAAGCTCCCGACGGACCCATCTTGGAGGTGGAGGATAGGGAAGACAGGTTCTTCGACCTCTGGCATGGCGTCGCCCTCCAGCCGCAGCAGGCCGGAGGGAAGGCCTGCCTGGCAGTGCCCATGACCCGCTTCGGCGCCATAGCAGCGCTGCGGCCGGGACGAGTGCCCCCGGCCTTCCGCCGGCTGCTGCGCAGGCAGCGCCGAGAGGCCCAACAGGCTCTGCCGGACGGCGACGCGGACACTCACGTGGCGGCGGCCTCGGTGGTCGCCCCCAAGCCGCCTCGGGTGCCCGCGGGAGTGGATGCCGGCACCGCGGCCGGCATGCTGCGGGTGACCCCGGGCACGCAGACCTTCACGGTGCGTCACATGCGCCGGGAGTGTGGCGGCTACCCCGATCCGGGCACGCCGCCTGAGAGGCAGCAGGAGTTCCTGGCCGGGCACCCCCATGACGGTACTGTGGAGCACCGCGTCACCCTCGAGCTGCCCGGCTACCGGATCGCACCGCATCCGGTCACCAACGCCGAGTTTCGGGAATCCCTGACGGCTACGGGGTACCGGCCCCACCATACGGAGCGTTTCCTCCAGCACTGGCGCGGCAGGACCTGCTCGGCCGACCTAAGCGACCGGCCCGTGGTCTACGTGGACCTGCAGGACGCGCGTGCCTACGCTGCCTGGCTGGGAGCGCGCCTGCCCACCGAATGGGAATGGCATCGGGCGGCCCAGCAGCACGGGGAGGCCTTCCATCGCGGCGAGGTCTGGGAGTGGACTGAGAGCGAGCGGGACGATGGTCACGCGCGCTTCGTGATGCTGCGCGGCGGCAGCCGCTACCAGGCCACGGGGTCCATATGGTACTTCCCAGCAGGGCGGCAGCCCATCGAGACCCACGCCAAGTTTCTGCTGCTCTACTCCGGCCTCGACCGCTGCTCCACCATCGGCTCCCGCTGCGTTGCTCCCCTGCCTTGATGCCGCCGCCACGCACGCGAGGGCTCTGGCATCGTGGGCGCCCCAGCCTGGCGGGAGCACCCGCACCGCCCTGGCCGCAGCATCGGCTACGGCGCTGGGCCCATGGGCCAAATCGGCATGCCCTGTGGCGAGAGTGCGGCGAACGGCCCGGCGAGAACGGTGTCTCCCTGCAGCTCCCGACCCAGGAAGTCATGCGTGATCGCCTCGAGACGGGGCACCGAGGGTAGTGCGTCGGCCGGCTCCAGTATCAGCTCGAGGGCGTCCGGATCGAGGTGCAGCCGCAAGTCCGCCATGACGCTGTTCTCATCCCAGCCGGTGGACTGCTGCCACTGCCCCAGGTCGAAGCCATTCGGGCGCGGGACGAAGACGTTGTGGTCCGACCGGTTCTCCGGGTCGGAGATCGCCAGCATGGACCCGACATCCACGATCACGTTCCCGGTGATCGTGTTGCGCTTGGCTGTCGTCAAGCGCCCACCCACCTTGCGCCCCTCGCAGATCCGCATGCGGATGCCCGCGTTACTGCACCGAGCGATGAGGTTGTGGGCGATGATCAGCTCGTCGCAGTCGTGCTGATAGATGCCGTTGCCCGTGGACCCAATCACGATGTTGCGGTCCACCAGGTTGGGCTGCTGCGAGGCCTCCATGAAGATGGCCCCGTTGCTGCTGTCGGCGTCCAGCACGACGTTGCGCGTGCAGCGGGAGTTGACGTTGGCGTAGTCCATCCAGATGCCGGGCGCGCCGATGGTGTCCGTGATGAGGTTGCCCCGGATGACGGTGGCCGTGGTGCAGTGGACCTTGATGCCGCCCGTCTCGTAGATGGGCAGGATGTCGTGCCAGCCGCAGCGCCGTATGACGTTGCCCTCGATCAGCGTGCGCTCGATCTGCTTGCCCTCCAGGCCGCCGATGCCGCAATCGGTGATCGTGTTCCCGCGCACAATGTGCTGGCCGCCCTGGGCCAGCCTCGGACCGCCCGTGTCGAACTGATCGCCGATGTCGATGCCGATGGCGTTGACCTGCCTGACTGTGCAATCCTCGATGATCCAGTGATGGCCGCGCTGGGCGGAAAGCGCCCCCTGCTGCGGTCGCGGGAAGCAGTTGCCGGAGTGCTCGAAGGTGATGCCCTTCACCCGGACGTAGCCGAGCCCGTGTTCGTCCGGCGCGAAGAGGAAGCCCTGGGCCGTATACTCCATGGTCGCGTCGTTGGGGTCCGCGTCGCCCCGCGGATGGCAATGTACGGTCAGGCCATCCGGCTCCACCCAGTAGCTGCCGGGCTTGCCTGACAACTGCTCGTACCGGTTGACCTGCGTGAGGCGCTGGCCATCCTGGAACAGCAGCCCCCGGCGGAGGGCGAAGACGGGCGCGCCCTTGATGGGCACGGCCCAGGGCATACAGCGGTCGATCTGCTCGTCGGTGAGGTTGGCCTCGCGGAAGGGGTTCTCGTCAGCGAAGGCGTCCTCGGGCAGCTTGGCCATCCACAGTCCCTCGGGGCCCTCTCGGCCGCCATGGACGGAACGCTGCCACTCCCGGTCCAACTCCCGCGAGCCCTTCACCACCACCTCGGCTCCCGGAGCGACCTCGTAGCCGATCATCCGGCTGGGGCCGCTGCCGCCGCGTACGGGCCTGATGCGCTCGCGGTACGTCCCCGAGGCGATGAGGACGCGTTCGCCGGGCTGGAGGACCTGAGCGGCCCGGTTGATGGTGCGGAATGGTCGGTCCTTGGTGCCAGGGCCCTCGTCCGAGGCGTCCGGGTGGTTCCGGTCGACGTGGTACGTCTTCGAGAACTCGAGCGGGACCTCCCACGTCGTGAACTCCTCGCCATTCGGCAGGAGGACCGGCGGGTCGAGGGACTTCCCGCCCTCGGCGGCCCAAGTCCGCGTCACGAGCGCTGTGGCCAGGATGACCATGAGAGCGCACGCTCCCCTGGGGATGGTGAAGTAGGCCCGACGTGCCATGGAGAATCACCCCGTAAGGCCACGCGGGCCGTTAGCCGGCGGCCGCGCCCGCCACGATTGCCCCATCTGCCCCTTGAGTTCGCTTGCGTGGCACGCGGTCCTTCTCTGCCGACCACGTCACAGGGAAGGAGTCGTGGCGGAGATGCCGAAACAGATATCGACCGAGGGCGCTACGGCGACCTCGTTCACGCCGGGTGACCATCGGCGCGGGCTGGCCACACTCGCGTCCGACAGGTCGCCCGGCTCTGTTCTGCCTCTGCATGTGATGGCGGCGCGTTGCCGGCAGATGAAGACCAGCGACCGACCAGTCTCCCCGTCCCGGCTGCCAGTCGGGGCAGAGCGGCCCGCCGCGTCGTCACGGGGTCGAAGCAGGTTTGTGGAGCCCCGACAGTGGCCGCCACAAGCGCCACTGTGCTACCTCGCTCGCGGATGGCAGCCCATGGCTCCGTCCTGCCCCTCCCGAACGGCTTAACTAGCGAGGACTGTGCCGTGGGGGTGGTGGAGCATTGGCTCTTTCCTGCTCGCGTGAACATCGGTTCAGTTACACACGTTTGCCCAAAGCCCCCCAGATTCCTTGACTTGAAACGCATTTGGCGTTACGATACTCTGAAACGTCGGTGGCGTTACAGAGGCGCAGGGGGCCCTAGATGACTCGTGATCGGGGCGACGCCGACGAGCTGAAGCAGACGGCCGCGCGCCTTGGCGAGGCCTTTCCCGACGGCTGGAGCCTGCTGAACGCGCCGCCTGGCGCCGTCGCAGAGCAGGCGGGGAGTGTCTTCGCCTCGGGGCAGGTGCGGGACTTCGAAGCCTTCGTCGCCTGCCTGCGCGTGCTGTACTCCCACGCGGCCAGGGGCAGCCTCCTCACCCGGGTCGGGAAGGCCCGCACGGGGGCGCGAGCGGAGCGAGCGCGCGCGGAGGTGGAGGAGGCCGAGCTGCGCCGCAGGCAGCTCGTACAGCGCTACTATGGTCACTACGTTCAGGGGTTCGTCCCGGGCCCGGAGGGGTTTGTGGCCGTCTGGGCCCGCGTACCAGGGCCGCTGGCGTCCGACTCTGAGGCCGACCGCGCCTTGGCGCCCTCGCTCTTCTGGATTCTGCGGGACCAAGTGAACGAGCTGCTGATGGCCCTCCCAGGGGCGAATCCGCAGACGCTGACGGTGTGTGAGCACTGTGGCGCACTCGCGCCGCGAGGCCGAGCATCTAAGCGCTTCTGCTCAACGCGCTGTCGCGTCGCTGCCTTCCGGCGCCGCCGTGATGAGCAACCCAGCGGGTGAGTGCCGGAGCCTGCAAGGGGGCGAAGTCGAGGGAAGATGAGCAAGGACGGAACGCAGCCAACGGGAGTACTGGCGGGCGGGCGTGGTCGGTGGGGTGTCACCATCCGGTGCTGCGTCAGCCCGCAGCCGAGCACGCCTGAGGATGTGAACATCGCTGCCGGCATCGTGGCCAAGTTGATTGCCCGGGCTACGGCCATCGAGGAGACTGCGGTTGCGATCATGCTGCGATGCGGCGTCAGCCGCGAAGTCATCCGCGCCGGGATCGGCGAACTCAACCGGCAGGGGCAGAGCCTCGCGGGCTGCGGCGCCGTCCTCTTCGCTTGGCGTGAGGGCGAGGAGGGCCAGGTAGATATCTGGGCGGGTGCATCGTGGTTCGAGTGTCCCTGTCTCGGGCAGGCAGAGGCAGCGGGGAAGCGGACCTTTTCTTTTCACGGGTGGTGGGCCCGCGACCGAGTGATGCAGGGACTCAGCGAATACGGGACTCCGGAGGGAGGGCGCAAACCATGACGGAGGATCCTATCGCGCAGATTGTTGCACCGCTGAAGGAAGAGGCCGAGGGCGGCGGCCCCAACGGGAGAAGGGGGGCGCTTGCCTACGCGCGGGTCAGTACCGAAAAGCAGGAGGAGGCGGGCCTCTCCCTGCCGGCGCAGATCAAGGCAATCGAGGCCTACGCCCATGCGCAGGACATCACTGTCCTGGACGTTTACAAAGAGGCCGCTTCTGCCTACCGGGACGAGGAAAAGCGCGTCGAGTTCAATCGGATGATGGAGCGCGCGAAGGCCGACAACCGAATCGGCTTCGTCCTGGTTCACGACTTTTCCCGTTTCTCTCGGCATCCCTGGAAGATATCTGAGTGGACCAGCGAACTGAACACCCACGGCGTTCGGCTTCTGAGCGTGACCGAGCCCAACATGAACCCGGACACCGTGCCGGGCCTGTGGTGGCAGACAGTGACCGCGACCAAGAACGCCGCTTACTCCATGGAAGTAGCCTTCCACACGCGCAAGGGCATGAGGGAAAACGCCGAGCAGCGCGACCCCGAGACGGGTTGGTGCTACAAGAACGGCGGCAAGCCCATCTTCGGTTATGTGATCAAGCGGATCGAGACCAAGGACAAGCGCGACCGCCCTCGGTTCAAGGCCGTGTGGATCCGCGACAACACGCAGGTCAGTGGGAGGCATCGTTGGGAGTGGGCGCGCGCCATGCTGGAGATGGCGCGCGACGGCGCTTCGCTGGACAACATCCGCGATATGCCGAACGAGGCCGGCGTGCCGGCGGCCCGGGGTGGGGCTTGGGCGACCAGCAGCCTGCACTCCCTCTTGGAGCCGCACGTTCTGCTCCAGTATGCAGGGATAGGGGTATGGGGCGTCCGCAAGAAGCGGCGCAAGCGATGGAACTCACCGGAGGATTGGACAATTGTGCCGAATGCCCATCCCCCGATCATCACGCTGGCGGAGGCCAAGCAGATCGGCGAGGCGCGAGAGAGGGCGCGCGCCGAGTACGCTGAGCCGGCTCGCCGCTTGAGCCGGGCCCGGACAAGGGCCTCGCGGTTCCTCCTGACGGGCGGGCTCTTCACCTGCGCGCGATGCGGGGCCAACATGGCCGGGCATCAGAACCGAGGCCATGATTACTACCGTTGTGGAACGGCGCAGTATAGGCGCGGCATAGGCTGTGGGCGGGCAGTGCTGGTGGAGAAGCAGGCCGTCGAGGACGCAGTGTGGGAGTACGGGCAGCGCTGGTTGAAGACGGGCGCCACGGACCGGGAGCTGGTCAAGCTGGTGAACCATCAATTGGCGGAGCTCTCGGGGGCGTGGGGCGCTGCCGGCGCACGGCGCCAGCTAGCCGAAGTCGAGGCAAAGATCGGCAATGTCCGCAACGCCATCGAGGACGGGCTGGTGGACGTCAGCTGGGCCAATGAGCGCCTGCGGCAGCTGGGGAAGGAACGCGAGCGTCTACACCGACAGATCCGGGCAGAACCGGCGGCGGTAGCCGTGGACCTCGGCGCCGTGCGCCAATATGCGGCCAACCTCCCGGGACTGCTGAGGAACGCCAGTAACAAGGAAAAGCGGGACCTTTTACGCCGCTTCGTGGAAGGCGTGCAACTGGACCCCGACCGGCGCGAGGTGGAGTTGCGTTTCAAGTTACCGCCGCAATGTGCTCAACAGGTGGAGGCGGCGACCGGATTCGAACCGGTGAATGGAGGTTTTGCAGACCTCTGCCTTGACCAACTTGGCTACGCCGCCAGTGAGTCCGCCGCCTCGTTTGTCGCTACCGCAGTCCTGCGCCCTGGCGTAGGACCGTCACGCTCTGGTCTGGAGCGGGACACGGGACTCGAACCCGCGACCCTCAGCTTGGGAAGCTGATGCTCTACCAACTGAGCTAGTCCCGCTCGTGCCCCAGCCCGGGCCCACGCTCGTTTGCTCTCTGGAGCGGGACACGGGATTCGAACCCGCGACCTTCTGCATGGCAAGCAGATGCTCTACCAACTGAGCTAGTCCCGCTCTATTCAGACCGACGCCCGCGGCGTCGCGTTGTGCTCGATGGTGGGCGCAGCAGGGCTCGAACCTGCGACCTTCTGCGCGTGAAGCAGACGCTCTCCCAACTGAGCTATGCGCCCCTCGACTGCCTCTCCCGCTTGTCAACGATGGTGCCGAGGGCGGGATTTGAACCCGCACAGGGAATAATCCCCACTAGCCCCTCAAGCTAGCGTGTCTACCAAATTCCACCACCTCGGCATCCCTGAGCATTATATATGATGCCCCTCGCAGTGTCAACATGCCGTGGCGGCTCCGGTGCTGGTGTGGGCTAGGGCAGGACCCCGTCCAGACCGCGACGAACAGACGGTCGGGCGCGGGGGCGAATCCGCTCTGTGGCCGCGACGCTCCGCCCCCTTCCGCGTAGGGAGAAGAAGGGATAAGGCCAGTCAGCAGGGGGCCGGAAGCGATGCCTGATGACCACCCAGCGGCGGTCGCCGAAGCCATTCTCGACAACGTCGAGCGCGTCATCATCGGCAAGCGCCACGTCATCGAGCGCACCCTCATCGGGCTGATTTGCGGCGGGCACGTGCTGTTCGAGGACGTCCCCGGCGTGGGCAAGACCATGCTCGCCCGCGCCTTTGCCACCAGTATTGGCTGCACCTTCAAGCGCCTGCAATTCACACCGGACCTGCTGCCCTCGGACGTCACCGGCGTCTCCATCTACAACCAGAAGACGGGCCAGTTCGAGTTCCGTGCGGGGCCGGTCTTCGCCAACATCGTGCTGGCCGACGAGATCAACCGCTCCTCCCCGCGCACCCAGTCCAGCCTGCTGGAGAGCATGGAGGAGCGCCAGGTCACAGTGGACGGCGTAACCCACACCCTCCCCTCGCCCTTCTTGGTTATCGCCACCGAGAACCCGATTGAGTACGAGGGCATCTACCCGCTGCCCGAATCTCAGCTCGACCGCTTCCTCATGCGTCTGACCATCGGTTATCCGGGCCGCGAGGACGAAAAGACGGTCGTGAAGGACCAGGCCGTCCAACACCCCATCGAGTCCCTGAAAGCAGTGGTCGGCATTGCCGAGGTGGACAAGCTCGTGCAGGCGGCCAAGCAAGTCCACGTCTCCGAGCCTATCTACGAGTACATGCTCGACATCGTGCGGGCCACCCGCCAGCGAGACAACGTGCGCCTGGGCACCAGCCCGCGGGGCTCCCTGGGCCTGATTCACGCCGGCCGGGCCCTGGCCATGCTTCGCGGCAGGGACTTCGTGCTCCCCGACGACCTGAAGGAGCTGGCCCCCGCCGTGCTGGCCCACCGCCTCATCCTCAGCTCCGAGGCGCGTCTGAGCGGCCTGGACCCACGCACTGTGATCGAGGAGATACTGGACGAGACGCCCATCCCCGAGGCCTGACATGTGGACGCAGAAGGGAAAGCTCGTCCTCTTCGCCACGGTGGCCCTGTTCGTGATCGCTATGGCCAACGACTCCGTGGTCGTCTACGGCTTGTGGGGCGTGGGCGTCGGCCTGCTTGGCATCGCCTTCCTGCTGGCTCGCCGCTCGCTGCGCGGACTGGAGTGCCGTCGCGTGCTGGAGACTGCCCGCGCCACGGAGGGCGGAGAGCTGCGCGTCCGCCTCCGGGCCTCGGCCGCTCGGGGGGCAGTGGTTACCGGCGCCGTCGTGCGGGACACGTGCCGCAACTCTACAACAAACGGCGTGCCGGTCGTGCACAGCTTCCTGGTGGAGCGCGCCACCGCCGACCGCATCGCCGTGGCCCGCGCTGAGTACCCGTGCCCGCGGCGGGGACGCTATGAGTTGGGTCCCCTGGTGGCCGTCGGAGGCGACCCCTTCGGGCTCTTCGAGATGCGCGTCACCTTCGAGGATCGTGCCGAGGGGCTGGCCTATCCTGAGACCTTCGAGGTCCCCCTGGGCCCCAGGTGCCCCAGCCCGCTCCTGCACCTGGGGGCGGTGCGCCCCCTGCCCACTCGTGGCCGGGGCAGCGAGCTCTACGGAGTGCGCGAGTACGTGCCCGGCGACGACCTGCGGCGCGTACACTGGAAGGCGACGGCTCACGTGGGCAAGCTGAGCGTCAAGGAACTGGAGTCCACCGCGGGATCGGCCTTGAGCATCCTATTGGACCTGTCGCGCGAGAGCTGCTTCGGAGAAGGCCGTGACTCGACGACCGAGGTGGCCATCCGTGCTGCCGCCAGCATCGCTGACAGTTCGCTGCTGGCGGGCCAGCACGTGCGTCTGCGCGCCAACTCACGCCAGTCACTGGACATCCCGCTCGAGCGCGGCGAGGCCCAGCGGCACCGCCTCTTGACTGCCCTGGCAGAGGCGCGGCCGGACGGTCACCTGCCCCTGGCGGCCTTGGTCAGCGGGGACTTGCGCCGCGTCCCGGTGGGCTCAACTGCTCTGCTCATCACCTCCGTTCCCGACGAGAGGCTGAAGGCCGGCGTGGCCGCCGCCCTGCAACGCGGCGCCAGGATGACCATCGTGCTCGTGCATGCCCACTCCTTCTGCCAAGCGCTCGAGGTAGGTCGCCCTCGGCGTGCGCGACGCGCCCGGGAGGGCTCCGATCAAGGAGGAGAGTCCCTCCTACCGAGCTTCCCCCAGGCCGACTATGAGAGCTGGGCCCGCGAGTTGGCGGCTCTCGGGGCGCGCGTGGCAGTCTTGCGCCACGGGGAGGACCCCCGACAGGAGCTGTCCCGTGCGCTGAAGCTACACGCCACGCTCGGGGCCTCGCCTTGGCTGGCAGCGGCGGATGTGCGATGAGGGGAAACGGTGGTCCCAGTCCCCAGGGCTCCCACCTCCAGTGGCTCAGCGTTTACGCCGCCACCGGGCTGGTGATCGTGGCTCCCGTTCTCGCAGCCGACGCCGCCTTCCAGCCCCGCTCCCTGACCATCAAGCTGCTCGTGATCGCTGGCGTTGCGCTGGCGGGCAGCTACGTTCTGCGCCGCACGGCCGTCCCGCGCCTGTTGGTGAACTGGCTGGCTGTCGTCCTGGCTCTGGGTTGGGGCGCCCTGGAAACTCGGGCCACGCTCGCCTTGCTCCTGAGTGGAGACCGACTCGGCGGCATCGTCGGCTTCCGCGACGTTAACGCCATGGCCGCGCTGGTGCAGGCCTTCCTCTGGATCGCGGCCTTCCGCGCCCTGACCCTCCGCACCCACCGAGACCATACCCTCACCCTGATACCCAGCATCTCGGCGCTCGTCCTGATTGCCGTCCTGCGGCCGGATCCCTCGACGGTCGTCTTCCTCTGTGCGTTCCTGTTCGGCGGCCTCTGTCTGTTGGCCTTCGAGCGCGCCGCCGAGATCGGTGCCGCGACCAGGGCACGCCCCCAGGGGCAGCGTGCCTCGCCGGTGGGGGCGCCCGTCCTGCCTCTGCTGGCCAGCTACGGGGGGAGCCTCGCGATTGGGATCCTGCTGTGTGCCCTGCTCGTACAGGTGGCTCTGCCTCGAGACCTGGCCGCGCGGGCGCGCCTGGAGCTGGCCCAGCGCATCGCCGACCTCATCGTCGCCAGTACGCGCCGCGTGTACGCCGCTCCCGAGGCAAGCCTCGATCTCAGGGCCGGCGCGCCGCGCCTGAGCAGCACTGCCATATTCAAGGTGCGGTGTAGCGAGGACCTCACCTGGCGCCTGGGTGCCTACGACGTCTTCGACGGACGGCGGTGGAGTCGCTCGCCAGGCCCATCCCGCCTGTTGCACCGTACCGACACCGGCTGGGTGATGCCTCCTTGGCTAAGTGGGCGCGGCGAGACGGACGCTGGCACGCGCGAGGTCCGGCAGGAGTTCATGGTCGAGACCTCCGTGCAGGGAGTGCTTGTGGCTGCGTACCGACCCGTACGGGTCGGCTTCTTCGCTCGGCCCCTGCGCACGAACAAGTTCGGCGCGCTCATCAGTACGGCCACGCTTGGCCCGGGCGATCGGTACGCGATCGTCTCTGCGGTCAAGCCGTCCGTCCCACCACGCAGCCGTGACCCCGACTTGCCTCTGGCAGCCCGCGCGCACTACGTGTCGCTCCCGGACGATGTCTCCCCGCGCGTGCTCGAACTGGCCAAGAGCATCACGGCCGGCTACGAAGGCGATTTCCAGCGCGCCCGCGCCATTGAGGCGTACCTGGCTGACGGTTACATCTACGACGGCAAGCTGCGTCCCACGCCGCGCGGGCGAGACCCCCTGGAGTACTTCCTGTTCGACTCCAAGCGCGGCTACTGCCACCATTTCGCCACCGCCACAGCCGTCCTGTGCCGCGCCGTGGGCATCCCGGCCCGCTTGGCGGTCGGCTTCCTCCCTGGCGAAGCTGACCCAGAATCCGACCTACACGTGGTACGGGAGGCCGACGCGCATAGCTGGGCGGAGGTCTACATGGCGGGCGCGGGATGGATGAGCTTCGACCCAACCGGTGGCACTGCGGAGGGAAGGCTCACGGCCGCGGCTGCCTTCTACCAACGAGTGGCCGACTGGTGGGAGAGCGTCGGGGAGCGTGTCCCGCTCCTGGGGCCCAACTGGGGCACTCGCCTTGCGACCCTCCTGGGCATCCTGGCGCTGGCCGCCGTCATCACCTGGGCCCTGCTGACTCTCTGGGTACACGTAGCCTCGTGGGCACCCCGCCCCTCGGCCACTGATGCGCGCGGGCGCATCGTCCGCGCCTACGGCCAGGCCTGCCTGGCGCTCGCCCGAGCCGGTCTGGGCAGGGCCGCCTCGGCCACGCCCCTGGAGTTCGCCGCCGTAGCCGTCCCGGCTCTGGGCGAGGCCGCGGGGCAGATGGCCGCGCTGACCGATGCCTACCTGGCCAGCGTGTACGGTCCTCGACTCCCGGACGCCGGTGCCGTCGCCCTGGCCGAGGCCCAGGCCCAGGCCGTCGCCCGCAGGGCCAGGCGCCTGCGCGTCCGTCGGCGGGGGCGGGCGAACGCTAGCGACGACCAACGCGCCGCCCGGCGCGGTGATGGCCGTTGACCCGAGTTGATCGCCTCAAGCAGGCCGTCCTGCGCACCGAGGGGCGCTTCGCCGAGCGTCGCCTCCGCTGGGCCGAGTCGTATCAGGCGTCGAGCGGCCAGCCCACCGTCGTGCGTCAGGCCCTCGCGCTCCGCCATCTCCTCACTACCGTGACCGTTGAGATCGGGCCTGACGAGCTCATCGTCGGCCGCCACCCCAAGCGCGCGCTCTCCCCGGCGGAGCAGCGACGTTTGCAGGGCCTGTCCGCCCTGTCTGAGCACGAGGCTCAAGCCCATGCCTTCGCCACGGCCTTCACAAACGAGGAACGCGTCGGCCTCGAGAACGCGGCCTATACCGCCGGGCCCATGACCGGCCACATGACGCCCGACTACGATCTCGTCTTGACCACGGGCCTGGCGCGACTGAAGCAGCAGGCCGCAGCCCAATTGGCCGGCGAAGGGGCAGACGGACCTGAAGCCGATGCCTGCCGCCAGTTCTACCGCGCCGCCGCCATCGCGCTGGACGGCGCTTTGACCTTCACTCGGCGCTACGCGGACCGTGCTGCGGCCATGGCCGAAGACGAGGACGACCCGCGGCGGGCCGAGGAGCTTCGTGCCATCGCCGCGGCCTGTCGCCGCGCGCCGGCTCAGCCACCGCGCTCCTTTCACGAGGCCCTCCAGGCTGCCTGGTTCGTCCACCTGCTGCTGGGAATGGAGAATGGCGAGGGCCACGGCTGCTTCTGCCCGGGGCGCCTGGACCAGTACTGCTGGCCCTTCTTGCGGCAGGATCTGGACAAGGCCGTGCTCACCCGCGACCAGGCCCAGGAGCTCCTCGAGTGCTACTTCATCAAGCTCAACGAATTCGACCCCTGGGGCGTACCTCAGGTGTTGATCGTCGGCGGCCAGCACTCGGACGGCTCAGACGCCAGCAACCCGCTCACCTACATGTGCCTGGACGCCTGCGCCCACCTCGGCCTGCTTCATCCCTCGCTCGCCCTCAGCTACCACTCCGGCACTCCCGATGCCTTGCTGCGTCGGGCGTGCGAAGTCATCGGCCTCGGCAACGGCATGCCCGCCATATTCAACGACGACGTAATCGTGCCGGGGCTCATGCTGGCCGGCGCGCCCAGGTCCGAGGCCGTCAACTACGTGCCTGGCAGTTGCGTGGAGGTCTCCGTCATCGGCCGCAGCAACCCCTGGGTCGCCAGCGGCTACAGCAACTTGGCCAAGCAGTTGCTTCTGGCCCTGAACGACGGCGCCGATCCAGCCTCCGGCGTCCAGATCGCCCCCTGCACCGGACCGCCGGAGCAGATGACCAGCTTCGACGATCTCCTGGCTGCCCTCAAGCGCCAGATCGGCCACTTCGCCCGCCTCAACACGCAGAGCATCAACCGCTACGAGAGCATGATGGCCGAGTACTGGCCCTTCCCGCTCCTGTCCTGCCTGGTCCACGACTGCCTGCCAGACGGGGTCGAGATCAACCGCGGCGGCGCGCGCTACAACCTAACCGAGCCCGAGGCGGTGGGCCTGGCCAACGTGGCTGATGCGCTGGTATCACTGAAGCACACGGTCTTCGAGGCGGGGGGCGGCCGGTGCACGCTCGCTCAGGTGCGCGATGCGCTGGCCCAGGACTTCGTCGGCCACCAGGAGCTGCGCCGGCGCCTGGCGCAAAAGGGGCCGAGGTTCGGCAACGACGACGACGAGGTGGACGCCCTGGCCTGCGAGCTGGCCCAGCACTGGTACGACCAGGTGCGCCAGTACCGTAACACCCGTGGCGGTCGCTACTGGCCGGGCTTCCTGTGTTGGGAGATGCACTGGCGGCTCGGGGAGCAAACCGGCGCCACGCCCGATGGCCGCCGCGCCGGACAGCCCCTGGCCGACTGCATGGGCCCCGCGCAGGGTCGGGACCGGCATGGTCCCACGGCCGCGCTGAACTCGGTCACCAAGCTCGACTTCGTTCCCGCGCTCGGCGGCATGGCCACCAACCTCAAGTTCGACCGCAGGCTCTTCGCGGGTCCCGACGGTCCCGAGAAGCTGATGGCCCTGCTGCGGGCCTTCTTCGCCAAGGGCGGCTTCCAGGCGCAGATCAACGTGCTCAGTCAGGAGACGCTGCTGGCGGCCAGGGAGCGGCCCGAGGACTACGCCAACCTCATCGTCCGCGTGGCGGGCTACAGCGCCTACTTCACCCGCCTCTCGGAGAAGCTCCAGGACGACATCATCGCCCGCACCCTCCAGCCGATCTAGTCACCCTCCCGCCCCAGCGCCGGCGGCGCCTTGGGCTTGCCTTCGACGTGCGTCACCTTCCCGCCTCGCTCCTCGAACCGCATCACCAGGAGGTCTCCGTCGTCGCTGGCCCACCACTCCGTCCTCTTGAACGCACCCGGGTACGGTGAAACATCCAGGATCAGCTCATTGACCCGCCGCCGGCCGTCGGAGTGGAACAGCGCGCCCTCCAGGTACTCCGCGGGAAACGCGATCTCGCTGTCCATCACGAACAGCCCCGGCCTCTTCTGCCGCCACCGCGCCGCCATCTCCTCATCGTGCGTGACTAGGACGGTGTTGGCCGACCCCGCGGGCGGCGGCGAGTACGCAAACGGCGCGCGCGCCAGGCGGGCCTGCCCGGCCTGCTTGGGCTCGTGACTGATGCTGACCCGGGCGTTCTCTCCCGCCTTCAGGCGGATACTCAGCCACACGTGCGTGCGGCCCAGGCCATTGTCTCGCACCTCCGGCTTCCGCAACTGCTCCCCGGCCACGAGCACCGCAGTCACCCGACTGGCCGGCAACGAGGCCACCAGGTCCACCGTCAGCGCCTGCTTGCCCTCGTGGGTGAGCGTGTATAGCGCCTTCCCGCCCTCGTCCGTCATGCTGAGGTCCAGCAGCTCCTCTCCGATGCGCAGCCTCTCCACCGTCAGCCGCGTCTGCCCAGGCGCCAGGTGCGGCATCAGCCGCACGCGCCTGTTCGGCGCATCGGGCTCAAAGCCCGTCAGGTAGTGAAGCAGCGCCTCCGCGTTGATGCCGCCCTCCCACGGCCGAATCCTGGTCTTGCCCCAGGGGTCCGACTCGCCCGCTGGGTCGTTCTGCGGCGTCAGCATCTCGGACATCCCGCCCGAGGGCGAGAACGCCTCCAGAACGCCCTCGAAGGCCTTCGCCGCCTCCGGATGGTCAATGGCCGCCAGGTTGTAGAGCACCATCCCGGGCGTCATCCCGACCGTGTACCCGAACGACGGCGTCGTGTCCGCAGTGCCGTCCTCGCGCCACAGGTGTCGCAGGGAGTTGAGCGCGTTCTGTCGCGCCCGCGGCTCCTCCGGCAACGAATAGCCGATCCACAGGGGCCGCAGGTTCACGTTGGCAAATGGACACTGATACCGTTCGCCCGTGAACCGCGACATGGCCGGCGCGTAGAAGCCGTGCGCATCCTGCCAGTAGTAGCGCTCCGTGGCCTCCCTGACACGCCCGGCCAGCTCGCGCAGCTCCGTCGCCTCCTGCGCACGCCCCGCCGCCGGCGCCATCTCCGCCAGCGCCTCCGCCGCCTTCACGTACTCGAAGGCCGAGTCGGCGGAGTACAGGTGCAGAGACACGTAGTCGCTCGGCTGCTCCTCCGTCGTCTCGAAGAACCGATACCCCGGGAACCGATACGTCTCGTCCCCGTGGAACGGCAGGCGCAGGTCGCCCGTCAGGTCCTGGCCCTCCAGGCATCGTCGCAGGTAGTCCCAGTGCTCTCGTACCGGCTCTCCCTCTCCCGTGTGCTTCCAGTACCAGTAGTGCTGGAGCACCAGGAAGCTGGGCGCCTCGGCCGGCTCCACCGGCGCCTGCGCCCACTCCACTTCCGGCGTCGGGCCGCTCACGTCCAGGTCCAGGGCGTGGTTCATCTTGATCTGCTGCTTGCGTGCGCAGGCTTTGTAGAAGAAGTCCAGCGCCCGCCTGACCTCCTCGAACTTGCCGCACGCCAGCAGATACCGTACGGGACCGTTGCTGTCCCGCGCCCAGCAGTAGGTGTAGGCATACATGGGCGAGAAGCCCCCGCCCGGCAGAGCCTGCTGGGTCTGGATGATGAGCGCCTGGTCGCTCAGCAGGTCATCCACGCGCCTGTCGCCGGTCGCCACGCGGACGCAGCCCTCGTAGTAGCTCCGCCACCAGTGACCAGTGTCTGCCAGCAGGTCGTAAGCGGCCGCCTGCGCTTCCTCCAGCAGTGCCTGCGTTCCCTGGGGGTCGCGGCCGATGGCCAGTAGGAGCAGCTTCGCCCTAGTCTGCGCGGGCGGCACGCGTCCAAAGGGCACCACCACGTCCGCGCCAGTGGCCGGTGTGTCCGCCTCCGGCACGCCCTCAGCGCTCACCTCCCCGCTGGCCTCTCGCCACGACAGGCCGCCGCCGACCACGCCAGGCACGATCCGTATGCTCCCCCGCGCAAAGCCCCTGCCGTCTCTGTCGTCCAGCGGCAGGCCTCGCACGTAGAGGATCGCACTCATGCGTTGCGCGCGGCGCGCGGTGTTCTTGACGGTGACCAATCTCGCCACCACATCTTGCTCCGGCGGCACGAAGTCATACGTGTCCAGCACGGCGCCGTCGGTGCCGCAGGTCGTCCGCAGCACGCCGCCCTTCAGCACGCGCTGCACCCGCTGGGCCGGCAGGGGCACGGGCCGCCCTTTGACCTCCAATCCCACGGACCAGTGACCGAAGAAGCCCTGCTGCTTCTGGTAGCTGGGCCCGATGGCGTTCTCCATCGTGTTGAGTGGCAGACGCAGCCCCAGCGTGGTGAAAACGTGCCCATTGCCCAGCGGGTAGCAGCCCAACTGCTGCCGCGTGACCTCCTGACTGTCTAGGTGCACCTCCTGCGACCAAGCGCTTACGTCCCTTAGCCACGGCTCCTGCTCGAGGAACGCCACCCAGTCAATGCTGCCCGCCGCCAGCCGGCTCTGGCGCCACCAGCGCACGGCCAACACGATGCTGGCCACCACCACCGCCGCCAGGATGATGGTGCTCCAACGTCTTCTCACTGGGCGCTCCTCCGTGTGGAAACGGCCGAGGCATGGTCCCGCCTCGGCCCGGTGCACTCGTGCTGCCGAAAGACCTACGCGGCTAAGCAGGCCAAGAGTCGCCCGTCCTGAGGGAGGTCGCAGGTCTCCCGCCCCTCCCTCGCCTCACCCTGCCGCGCTAGCGCCAGCGCTAGACTGCCTTCAACACAACGGCCGTGAGGTCGTCGCGGTGCCGCTCGTCGGCCTTGGCCCCGGAGTCCACCAGGTGCTGCGCCAGTTCGGCCGCCGATGCCTCCGCGTGTTCGCGCACCTCGCTGATGACAGCCTCATAGCGGGCGTCCACCGTGTCCCCCGGCGCCGCGTCCACGATGCCGTCGGTGACGGAGACCACAACGTCGCCCGACTCCAGCGGCAGCTCGTCCGTCTGGAAGCCCTCGCCCGGGAATATCCCCAACCCGGGGCCGTTGTTGGCCAGGATCTCCTGCTCGCCGGTTGTGGTCCGATAGCGCAAGATCGGGCAGTGGCCGGCGTTGGCGTACACCAGTCTGCCCCTCCCGGGCTCCACCAGCATGTAGCACATGGTCACGAACCAGTCCGGGCTCGTCTCCGTGACCAGCATTTCGTTGAGCGTGCGGACCGTGCCCAGCAGATCGCGGCCCTCGCGCAGCAGCAGCCGCAGCATGGTGCGCACCATCACCATCAGCAGGGCCGCCGGCACGCCTTTGCCCGAGACATCCGCGACCACCGCGCCCAGCGCCGTCTCGTCGTGCGGGAAGAAATCGTAGAAGTCCCCGCCCACCACCGAGCACGGCACCAGCGACGCGCCCACCTCCAGCCCCGGCACCTGCGGGATCTGCTGCGGCAGCATGCCCATCTGGATCTCCCGTGCCACCTCCAGCTCGCGCCCCAGTTGCTCCACCCCGCGCTCGGTGTACCAGCGCCCCAGCACCTCCATCAGCGGCTCGACGTGGCGCACCTGCTCCAGGCGCTTCAGCAGGGCCTCCACTCGCGCCAGGAGCACCTGCGGGTCGAATGGCTTCACCACGTAGTCGTCCGCCCCCGACGCCAGCCCCAGCACCTGGTCCTCGGCCTGCTCCCGAGCCGTCAGCATAATGACCGGCGTGCTGCGCACCTCCTCCATCTGGCGAATCGCGCGACACAGGGCGTTTCCGTCCATCTTGGGCATGGTCCAGTCCACGATCAGCAGGTCTGGCTTCTCCGCGGCGGCCCTTGCCAGGCCCTCCTCACCATCTCGCGCCTCGATGACCTGATAGGCGCTCAGACACCCTCGCAGGAGCAGACGGATGGTGGGGTCGTCGTCCACGACCAGGATCTTGGCTGGCGGCATACCTGCCTCGTTGGGCCGCAGCCGTGGCCGCCTGAGCCTAGTCGCTGTCGGGCGGCTTGGCCGCGCGCGTATCGGGGCGAGGGAGGAATACGAGCAAGGCGTTCGACACCGCCCGCTCCCAGCCCGTTGATCGGCTGGCCAGTTGGCCGTTGACGATCAGAGCGCTGGAGGAGCCTCCATCCAGGTTCATCGCGTCTACCGCGCCCAGCTTGAGCATGGTGCTGGCCAGCTCGTCCAGCGACATGCCTGCGCTGCCGCCGGCCTTCCCGCTGACCGCCACCAGCATCAGCCGCCCCTGCGCGTCCAGGCCCACTGCGCTGCGCAGCGCCCGACCGTTCTTCACGTCCCCCCTGAAGGACTCGGCCTCTGCCGTGCAGTACTTGCGGCCGCCGGCCACCAGCCTCGGCCCGCCCCCCAAGGCGTGCTTCAGGTCGTTCCACGGCGGCGTGCAGCCCAGCGAGATGTCCACCGTCGTGCCCACCTGCGCCTTGGCCAGCGCCCGCGCCTTCCCGCCGGTGGCGGAGAGCACGTAGCCGCCCTCGGGGATGGCGATGGCCGCGCCGGAGGTGTCCACTCTCTCCACCACCTGCGCTCGGCTGATGGCGGCTTTGACGTTGTGCCGCCGGGCCGGGGCCTGCGGCCCCCAGCGATCGGTAAACAGCACCGCCTCGCCCTCCGCCACGTGCCGCCGGTTCAGGGCGTCAATCTCGATCCTGCCTATCTTGGGGAAGGTCGCCCCCGCCCGCAGAAACACCCGCTCCATGAGCACCTTGTTGTCCTGCGTAATCCCCAGAACGGTGCGTCCCGCCGACGGGTGCTTGATCCACTCACCATCAATGACCAGCATCCCGAGCGGCGGCCCCTCCTTGGCGAAGAAGCCGCCGTTGATGGCCGCACTCGCCCCTTCCCGGCGGGCGATGGTGCTTGGCCGCGCCTTCTGCATGACCGTCTGCCCTGCCAGAGCGGGCCTGACCTCCACCCCGGGCTGGCTCAGATCAACGCGCACCACCGTGACGGCCACGGCGCCGGCTGGTGTGGAGAAGTTGCGCCGCTCGACGGTCGCCGCTGGCCCCGTGACGAGCCTGGGCGGCTCCACCTCCGGCCCCGGCGGTGCAGTCGGCTTGCGATATAGGTCCACCACCAGCCGAGGTGGGTCCGCCAACGTGTAGACCCTCGGCGCGGCCTCCTGCGCCAGCGTGATCTCCAGCCGCAGTGGGCCAGCCTCCATCTGCTGCTCCAGTATGTCTGCGGCCACGGGGTCGGTGGGGCGGAGGTGTCTGACGTGCGCCCTGCCGGTAACGTTGGTCACCTCGACCGAGACCTGCTGCCCTGCTGACTTCCACGTGAAGGCCGGGGGACCGCTGAACTCCAGCACGACCCGGAAGTAGTCGGCGTGCGCTCCCTGGCGCAGATCCGTAAGCGTCACGCCCGCGCCGCCGATGTCAACGGTGGCACGGTCGCCGATCCGCGTCGTGGAGGCCGGCAGCTCGAAGGCAATGGCGACTGTCTGTAGCGGCACGAAGAGACTGTTACCGATCAGCTCTGGTGGCCAGGCGGCGCGGCGCCGTTGGCCATCGGCCACGTAGTCACGCTGCCACGTACGCAGCCGCAGTTCGTGGCTGCCGGACCGCAGCGTCCAGACGCCGGTCTTAGCATCCTGCGCAACGGTGATGCCGAGGTGCTGCTTGAGTAGGCTGGCTGGGAGGAGAACGTGCCCTTCGTTGGTGCGCGGAGGCGGCGTGCACGCCACCTCCTGGCCATTCACGCGGACCCGCCAGGCGGTCTGCGCCGCCTGTCCGCGAGCCGCGCCGCCGGCCACGTGCGCTGCGGTGATTGCTGCGATGGCGGCCAGCGCTATTGCTGGCCGCCGGCTTCGTTCGAGGCCGTGGCTCGTCATGTGGTACCTCCCCACTGGGCCGGCGAGATTATAGCCAATGCGTCCTCGTCGTGTCAATCGACCCGCTTGCCCCGGCACGCACAACGAAAGACGGCCGCCGGCTCTCCGCCGACGGCCGTCTGTGCGTCAGTCGCCGCACTTGCAGTCTAGTACTCGCCGCCTCCAGGTGGGCCCGGCGGCGCCGTCTCTTCCTCGGGAATCTCCGCCACCAGCGCCTCAGTGGTCAGCAGCAGCGACGCGATGCTGGCCGCGTTCTCCAGGGCGGAGCGCACCACCTTGACCGGGTCGGTGATCCCGGCCTTGACCATGTCGGTGTACTCCTCCTTGCGCGCATCGAAGCCGCGGCTCTGGCTCTTGCCGCGCGCCACCTCCTGCACCACTACCGACCCTTCCCAGCCGGCGTTGGCTGCGATCTGCCGCAGGGGCTCTTCCAGGGCCTTCTGCACGATCTTGACCCCCACGAGTTCGTCGCCCTCGGCCTTCACGTCGTCCAGGCAGCGGGCCGCTCGCAGCAGGGCCACGCCGCCGCCGGCCACCATGCCCTCCTCCAGGCCCGAGCGGGCCGAGGAAAGGGCATCCTCGAAGCGGTGCTTCTTCTCCTTGAGCTCGGTCTCCGTGGCCGCACCCACCTTGATCACGGCCACGCCGCCGGCCAGCTTCGCCAGTCGCTCTTGCAGCTTCTCGCGGTCGTAGTCGGAGTCGGTCTCCTCGATCTGGTTGCGGATCTGTGCGATGCGCCCGGCGATGGCCTCCTTGGTGCCGGCGCCCTGCACGATGGTGCACTCGTCCTTGGTGACCACCACCTTCTGCGCCTGGCCCAACTCGCTCAGTTCCACGTTCTCGAGCTTGATGCCCAGGTCCTCAGACAGGTAGGTGCCGCCGGTCAGCGTGGCGATGTCGCCCAGCATGGCCTTGCGTCGGTCGCCGAACCCCGGCGCCTTCACCGCGCAGGTGCCCAGGATGCCGCGCATCCGGTTGACCACCAACGTGGCCAGGGCCTCGCCCTCCACGTCCTCGGCGATGACCAACAGGGGCTTGCCCGACTTGGCCACCTTCTCCAACAGCGGGATGATGTCGGCCACCGAGCTGATCTTCTTCTCGTGCACGAGGACGTAGGGCTCCTCCAGCACCGCCTCCATGGCCTCCGCGTCGGTCACGAAGTACGGCGAGATGTAGCCCTTGTCGAACTGCATGCCCTCCACGACCTCCAGGGTCGTGTCCAGGCTCTTGCTCTCCTCGACGGTGATCACGCCGTCCTTGCCGACCTTGTCCATGGCGTCGGCAATGACCTCGCCGATCTCCACGTCATTGCCCGCGATGCCCGCCACGTTGGCGATGTCGTCGTGGGTCTTGACCTCGATGGCACGCTTCTTCAGGTCGGCCACCACCGCGTCAACTGCCCGGTCAATCCCTCGCTTCAGGATCATGGGGTTGGCCCCAGCGGCCACGTTCTTCAGACCGGCCTTCATCATGGCCTGCGCCAGGACCGTCGCCGTGGTCGTGCCATCGCCCGTATCGTCGTTGGTCTTGGAGGCCACCTCGCGGCAGAGCTGCGCCCCCATGTTGTCGTTGGGCTCCTCCAGCTCCACCTCCTTGGCCACCGTCACGCCGTCCTTGGTGATGGTCGGCGAGCCCCACTTCTTCTCGAGGACCACGTTGCGGCCCTTGGGCCCGAGCGTGACCTTCACCGCATCGGCCACCGTGTTCACGCCCCGCTCCAGGGCGCGCCGTGCCTCCTCGTCAAAGCACAGCTGTTTGGCCATGTCGTGTCCCTCCTTTGCCTTTCAAGATTTGGGGGTCAGAAGCGCCTGTCGTCCCCGACCCCTCGCTGCTCTGAGCCCCTACTTCTTCTTGCGGGCCTTCTTCTTGGCGGCTTTCTTCTTGGCCGGCTTCTTGCCCGCGTCCTTGACGGCCAGAAGCGAGTCCACCTCGACGATGAGGTAGTCCTCAGTGCCCACGCGGATCTCCGTGCCCCCGAACTCGGGGTAGATGACGACGTCGCCCTTCTTCACCGGCACCGGGATCACCGTGCCGCTCTCCAGGCGTTCTCCGTCACCCACGGCGACTACCTTGCCCTCTTGCGGCTTCTTCTGGGCCGTGTCCGGCAGCACGATTCCCCCGCTCGTCGTTTCCTCTGCGACGAGCGGCTTGACCAGTACGCGATTGCCCAGCGGCTTCAGCATGTCTCTTCTCACCACCTTTCCTGTCTTGCGCAGGCCGGCTCTGACCGGCCCGTCGTCATTGGCGTGGCTGGGAGACGTGGGGAACTACGCCCCTCCCTGCTCGCTTCAGCCTGCCACCGCAATTAGCACTCTAGGGTAGAGAGTGCTAATCTCTGCGCCGGATTATACCACACGCTCTTGAAATGTCAAGAGGGCAAACGAAAAACGCCGCCAGAAACCCTCTCCGTGCCTGAAAGGGCCCTGACCGCGCTCCCGGTGCCGAACCGCCAGGCAGCTACATCTTCAGCGACCACTCGCGGCAATACTCAAGCTGCTTCTTGGCCTCGTCGTTGTCTGGGTCTATCTTCAGCACCTTGCCGAAGGTCGTCTCGCCCTCCACGTACATCTCGTTCATGAGGTAGGTCTTGGCCAGGTCCAGTAGGATCTCCGTGGACAGCGGGGCCAGCTCGGCGGCGATTTCCAGCTCGCGGATGGACCCGTCGAGCAGTCCCTTGAAGCCCAAGCACAGTCCCAGGCCGTGGCGCCCCTCCGGGCAGTCGGGATGCTGCTCCACGATCCGTTTGTAGGCGGCCAGCGCCGCCTCGATCTTGACCGCCACGCGCAGGTCGCGGGCTTGAGCTAACGCCTTCTCGAGATCCACAACCCGCCTCCATCCGACCGGCGCGACACGCCCCGTCGCGCCCAACTCAGCCCCATTGTACCACAGGACGCCGCCTCTGACACCCCCTGGGGCTCAGTCTACGCCCTCACAGCGCGATTATCTCGTCCAGCGCCGCCGCCGTCCGCGGATGCGCCTCGTCGCCCCCTCCCACCTCTGAGATCAGGTAGTAGTCGTAGCCGATCCCGCGCAGCGCCGCCATCACCCGCGCCCAGTCTACGTCCCCCTCCATCAGGGGCGTGAACTCGAAGCCCTTCCGGCGGAAGTCCTTGGCGTGCACTCGCTTGATGCGCCGCCCCAGGATCTCTATCCACTGCTCCGGGTAGCCGAAGAGCACGACGTTGCCGATGTCGAAGTACCAGCCCACTCCCTCGCTGCCGACTGCATCCACGAAACCCCTGGCCTCCACCGGGCTAAGCAGAAGGCGGTTCCATACGTTCTCCACTGCAATGGTGACGCCGGCTGCGGCGGCCTCCGGCGCCAGCTCCCGCAGGGCCTCGCCCGCACGGTCCAAAGCCTCGTCGTAGCGCACCTCCTCGCTCACACGACCGGGCACGAGCAGGAAGGCGTCAACCCCCAGCGCCCCCGCGCAGCGGATCAGGCCGCGTACTACCTCCTTGCCGTAGTCGCGCGTCTCCTTCTGCGCTGACGTCAGAGCCCAGTCCCTCTCCACGCGCGGGCATAGGCTTACGATCTCCACCCCGACCTCCGCCGTCATCTCCTTGACTCGCGCTAGATCCCCGTCGCTGGCGGCCATGCTCAGCTCCCCGGTCTCATACATCAACGCCTCCACGCCGTCGTAGCCCCACTCCTTGGCCTGTACGCACATCGCCAGATGCGATAGCTCCTGGTGGCGCTGCACCAGGCAACTGATGCCTTTCTTCACGCTTCTCGCTCCCCTTTGCTGGCTGTCTGCTCGCCGCTTCGTCGGGGGGCTTCTTCCCCCCGACCGCTGCCACTCCTCCTCTCACCGCCCCTGGGCTCGGTGCGCTCCCGGTGGGATGCTGCTTACAGCCCCTGGTTGCCGGAGCAGATAGGATGGTAGGTGCCCTGGCACCGGTCGCCCTCTGCGGCGCCTCCCCAAGACCAGTGCTTCTTGACGGTGCGTGGGGTAGCTGTTATATTCCAGCGTCGGGCGCCTTTCGCCGCCGCTGTCGGAGCAAGAGCATGGCTCGCAGCTATGGCGCTTTCTGGGGCTGCTTTGTCGCCGGGCGGTTCCCCTTCATCGAGAAGGCCACGCGCATGGTCTTCGAGACCCTTGACCTGCCCCTGGCCGACATCCAGCACGTCACCTGCTGCCCCGAGAAGTCCCTGGTAGCCAACGAGGACCACGAAGTCTGGCTGCTCACCGCGGCCCGCAACCTGGCCGCGGCCGAGGAGCAGGACTTCACTACCATCATGTCGCCGTGCAACGGCTGCTACGGGACGCTGAAGGGCGTCAATGAGCAGCTCAAGACGGATCCGGCTCTGCGGGACCGGGTCAACGAGCGGCTGGCTGAGGTGGGGAGGAGGTGGACGGGCGCGCTGGAGGTCAGCCACCTGGTGGAGGTCCTGCACGACCACGTGAGCACCCAGGAGCTCAAGCGCCACGTCCAGCGCCCCCTGGAGGACATCCGGGTGGCCGTCCACGCCGGCTGCCACTACGCTCGGCCCAGCAATGCCCTGCGCTCTGACAGCCCCATGGACCCAAGGCGCTACGACGCCATCGTCGAGGCCCTGGGGGCCACCAGCGTGCCCTACTCCACCAAGCTCTTGTGCTGCGGGGGAACGCTCAACACCGCGGGCCGTCCGGTCGAGGCCGCCGACATGACCCGCGAGAAGCTGGTCGAGCTGCGCCGCGTCGTGGTGGACTGCCTGACCACCTCCTGTCCGGCTTGCCTGATGCAGTACGACGTCGCTCAGCTCGTCATGGAGCGCGAGGGAGATGCCTACAACGTGCCCTGCATCTCACTGCCCGAACTGGTCGGCGTTGCCTTGGGCCTGGATTACACTGAGATGGGCGCTGACATGCACAGAATAGATGCAGGGCCCTTCTTCGAGAAGTGCCTCGCCGCGGGGCAGGTGACCGTGCCATGACCGAGCCTCGCTTCGACCGCGACCTGATGAAGGAGTGCCTGGAGTGCCGGGCCTGCGCCGACGACTGCCCGCTGTCGGCGTTCCGCGACGATTACGATCCACATCTGCTGCTCGAGCTCATTCGCGAGGGGCGCATCGAGGAAGCCCTCGAGATGCCGCAGGTGTGGTGGTGCCTGGAGTGCTACACCTGCTACGAATTGTGCTACATGAAGTACGGCATGATCGAGCCGCTGCGGGAGCTGAAGGCCATCGCCATGGAGCGCGGCCTGAAACCTCCCCAGATAGACTCCACGCTCAAGGTCTTCAAGAGCACGGGCATGCTCACCAAGGCCTCGGCGGGCCAGCGCAAGAAGCTCGGGCTGCCGGATCCGCCGTCGGTCGCCATCGAGGAGCTCAAGACACTGCTAGGCGGTCGGTAGCCGCCACGGAGGCAGACGCATTTGCGGGACCATCCCTACGGCAGGAACATCTCGGGCTGTGGTCTAACCGGCATGATGAATCGCCGCCGCGAGAAGTGCAGCGGCGAGACCATCATCAAGTCCATCGCCCTACTGCACGATCGCTCCAACGGCCTGGGCGGCGGCTTCGCCGCCTACGGGATTTACCCCGAGCTCCCCGAGCACTACGCTCTGCACATAATGGCCGACAACGATGCCGCACACCACGCCAGCCAGGAGTACGTGCAAGAGCACCTGCTCGTGGAGAAGTCCGAGCCTCTTCCCACGCGCCCCCATTCGGGCGTGGCCGACCCGCCCCAACTGTGGCGTTACTTCGTTCTGCCCCGCCCGGCCGATCTGCCCGAGGGCGCCGACGAAGCCGACGTCATGATCCGTCACATCATGACCATCAACCAGACCATAGAGGGCGCCTTCGTCTTCTCCAGCGGCAAGAACATGGGCGCCTTCAAGGCCGTCGGCTACGCCGAAGACATCGGCCAGTTCTTCCGCCTGGACGAGTACGAGGGCTGGACCTGGATCGCCCACGGGCGCTTCCCCACCAACACCCCCGGCTGGTGGGGCGGTGCCCACCCCTTCACGCTGCTCGACTGGGCGGTCGTCCACAACGGCGAGATCTCCTCCTATGGCATCAACAAGCGCTATCTGGAGGGCTTCGGCTACCAGTGCACGCTGCTGACCGACACCGAGGTCATGGCCTATCTGCTCGACCTGCTGGTGCGCAAGCACGGGCTCTCCATCGAGGTCGCGGCTGATGCCCTGGCTGCCCCCTTCTGGAAGGTCGTGGACCGCGCCCCCGAGCACGAGCGAGAGCTGCTCAAGGCCCTGCGTATGGTGTACGGCCCCGCTCTGGTCAACGGTCCCTTCGCCATCATCTTCGGCCACTCCGGCGGCATGGTGGGCTTCAACGACCGCATCAAGTTGCGGCCCATGGTGGCCGCCGAGGACGGCGACACGCTCTACATCGCCAGCGAAGAGGCCGCCATACGCGAGATCTGTCCCAGCCCCGAACGCGTGTGGACGCCCAAAGCGGGCGAGCCGGTCGTGGGCTGGCTGGAAGGCGAAGGCGAGCGGCAGGCGGCCGCTGTCGCCGACCGGGCCGCCGCCTCGCCGGCATGAAGGCGCTGTCATGCTGAGCGCGGCGAAGCATCTCGTGACAGGACATCCGCTCTCGGCTCCCTGAGCCGAGCTCGAGGATAGACCATCATGGCAACCAGCAAGGTGCCTCGCGATTTCCAGGTGGTGGTGGACCGAGAGGTCTGCCGACGCTGCCAGCGCTGTGTGCGCGGCTGTGGGTTCGACGCCCTGGTCTTCGAGGGCTGCGTGGACGAGCATCCCACCAACCCCTGCGTAGCCTGCGGCTACTGCATGGCCGTCTGCCCCGAGGGCGCCATCACCGTCACTGAGACCACCATGGCCTACCGGCCCCACGGCGCCTGGACGCCCTCCCTGCGCCGCAGCACCCTCAAGCAGGCGCTCACCGGCGGCGTGCTGCTTACCGGCATGGGCAACGAGCTCGACTATGAGCTCATCTTCGACCATCTGCTGCTGGACGCTTGCCAGGTGACCAACCCCTCCATTGACCCCCTGCGCGAGCCCATGGAGTTGCGCACCTACCTGGGCCGGAAGCCCGACCGGGTGGAGGTGGCCCGCGACCAGTCCGGTAGGCCGCAGCTCAAGACCGAGATCGGGCCGCAGGTGACGCTCGAGACGCCCATCACCTTCTCGCCCATGTCCTACGGCTCCATCAGCCTGAACGCGCAGAAGTCCCTGGCCATGGCCGCCAAGGAGTGCGGCATCATGTGGGCCACCGGCGAGGGCGGGCTGCACAAGGACTTGTACGAGTATGCCGAGTGGGCCTGCGTGCAGGTGGCTTCGGGCCGCTTCGGCGTGCACACGGACTACCTCCAGCGCGCGGCCGCCATCGAGATCAAAATCGGCCAAGGAGCCAAGCCCGGCA
>JBHIEF010000019.1:0-32002 GCA_046760465.1 Armatimonadota bacterium | reverse complement strand
GGGCGCACGTGCTGGGCGACAAGCTGCTCATCGCCAACGGCTGGAACAGCCGCATTGACCTCTACAGCTATGATCCCGCGACGATGCGCGTGCAGCACGTGCCCGGAGATTCGTCAGACGCCGAGGGCCGCAAGCAGGACCGCGGCACCATCTGGGGCTTCTGGGTCTGTGGGGACGTGGCCAGCGACTCGGAGGGCAACATCGTAGCCCTCAACCGCAACCACGGGCAGGTGAAGGTCTTCGCCGCCGGTACGCATGAGGAACTGAAGACGTTCGGCGGCGATACGCTCGGCAAGCTGCGCCACCCTCATGCCCTGGCCATCAACTCCAAGGGCCAGATTGCAGTGGCCGACAGCGACAACGACCGGGTGCTGGTGCTGAGCCCGGACTTCGCCGTGCCCGAGCGGCCCACCCTAGTCGAGGTCACGCGCGACCGAGCCACAATCGAGTGGACCGCGCTGAAACCGGGACCGCCCTTGGTCCAGTACTGGCCCGCACCGCGAGTCTATGGCGCCACCGCAGCCGCGGGGGCACCAGCCACAGAGCCCGTCCGCGTGGAGGGCGAGGCCGAGGGGAGGGCCTGCCGCGTCGAACTAGCTGGCCTTCAGCCGCAGACCCCGTACCACTTCCGAGTCAGTTACCCTTCCGTAATCAGCCTGCCCCGAGGCGGGTTCTCCCGCGACTATGCCTTTGCCACACTGGCCCAGCCGCAGCGCAAGGCCTTCGTGCGCCTGCCGGTGGCAGTGCTGGTGTATGCGAACGTCTACAACTCCGAGGGCAGCCAGGACCACCCGGCACCGGGGCCCATCGAGCCGAAGGACCTGGACAAGATCCGGCAGGAGATTGACAAGGCCGTGCTGTTCTTCTGGGCCAACTCGCGGATGAACCTGTGGGTGGACACCGACGTGTTCGTCGTTCACAAGGCGCTGGAGCCAAACGAGCGTGACCGCAACCGCGACCTCGAGCGCATTCTGAGGGTGCGCGGCAGGCAGAAGCGGGACTACGTGGGCGTGGTGGAGATCACCGCGGAGCGGCGCTACGACCCCAACAGGCAGCGCTACTACTTCCAGGGCTCGGGTGGAGGGACGTACGGCATCAACTACCCCGAGCCCGGCTCCTCCTTCTTCCTGGCGGGCGGGGACGTGGCCTGGCTCTTCGCGCACGAGTACCACCACCAGGTCGACAGCTATTACGCGGAGAGTGGGTACCAGGAGTACCCCTTCAACCACTTCGCGCCCTTCGAGGCGGGCGGGTTCCCCGGGCACTTCGGCGAGCACTGGGACGGCAACGCCTTCATCTTGAGGTCGTGGACCGACCAGCAGTGCTTCTACAGTCTCTACGGCGAGGTCCACACGGCCCTCGACCAGGACGAGGACGGCATCCCAGACGACAACCCGGCGCTGCCCCTGGACGAGGTGCGCTTCGGCAGCGATCCGACCAAGAGGGACACCGACGACGACGGGCTGGACGATTTGGGCGAGGTGCTGGCCTCGAACTGGGCCCTCGAGATGCTGCCCTCCACCTCCAACTACCGCGCCAGCTACGTGCGGCCCGATCCCACCAACCCCGACAGCGACGGCGATGGCCTCAAGGACGGCGAGGACCCCTATCCCATCTACGCCGCCCCCGACAAGCTGCGCCGCGCGGGCCCCGGCGGGTGGGACGACCTCTACACCGTACGCGGCGAGGGGGAGCTGAGCGACTTCGAGGCTCGCATCTTCGCCAAGTGGGACGACCAATCTCTGAGCTTTGCCTTCGATTTCAGCAGGCCCATTCCGCGCTTCTACATCCAGACGGACTTCGGTAACGACGGGTACTACGTCGGACAGGACAACTACATCGTGCGCATCAACACGCCAAAGGGCGGCCCCAACCTCCGCGACTTCCTGGTCAATGTCTGCACGACACCCAACCCCGACAAGCCGGGCGCCCTGCGCTGGCCGCACGATGACCGGGAGATAGTGGACAGGGAGACCATCAAGCTCGGCGGGGGGCCGCAGGGCGAGGGCTACCGCGTGGAGGTGGCCCTCCCCCGTCACGAGCAGACGGGCCTGACGCTCAAGGAGGGCGACACCTACGGCCTGGCCTTCTACTTCCTGCTCGAGGACGGCACGGATAAGTGGATCTCGGCCTTCGAGCCGTACTACCTGCTCGACGTCACGCTGGCGCCGTAGGGGCGGTCGGCGCCGTGCGCCCGCGGGCCGATAGCCACAACTCACCCGCCAGGCAGGCGAAGGCCAGCAGGAAGAACAGGCTGGACAGGTCGGCGGACGGCGCCGAGGTCCTGGCGAGAACCTGATCCAGATCCTCGGCCGCGATCACCTCGGCGGAGAGGCCACGCAACCTGCTGCGCACTGCGGCAGGCGAGATTCGCCTCAGGTCGGATTCCCTCTGATCCACGTTGGCGGCGAAGGCAGGCCTCCCCTCGGCGTCGCGATACGCGCCGGGCCAGGGCGGCCCCGATTCACCCAACTCCTCGGCCCCCACGTGCCGTCCACCAGGCACCATGTACCAGCCCTCGGCGACCGCAAGCGGCTGACCAACCACGGCGTGCGGCGGCTCGGGGCGCTGCGGCTCAGCCAGGTAGTAGATCAGGTGGTGCATCAAGGGCACGAACGCCATCTGGAAAGGCGCGTCGCTCCAGGCGGCGTCGGCGGAGCTGTTGACGACAGCAGCACGCCGGCGGCCGACCGACTCGACCAGAGCCGGAATGCCGTTGTCGAACGTGGCCAGAATCCGCGCGCCGGGCCCCACCTCGACATCCCGCATGCGCATATAGTGCGCGCGGCTGAGGTCGCCGGCCCTAGGCTCGGCGAACGGTCGCAGAGGGCCTCGGCCAGTCTCGACCTCGGCCAGGACGTGGTACTGCCCAGGCCTGGCAGAGATGACGCCTCCCACCCGCACGCCCTTCTCGCCAAAGAGGGCCGGCAGCAGCTTATGGTTGTAGTAGTCCGCATCGGCGCCCTCGCCCAGAAACAGCAGCACGCCAAGTTCCGGGCGCTCGTTAAGCGCATCCAAGATGGCCTGATCGGGGGCACGCACTTGTCCCAGAGCCAGCACCTCTAAGTCCTGGATGCGCTCAACGGAGAAGGAACTAGGCGCAGCGATGGTAACCGTCACAGGGCTGGCCTCGGACCCCGGCGGCCTGAGCGCGTCCCGCACATAGCGGAACTCCTCCTGGGCACCAACGCAGAGCACACGCACCGGCTCGCCAGCCCGCACAAGGTAGTGCCGCACGTTGTCCGCCGGGAGGGCATCCCGAGGCAACTCCACCCGCCCTGCGTACACGCCCGGTGCGGGGAAACGGCGTGAGAACTCCACGTACGCGGCGCCGCTGGGGTCTACAACGACGGTCTTCGACTCGGCCCGGTCGTCGCCGAGACGGAGAGTCACCCGGCGGCGCGAGGGCTGGTCGCCGCCATGGCGCTGGACGTGGACCTTCAGCCGCACAGAGCGGCCCGCCACGACGGGAAGCGTCCTGGGCGACGTTTCGAGGATGGCCCAGTTCTCGGGTTCCTCGGCGCCGCAGTCCACGATCGTAACACTCACGCCGCCTGCGGATAGGCCTTCGCGGACGGCGGATGCCATCGCCACATCCCGCCAGGCGGTCGCCTGCAAGTCACTGAGGACGTATACGCGCCGGTCGGAGGTCTCGGCGCCTAATAGCGCCTCCAGGCAGCGCTCCAGAGCGGGAGCGATGGGTCCGCCCGCGGCTGAGGGCTGCGCGGGAATCGCCTCCTCCGCCGCCAGGGGGGCGCTCAGCGTGGGAGCTTCGGCATCGCTCGTGCGAGCAAGGACGACGGCCGCGCCGGGCGACAGCGCTTCCAGCAGCTCCCTGCCCGCCCCAGCGGCCCGGGCGAAGGGAGTCTGCCCCGCCGCGACGGCCCCCATGCTGGCCGAATCGTCCAGAAGCACTATGACGGTCCGCCCGCGGCTGCCCACAACTCGAGCCAGCCAGCCAGAGCCAACTTGTGGCCCCGCGACCGCCAGGACACAGAACAGAACCGCCAGCAGGCGCAGCAGCAGGACGATCAGATGCTTGAGGCGCAGGAGCGCACGCTGTCGCTCGGCCGTGCGCCTGACCAGGCGCAGAGAGGGAAACTGCACCCGGCGAGGCCGGCGGCGGCCGAACAGGTGGATGAGCACCGGGACCGCCAGACCCACCAGTCCGAGCAGATAGCCTGGATGGAGAAACGTCACGGCAGGCCACGCCTCCTCCGGTGAGGCCACAAGACGCGCGGGAGCAGCGCTCGACGCCGCTCCCGCCTATACAGCCCTCGGTTCCCCGCAACTGGAGCTTCGCTACATGGCCTTGTTGATGATGTCGCTGACGGAGACGATGCCCTGCACCTTCTCGTCGAAGATGACTGGGGCCCGCGACAGCCCGAAGTTGGCCATCAGCCGCGCCGCGTAGATCACATCCAGGTCTGGGTTGATGACCACCAGGGGCTTGCTCTGGATCTCGTGCACCTTGACCACGTTCGGGTCCTTGCGCGCCGCGAACACGCTGTAGGCGATGTCGCGCTGGGTGACGATCCCGTACGCGTCCTCGGGGCCCCGCCGATCAACTACCAAGGCCCGTACTCCCTCGGACTTCATGAGCTGTACTGCCTCGGCGACCGTGGCGTTCCCGTCAACGGTCACTACCTCTGTGGTCATGAGATCGCGTGCCGTAGGCATATTCCTCTCCCTCCCTGCGCTTTTTCACGCCCTCAAGGGCGGTGTGACCGGCGCTATGCTACTCGCGTGCGGCGCCCTGCGACCGGAGCACCTGTCGGGCCAGGCTATCTTGCTCCCTGGCCAGTCTGTCCAGCCTGACCAGCACCATCTGTGCTTCCTCGGCGATCGTCGTCAGCGCGGGGACGGTCTCCTCCGCCAGCTCCTGCCGATCCTGCCGGTCAACCAGCGCTTCGGCATGTCCGCATAGGGCCCCGTACTGCTCGCAGGCCGCTCGCGCCTCCTCCAGGTTCTGGGCCAGACGCCGCTTCAGCTCATCCGCGCCGAGCTGGGCGGCCTGTGCAGGCGCCTCTTCCGGCGGCGGGACGACCGTGGCGCCTCGCCTGTGCCCACATCCGGCCAGGCAGACTCCGAGCAGTGCCAGCACCAGACCGGCCTGGCGGCTCCATCCGCTCATTCCCCGACCTCCCCGCCTCCTCCAGATCGCCCCCAAACCGGGGTACCTCCTTTTCGCGGCAGCGCGGCGCTTTCCTGCGTCGTCTCGGAAAACTCCCCGTCCGCCAGCCCCTTGCCGGCGGACGCACCCAACAGGCCTGCCAGCAGGTCGCAGCGCTCCTGCCACCGCCGCGCCAGTCTGGGCGCCTCTCGCTTGGCGGCACGCCACAGGGTGGGATCAGTCCAGTGCCCGCCGCCGGCGAGCCCTCCCAACCCGGCCGTCTCGGGCGCGGCAGGCGCCAGCCCTTCGTAGCACGCGCGCAGCGCGCCGCCCCAGACTTCCTGGTGTAGGCGCAGGTAGCCGCGGTTGACCTCGCCCAGGGCTCGGAGCCGGTCTTCACGCGCCGCCCGCGACTCCCGGCGGGGGTCGTCTGGCTCCTTCAGCAGCCACGAAGCGTAGCGCTTGAGCTGTCCGCGTCGGCCCAGGTAGTGGCGCACCAGCGTGTCGGCTTTGGGCTCGGCCAGAATCTGGTCCAGCAGCAGCTTGAAGGCCCTGTAGCCGTACTCCGCGACATCGTTAACTGGGGGGAAGGTAACCTGCCAAGACCCGCCGCCCTCGATCACTCCATGGGCGATGCCCTGGGACGGGACCATGGTGCCCGTAATGCGCCACCGCGCCCGCTCCTCGGCTGTGGCGCCCTCCACCCGGGCCAGCAGGCGCACGCGCTGCTCGACGACCGTGCCCTCGACAAGGCCTTTGCGTTCCGATACGTGCTCGCCCACGTCCGTCAGGAAAGCTCCCGAGAGCTCGCCGTGCACGGAGCCCCGGTCCATGAGCAGGCGGAGGCCGCCCGTGCGTCCACCGTACCACCAGGTGCCCTCCGCCCGGCCGATGGTGAGCAGATCGCCGTCCACCTCATGCCGGGCCGCAGCAGGCGGAGACGCCGCCAGGCACGAGATGAACAGCGCCAGTGGAGTAAGTACGCAGCTGGCCTCACGCATTTGGGATCGCGGGCGCTTGTGCCTCCGCGCGCCCGAGCGCGGTCCGCGCTAGCGTGCCTGTCTGGCTATCTGCTCGATGTTGTGCGGATGCTTCCAGTCAAAGCGCCACCAGTCGCGCATGTCGTCGGGCATGGGCAGCGCCTCCTGGATCTGGGAGACGCTGTTGCCGGCCGCGCCCAGCCTGGGCACCTCCTCCAGGAGCCACCGGAAGTACTCCACCCAACGCTCAAGCTGTGCAGTGGTCGCCCGCGGGCCGTGGCCCGGCACGACGATCTTGGGCTCCAGGGCGACGAGCTGCTCCATGATATCCAAGATCCGCCTCACGGCGTCGTCCGCAATCCGGGACAGAGGCACAAGTCCCCAGCCGAAGAGATCGCCAACGCACAGCACCCCGGCCCACTCGAAATGCACGACGGTATCGCCCGGCGTGTGCGTGCCGCCGGCGTGGTGCACCACTGCCCTGCGCGAGCCGCCGTGAACGGTCAGACTTGCGTCGAAACTCACGTCTGGGTAGCCGTCCTTGTCCCGCTTGGCGCTAGCGGCAGCGGTCTTGTGGGCAATGACCGTAGCTCCGGCCTCGGCGAAGGCCCGGTTGCAGGCCGTGTGGTCCCCGTGCCAGTGGGTGTTGATGAGGTAGCGCAGGGGCTTGCCGGTCGTGGTCTCGATAGCCGCCAGCACCTCGTCGGCCAGGTGGGCTTCCTCCAGAGCGTCCACCGCAACGACGAAGTCGTCCAGTAGCGCCCAGGTGCAGTTGTCCACGGCCTCGCGCACCCAAACGCCCTCGGCGATCTCTCTCACCGCGCCCTCTTCGAATCCCATAGCGACCCCCGTGATGACCGACCGAAGTCCTGCCCGTAGCTTCCACCTCCGCCCTGTGAGGTCCTTCGCTGCGGCAACCGGAGGGAAGGAATACCCTTGAAGCTGGGCTAATCGTCGCCGGAGAGATTGTCATGGAGGCGCCGGTCTCACACCCACTATCGCTGCTGGTCAAGCCGGCCTCGGCCGACTGCAACCTGGCGTGCCGGTACTGCTTCTACCTGTCCAAGGCGGAGCTGTACCCGGAGACCAAGGTGCATCGCATGTCGGACGAGGTCCTAGAGCGGATGATCCAGGAGTACCTGGCGTTTCAGCCGCAAATGGCCAGCTTCGTATGGCAGGGCGGCGAGCCCACCTTGATGGGCCTGGACTTCTACCGGCGCGCCGTGGAGTTGCAGGCGAAGCACGGTCAGCGCGGGCAGGTGGTGGCCAACGGCCTCCAGACGAATGGCCTGGTACTGGACGCGGAGTGGTGCGAGTTTCTCAGGGAGTACAACTTCCTGGTCGGGCTCAGCCTGGATGGCCCGCCGCACGTGCACGACCACTACCGGCGCAGCGCCGCGGGCAAGGGCTCCTTCGAACGGGTCATGGGCGCGCTGCGCCCGTTGCGCGAGAGCGGCACCGAGTTCAACCTACTGGTCATGGCCACACCTGTCAGCGCGCCCCGGGGCCGCGAGCTCTACGACTTCTTCAGGAGCCACAACCTGGACTTCCTCCAGTTCATTCCCTGCGTGGAACGCGACCCGGCGACGGGAGGGATTGCCGACTACAGTGTCACGCCGCAGGGCTACGGCCAGCTCTTGTGCGACGTGTTCGACTGCTGGGCCGAGGACGACTGGCGCGGCACCTACATCCGCATGTTCAACGACCTGCTGGCGGTCTACTCGGGCCAGCAGATGCCCACGTGCATCTTCCGTGATCGCTGCGGCGACTACGTGGTCGTGGAGTATAATGGAGATGTCTACGCCTGCGACTTCTTCGTGGAGCCCGAGTGGCGGCTGGGCAACATCATGGAACAGCCCCTGGCCGAGATCGTGGCCAGCGACAAGTTCGCGCAGTTTGCCGACCGCAAATCCGACTACGGCGCGCCGTGCCGATCGTGCGAGTGGCTACACCTATGCCACGGCGGCTGCCCCAAGTACCGCCTGGTGTCCTACGACGACCACCGGGCGCCCACCTACCTGTGCGCGGCCTACAGGCAGCTCTTCGCCCACGCCGATGAGCGACTGCGCGCCATGGCACGCGAGCTGGAGAGCGAGCGAATGTCGGCGCGCCACCAACCTCGCGCCCAGGCGGCCGCAATAGGCCGCAACGACCCCTGTCCATGCGGCAGCGGCAGGAAGTACAAGCGGTGCTGCATGCGGTAGCGACCCGGCCTTCGCGGTCAGGGCCCACTCACAGGTTGCCCCTCCACGACCGCGAAGCTCCTGGCGGGACGACCCTTCACTCTCGCCTCGACCGCGCCGTCGGCCACGTGGACCTCTTGCACCCGGAAGGGCCCCTCGGTGGGCTCGATCACGGCGGCGAACGTCGCCGCAGTGCCCCGGCGCCGGACCACGATCATGGGCACATCTATGCGGGCGGGATTCCCCGGCGCAACGGCCGAGAAGACAGTCGTGCCCGGCGCGCCCAGGACCACAAGTCGCAGCCTCTTCTCGCCCTCGAGCTGCCAGACAGCCTCGATGTCGCCATCGGCCTGCGCGCTGGCGACATCGCCGGGCACCTGGTACGGAGTGGCAGTCCCGAAGGCGTCACGGGCAGCCGGCGTCATCTCGAGCCCGGGCAGCGACAACTGGCCGTAGTTGTGGAAGACCCAGTCGAACTGCCGCGCGTCGTCGCTCTCGAGCGTGTCCAGCACTACGAAGTAGCCCTCTTTGGCCAGCCAGACGGTGCGCTGCCAGCTCACGCCCGGGTAGGCCTCGCCCGCAGTCGCGCTGGCCACTTGCACCGGCCCGCCCGTCTCGAAGGCGACTAACTTGCCCGTGGTGGCCTGCTGGGACTTGCCGTCTACCACGATCGTGTTGTGGCTCAGGGTCTGCTTGTACCAGCGGCCGTGGAGCGGCATGCCATAGCCCGCGCTGCCGGGATCGGGGGCGAGGATCTGGCCCAATCCGGCGATGATGAGGTTGAGCTTGTCGGGGTGCCCGTGCCCCCCGCCATGCGGGCCATAGTCCAGCATTAGGTAGTTCTCGTGCTTTCCGCGTCGCTGCCGCAGCACCGCCAGGCCACTGGCCGAGAAGTCGCGGCTGACCCGCCGGGGCATGCGACCACCCTTGGGCAGCTCGGTTGGGCCCCACATCAAGGCCTCGCGCCCTGTCCTCCCTTGACCTTTGTACGCCCGCGCCAGCAGGCCAGTGAACGCCTTCTGCTCGGGAAACAGGGCGGCGGCCGCCTCGTAGTGACCGCGCGCCCCCAGCAGGTTCCCGGTCCGCCCGCTGTCGTTGGTCGGCGGCACTGAAAACTCCGCCGTGGCCATCTGTAGGGGGGCCAGGTACATCGTCTCTATGCGCGAGAGCTCCTGCGCGATGTCGAGGTCGTTATTGAGGGCGGGGAAGATGAAGTTCTCCAGGGCCGAGAGCGTGTAGAAGTGGTAGCCGTAGGAGCCCTCGAACCAATAGCCATCGGCCATGACGCCCTTGGCGATCTGTTGTCGGAAGCCCCCGTTCGGACCCTCCAGGGCGAATCCGACCATCTCCTCATCGCCCAGGGCGAGGCCGATGGTCAGTATGGCGGCGTTGTACCAGCAGTGGATGTTGTGGATGGTGCGCCGTTGGGTCATCAGGAACCGACCGGTGGGGCGCAGCCAGTCATCCTCCACATTTCTGCGCTGCTCGGGCGTGAACGAGGGCGAGTCGTAGATGAGCTCGTAGGCCTGGACGGGGCCGAGGATGTACGTCGCCTCGTCCAGGGACTGCCACTTGAGGCGTGGGGGCTTCTTCTGGCTGACGACCCGTTGGTAGTAGCTGGCGAAATCGCTCAGGATGCCGGCCGCCGTCTTTGCGTACTTCTCGTCGCCGGTGAGCATGTAGGCAAAGGCGGCCTCACGACCCCTGTCGGCGATGCGGTTGACCGTCACGGTGACCCAGTAGGCATCCAGCTTCGGTCCCCTCAAGGCCTTGCCATCGGTGGGACACACGTGCTCGTGCGGGCGCTGAGGATCGTACTTCAACCTCTCACCATGGTCGGGACAGAAGTAGTCGTGGTACCAGCCGGTCGGCCCTTCGGGGAAGGCAATAGGCTCGGAGGACCAGGCGTCCGCGGAGGCTCTCATCCCCTCTGTCATCTCGCGCGCCCAGTCGTAACGCGCCACCTTCTCCCGGATCCGCCTGATCGTCGTCTCCGGGAAGTAGACCACCGGACGCGCTCGCGCCGGCGCTGCAAGGGACACTAGGGCGGTGGCAAGCACGGCACCCGCGATGGCTTTCACCGTGAGTCCTCCTTGCCGTCGGGAATCGAGCCTAAGAGAAACGGACCCCGGGCCCTTTCGGCCCGAGGCCTTGCCAACCCTTCCAGCACGTGGACGCCCTGCCGGCCCGCCGCACCTCGGCCGCTACGCCAGCCAGAGCAAGTAGAGGCCCACGCCGACCAGGACCCAGCCCCCGACCTTCTGTACCGCCTCGGCGCGAACGCTGAGCTTCTGGAGAGAGGTGATGGCCGCGGTGGCCGTGCCCAGGATCACCAGCGGGACGCCGTTGCCGAGAGCGAACACGAAGAGGACCGTGCCGCCGTACAGGGCTGCGCCCTTGGCGGCCGCCAGGGTGACCACCAGGGCCAGGACGGGCGTGGCGCAGGGGCTGGTGACCAGACCGAAGAGGACGCCCAAGGCCAAAGCGCCGCCGAAGCCGCTGAGCTTCGACCAGCTCGACTGGGCCGGGATGAGCGCGGAGAACTTCAGTGGAAGTACGCCTGCTAGATGCAGGCCCACTACCAGGCACACAACGGCGGCCAAGTAGAACCAGACTTTAGGCCCAAGCAGGCCTCCCAGCAGCGAGGCCCCAGCGCCCAGCACCCCGTATACCAGCGCCAGCCCGAGCACGAAGGTCAGGCTGAGGGCGGCGGCCCTGGCCTTCCTGACCTCGCCCTGCGCGCCGATGAAGGCCACGATGGCGGGGAAGGCGCCGTAGACGCACGGATTGAGGCTGGTCACAACGCCTGCGCCGAACGCAACGGGATAGGCGACCACTCCGAAGCTGCCCAGCGCCGACTCGAGCTGCTGTAGCAGGCTCTCTACCATGGCGTTAGGAACGCTCCACACCCACGCCTGCAAGCGCCGCCACAAGCTGGTGCTTCGACACCAGCCCAACGTAGCGGAACTGCTCTTGGCCGTTCTCGTCAAGGTAGACGATAGTGGGGACGCCGAACAGGCCGAACTGTGCGGCGAACTCGGGCTGCTCGTCAACGTCAACGATGCGCACGTTGACCTTGCCGCGGTACTCGCGGCGAAGGTCATTCATGATGGGCTTCAACTCCACACACGGTTTGCACCAGGTTGCGGCGAACTCGATGAGCTGCGGCAGATCCGCCCGCTCCTGTGTTCTGGGCTCAACGACCGACTCGTCCTCCCGCACGAATCGTTTGCCCACGACAATGCCGACGGCCAGCGCGGCCACGACGGTAACTGCGGCCAGGTTCTTCATCGTGGATACCTGCCTGTGCCCGACTTCACTAGGCTAGAACGCCCTCATGGAGTCGGCCATACGTGAGTTCCGCCACATCCACGGGCTGGGTGGTCGCGGGGCGCCCTAAGCTGCGGCCCGCAAGGAGAGCGGCGGTCGGCAGGAGACCCCCACAACACCAGCGAAGGTGGCAGGACCATGAACGCGCTGCCCTCGGGGATCGTCCTCATGGCCCTGCTCCTTGGGTTGCAGGTGGGTGGCTGTGGTCGGCGGACTCCGCAGCCACGTCCCGCCACGCCGGCGCAGCCTGCGCCCGCGACAGATTCGCCCGAGGCCATCCGCGTGTTGCTGTATCCGGTCGAGGACCTGCGGCAGGTTCACCTGGAGACGGCCAGCGCGGCCTTGCAGGAGGCATACGGGGCTGCGGTCGAGGTCAGGGACAGCGCCTCGACGCCTGCGGGCGCCTACGATGCGCGGCGGAAGCAGTACCTCGCCTCAGCGTTCCTGGAAGCACTCGACGGCATCTCGGGCGAAGCGACCGGGGAGGCCAAGCTGCTGGCCGTGACCGCGTTGGACCTATACGCGCCCGACTTGAACTTCGTCTTCGGTCAGGCCCAGATGGGCGGCCGGGCAGCCGTGGTGTCGGTGGCCCGTTTGGACCCGCGCTTCTTCGGCGACGAACCCGACGAGGATCTGCTGGCAGAGCGGCTGACGAAGGAAACGGTGCACGAGGTTGGTCACTGCCTCGGCCTACGCCACTGCCCCAACCCTCGGTGCGTGATGCACTTCTCCAACAGCCTGGCAGACACGGACGCAAAGAAGGCCCAGCCCTGCGACAACTGCCGGCGGCGCATCGCTCGGTAACCGGTCCGCACGCAGCACTGTCTCCGCGCCGTCTAGGCGCGCCCCAGCAGGTCCGCCAGCGTGCCCTTTCGGATCGCCTCTCGGATCCGCTCCATGAGCCTGGCGTAGAAGCGCAGATTGTGTATGGTGTTCAGGCGCAGGCCGAAGGGCTCTTGAGCCAGGAACAGGTGGCGCAGATAGGCCCGACCGTAGCGGCTGCACGTGTAGCAGTCGCACCCCTCCTCAACCGGCTGGGCATCGTCCTTGTACTGAGCGTTGCGGATGCGGACCACACCATCGGCCGTGAACAGGTCGCCGTGCCGGGCGTTGCGCGTGGGTATGACGCAGTCGAAGACGTCCACGCCGTAGGGAATACAATCGAGGATGTCCTGCGGCGTGCCCACGCCCATGACGTAACGGGGCCGCTCGGCGGGTAGCAGGGGCAAGGTCTCTGCCAGCACCGTCAGCATCTGGTCCTTCGGCTCTCCCACCGACAGTCCGCCCAGCGCGTAGCCGTCGAAGCCGATCTGGACGGTGCCCTCCGCGCTGGCCCTCCTAAGATCGGGGTAGACGCTGCCCTGGACGATGCCGAAGAGGCCTTGCTTGCCCCTGTCGTGGGCCCGCTTGCTCCGGGCCATCCAGCGCAGGGTCAACTCCATGGAGCGCGCCGCGTAGTCCCTCTCGCAGGGGTACGGACAGCACTCATCGAACGCCATGGCGATGTCGGAACCCAGGGCGTTCTGGACGGCCACCGAGCCCTCCGGCGTAAGCTGATGCTCCTGCCCGTCCAGGTGGGATCGAAAGGTCACGCCCTCCTCGGTGATCGTGCGGCGAGGCCCCAGGCTGAAGACCTGAAAGCCCCCGCTATCGGTGAGGATGGGACGCTGCCAGTTCATGAACTTGTGGAGTCCGCCCAGCGCTTGAATGAGTTCGTGGCCGGGGCGGAGAAACAGGTGGTAGGCATTGGCCACGAGCATCTGGACGCCGGCGGCTGCTACTTCCTCCGGCCCGCAGGTCTTGACGACGCCCAGGCTGGCCGCGGGTACGAACACGGGAGTCTGAAGCACGCCGTGTGCGGTGTAGAGCCTGCCGGTTCGCGCGCTCGTGTGGCTGTCAACGGCAGTAACCTCGAACCTCATGGTGTGCTAACTGGCTCCCGTGAGCAGGCCTACAGCCGCGTGGCTGTAGCCCGCCTAGAATCGGCAGTGCCCGTTGGTGGTTGCCTCATCCACAGGGACCTTTTTGCGTCATGGCTATGGAATCCTCTGCGAAGCACGACCGAGACGTCGTCGCGCGCCACCTTCTGGACCTGCTCGATGGCGATGTCCTGTTCGACGACCTCACCCGGGCCATCTACTCCACGGCGGCGGACATCCACCGCATCTGGCCCCTCGGGGTAGTGGCCCCCAAGGGAGCCGAGGACGTCGTCAGGCTCGTGCAGTACGCCGCCGAACAGCAGATTCCGCTCACCGCCCGCGGCGGCGGCTCGGCCCTCTCCGGCCAGACTGTCGGAGAGGGCATCATCGTGGACTTCCGCCGGCACATGCGCCGGGTGTGTCAAGTGGACCCGGGGGAGAAGTGGGTCCGCGTGCAGCCGGGAGCGTTCCGTACTGAACTCAGCCGCGTGCTGGCGCCGTATGGCCTCCAGTTCCCGCCCGACCCCTCCAGCACCGACTTCTGCTCCATCGGGGGGATGATCGCCAACAACTCGAGCGGCCCGCAGTCCGTGAAGTACGGCAGCACCAAGGACTATCTGCTGAGTCTGGACCTCGTTCTGGCGGACTCATCCACGGCCGTGGCCGACGGCGGACAGCAGCAGGCCGAAGGTCCACTGGCCGGCCTGGCAGCCCAGGTCAGGGACGCGCTGGTGGGACGGGAGCAGGCCATCCAGGCCAACTGGCCGCAGGTCAAGAAGAACTCGAGCGGCTACCTGCTGCCCGAGACCCTCAACGCTGGCGAGGTGGACCTGAGGCAGCTGATGGCCGCCTCCGAGGGGACCCTCGCCCTCATCACCGAGGCCAAGCTCTCACTGGTGCCGGTTCAGCCCCATGTGGCCGCGGGCATCCTGCATTTCCCCAGCCGCCGCGCCGCGGCCGAGGCCATCGAGCCGCTGCTCGAACTCGAGCCCGTCGGCCTCGAGCTCATGGACGCTACGCTGATTCGCGTCATCCGCGAGGTGAACCCGGAGCTAAGGCCTCTGCTGCCCGAGGAGTGCCGTTGCGCGTTGTTGGTCGAGTTCGAGAGCCAGGAGCAGGACGAGCCCAGGGAGCAACTCGCGCGGGCCGAGCAACTGGCGTCAAAGGAGCTGGGCCTGGCCACCGGCATGCAACCCGCCTTCGGCGCCGCCGAGCGCGACCGGCTGTGGGCCGTTCGACGGGCGGCCATGCCCTTGGTCAACCGCCTGCCCGGCAAGCTCCAGGCAGTGGTCTTCATCGAGGACCCAGCCGTGATGCCAGAGCGTCTGCCCGAGTTGACGGACGGGCTGGAGGCCATCTTCGCGGATCACGGAGTAGAGGCCTCCATTCTGGGCCACGCCGGCAGCGGCAACATCCACGTCCGGCCCATCATGGACCTGCGCAAGCCGGAGGACGTCCGCAAAGTCGAGTCCATCGCCGAGGCCAACTGCGAGCTACTGAAGTCGCTGAACGGATCGCTCAGCGGCGAGCACGGCGACGGCCTGTGTGCGACGCCCTTCCTGCCGCGCATGTTCGGCGAGGCCTATCCGCTCTTCGAGCGCATCAAAGAGACCTTCGATCCGGAGGGCATACTCAACCCCGGCAAGATCGTGGGCGAGCCCGGGCGCAAGGTGACCGACGATCTGCGCTTCGGTTATGACTACCGCACGGTGCCAACGAATAGCGCCTTCGACCGGGAGAAGTTGGCCGTGGAGGCGGAGAAGTGCCACGGCTGCGGCACTTGCCAGTTCTACTGCCCCATGGCGCGGGAGCTGGCCGCCGAGCCGGCCACCGCCCGTGCCAAGGCCGCTCTGCTGCGCGAGGTCATTCGAGGGAACCTGGATACCTCGGCGCTCGAGTCTCCCGAGTTCAAGCAGATAATGGACCTGTGCTTCAACTGCAAGCTGTGCCTTCAGGAGTGCCCCACGGGGATCAACGTGCCCGATCTGGCCCTGCGCGCCCGAGCGCACTATGTCCAGGCTCATGGGCAGACGCTGCAAAACCGCCTGCTGGCCGACTCAAGGCGGGCGGGGGCAGTGGGCAAGACCTTGGCCCCGCTCAGCAACGCGGCCGCGCGCATTGGGCCGCTGCGGTGGCTGATGGACAAGGCCGCCGGTTTGAGCAGCGAACGCGAGCTCCCGGCCTTCAACCGCGAGCGCTTCGGGCCGAAGGGCCTGCCCCCGGGGGCAACGCCGCGCGGGAAGGTGGCCTACTTCGCGGGGTGCTTCGCCAACTACCACGACCCCGGCGGGGAGGGCGCCTGCACGGTGGCCATCCTGGAGCGGCACGGTTTCGAGGTGGTCGTCCCCGACCTGAGATGCTGCGGGGCTGCTCAGGTCACGGTCGGCAGCCTCGGCCCAGCCATCGAGGCCGCCGAGGAGAACATCAGTAAGCTGAAGCAGTTAGTGGACAAGGGTCACCAAGTGGTCAGCAGCGCCTCTACCTGCTCTCTCATGCTCAAGCTGGAGTACCCGGAGTTGCTGGAGACAGACGATGCGCGCCTCGTGAGCGAGAACACGCACGACGTCCATGCGTTCCTGCTCGACCTGCACGAACGTGGGGAGCTGGACACGAGGTTCGGGCCACTGGGCACCAAGCTGGCCTATCACAGCCCGTGTCACCTCACCGCCCAGGGGCTGGCGGAGGCACCGGTGCGGCTGCTGGAGTTGATCCCCGATCTGACCGTGCCCGAGATTGAGGATACCTGCTGCGGCATTGCCGGCACCTTCGGCATGAAGAGCCAGCACTTCGAGCTGTCCATGCGCATCGGCCGGCCGTTATTCGAGCAGCTCAAGGCAACCGGGGCCGACCTGGTGGTCAGCCCCTGTGGCACGTGCAAGATGCAGATCGAGCAGGCCACCGGCCTGCCCGTCGTGCACACTCTGGAGATACTCCAGCGGTCGTACGAAGTCGCCGCGCAGCCAGAGCTGGCGTAACGACCACGCCCCACCAGCTGCGGTCGTACGCCATGCATGCCCTCGCGCCCTAAGGCCCCAACGGGGCCGTGCCTACGCGGGTCAGCCGTGGCCCACGAGCGGGAAGTCGTGCTTCGGCAGCGGCTTCCCGGTGGCCGCAGCCAACGCGTCTTGGCCAACGGCCTCCTCGACCTTGGGCGTCCATCCGCGATAGAGCTGGAGCACTTTGCCCGACTTGTCCACCAGGACTTGCGTGGGCACGATGCTGACCCCATAGGCGCTCCGGGTCTTGCGGTCGCTGTCGAGAAGGACGGGGAAGCCGGTGTAGTTGTTCTTGCTCACCCAACTCCGCACTGCGCCGGCCGAGTCGCCGACGCTAACGGCCACGACCTGCAACCCCTTGCTCCTGTAGCGAAGGAACAGCTTGCGCGTGTTTGGCGCCGCCTTCGCGCACCAGGGGCAGTCCGTGGTGAAGAACTCGACCAGCACCACCTTCTTGCCCTGGTACTGAGACAGCTTCACCGTGCTGCCGTCCAGGCTCTTCAGCGCGAAGTCGGGCGCCTTCTGCCCCACCTTGATCTTGGGCGCGGCTGGCGCCGTCACTGCCAGTCCCAGCAGGAACGCAAGCGCTACCAGTAGACTACTGCGTGGGATGCTCATGGCCGCAGGTCACTCCTCAACGAGCTCAAGCTAAGACCACAGACGGCTTGCGGCGCGAGACGATTTCGCCGATTATGCTGGCGTCGGGCACCCCTCGCCCACGCAACGCCTCCACGGCTCCGTCCGCCTCCGGCCCGTTGATGGTAAGCAGCAGTCCCCCGGACGTCTGCGCATCGAAGAGCACGTCCGCCAGTGCGGCGGACACGGAGGGGCTGATCTCCGCGAAGGGCTCCAGGAAAGCCCGGTTCTGGAGCGAGCCGCCCGGCATCATCCCCTCGGCGGCGTACTGCTCTGCCTCCGCGAATCTGGGCACTGAGTCGGCGTTGATGACCACAGTGACGTCGCTGGCGTCGGCCAACTCCTTGGCGTGGCCGACCAGGCCGAAGCCCGTGATGTCCGTGCAGGCGCTCGCCCCCAGCTCGCGCATGCCTTCGGCCGCCGCCTTGTTGAGCGTCGCCATGGAGGCGCAGACCGCCTTGACCAAGTCAGGCGGGGCGTGGTCTCGGGTCATGGCCGTGCTGATCACGCCGGTGCCGATCTTCTTGGTCAAGAGCAGGGCATCGCCCGGCCGCGCGGAGGCGTTGGTGAAGATGCGGTCCGGGTGGACCACGCCGGTGACCGATAGCCCGTACTTGATCTCCTCGTCGCGCAAGGTGTGCCCGCCCACGATCAAGGCGCCGCTCTCAGCTACCTTGTCGGCGCCACCCCGCAGAATCTCGGTAAGAACTGACGTGTCGAGCTTGTTGATGGGAAAGCCCACGATGTTGAGCGCGGTCAGCGGATCGGCGCCCATGGCATAGACGTCGCTGAGCGAGTTGGCCGCCACGATCTGGCCATAGGTGTAGGCGTCGTCCACGATGGGCGGGAACACGTCCACCGTCTGCACGACTGCCAAGTCGTCGCGCAGGCGGTAAACGCCCGCGTCGTCGAGCGTCTGAGGTCCTACCACCAGGTCTGGATGGGTGAAGGCGGGCAAATGGCGCATCACGTGCGCCATGTCCTCCAAGGACATTTTGCCCGCTCAGCCCAGGCACCCGGCGTAGTCGGTCAGCCTGATTGCGCCTTCCTCCGACATGCGGCATCTCCCACGCCTACGGTCCACGAAAAAGGCAGCCAGACACCCAGTTCCCGGTGCCTGACTGTATTCTGTCCGATCTGCGGCCACGCGAATCGTGAACATCATCACGTCGGCCCCGGCCGGGCTGGGGCCGACGCTTAGAACCGGGTGATACCGGTCGGCAACTAGGCTCGGCCCTTACCCAGCGTGAACGTCGCGCTCGCGTCATCCTGCCGCTTCACCTCGAAGGGACCAAGGTCGAAGCTCGTCTTGACATTGAAAGTCCCCTTCAGGCCCTTGGGTACCCGCCATGAGTACCTACAGGTGAAGCCTCAACCATACTCCAACTGGTCTTGGGCGATCACCTTGCCTGCGGCAGAGACGATCTGGAAGTCCGGCGCCGGCGGGCGCTCGCCATTGACGGTGACGCTGGTAACGCGGTCGCCGTTCTCACCAGCCAGGGAGAGCGAGATGTATACCTCATCCTCCTGCGGCGAGGCGCCGAGGCTCATCACTAGGGGCGGACCGAAGGCCGGGATCTCGAGCACGGAGTCGGCCGTGACCTCCAGTACACCGCGAGTGGACCGAGACGGCCTGCGCCCGAGAGCCTCCGTCTCGATCGTCAGCTCCCTGTACATGATCTGGGGGCTGGTCTGCACCTCCCAGAGACGACCCTCGGCGTCCGTCCGGCGTATGGCCTGCTCCCTGAGGCGGTACTTGCCGACGGGCAGACAGGACTCCCGCTCGTCGGACTCGACCACTACAGGCCCGTGTTCGCCGACGAACTGAAGCCGGTAGCCGGTGGCGTTGACACGGATGGTGCCGGTTGGCACACGCCGCGTGTAGACCCTGAGAGAGGCCCCGCTGGCGGCGGGGCGAATCTCGTAGAAGCTCTTCCCCGCCTGCACGTAGCGGGTGAGCGGAGTGGCGCGGGCCAGCAGGTCGGCACTCATTTCGACGGGCTCATCGGCGTCGGGCAGGATGATGATCTGGTCGCCGCCGTAGCCATACATGTCCTCCAGCGTCGAGGGATTGCGCTCGTCGAAGAGGCCATTGCAGTCGCCGTCCAACAGCACGACGCGCCGCTCCTGATCACCGAAGCGCGCTCGACCCTCCCAGTAGCAGGCACCGCTGACTGCGACTCCCTCGTGCTCCTGGCCGCAGCCCGGGCACTCCTTCACGTAGTATCCCATGAGCGCCACCGCGTAGGGGCCGCCCGACTGCTTCGGGATGCCGAGCGTAACCGGGGGAAAGAACGTCGTCGTGTACCCCTCTTCCGGAACGGTCACATCAGCTGCCTCGATCACCGGATCGTTGGTCAGGTCCTCGTCGTTGTTGGCGTCCAGGTATAGCCGGTCGTAGGGCGGGCCCTGACCGTTGGCGGCATCCAGGACCAAGGCGAAGGTGGCGTCCTTCCCGCGCTTGAGCTGCACGAAGCCGCGGTGCACGCGCTTGCTGGCGTACTTGGGCTCTGCGCGCAGCTCCTCACTGACCCGGTCGGCGGAGCTAACGCTGGCCCTCCCACCTACGGCGTAGCCTTGCTCGGCGGAGATCGGCTGCTCCACCACACGGTACTCCAGGTCATAAGTCTTGGCTATCTCCACCCGCGCAGCAAGTAGAGAGCAGCACGCCAGCACCAACAGCGCTGCACCGAGTACGACTGGGATCGCTCGGTTCATGTTCTCACCTCCTTTCTCCGCGAGATGGGGATGGCCCCCACACACCAGTCACGGCCTGCGGACCGGTGTCAGCAGGCCGCCTGGCAAGCAGCAGCATCCCTGCTAGTCCTCCCAACAGTATGAGACGTTCCCGCCATCGAGAAGTTCCGCGGCAGGCATTCAGTAGTCAGTGCTTCGCCGTCACAGACCAGTCTCCTGCCTCAAGGCCCAAACCTCAGAGCCCATCCTAAGAGCGACGCTCTCGGTCGGCTGTCATTGTGAGCGAAGCGGAGAATCTCGTGGTGGGCCCGACGCGAGACCCTTCGCTTGACGGACCGCTACGCGGTCCGCAGCTCAGGGTGACACGTTAGCGGTTCTGCAATAGGCTCCTAGTGGCGGCGCGGCGTCTCCGCCTATTGCCGGCGAGGGCCCAGAACAGTGGCATGCAGGGCACCCTCGTGCGGGCAGCTCTTGGTGCACTCCATGCACAGCACGCACTCCAGGTCGGAATCGCCCGGCAGCACGCCGCGCTTGGCATCGCTGACCTGCCGCGCCGGGCAGGCGGATACACAGGCGCCGCACTCGTTGCACTTGCCGGCGTTCCGGCGCAGATACAGCGCCGAGATGCGGTTGAAGGGCGCCATCATGGCGCCGATGGGACACAGGCCGATACAGAAGGCGCGTTCGCTGGTGACGACCATGACCAGCACCAGGGCCAAGACTGACAGACGCATGGCCGCCCCCACCGCGTCGGCGAACCCTCCTTGCATGATGGCGTTCGGGATCGCCACCTCGAAGGTGGCCACCGGGCACCAGCGGCAGAAGAACCACGGAGACCCCACGCCCAGCAGCATGGGCACAGCCAGTACCGCGACCACGAAGACGAAGTACTTGGGCAGGCGGAACCACGTGGGGAGGCGCCACTTGGGGCTGGGGATCTTGTGGAGCAAATCCTGGATCAGCCCAAAGGGGCACACCCACCCGCACAGCGCGCGGCCGAAGAAGGCTCCGAGGACTCCGATGATGCCAACGGCCAGGATGGGGAAGATCATCCACGAGGCATAGTGGCCCAGCAGGCCGATGGGGCAGGCGAAGCTGGCCAACACGCAGGAGTGGCAGTGCAGGATGGGGATGCACACAGCCCTCTGCTGGAACAACGCCCCCAAGTTGAAGGCGACGAGGGAGATTGCCTGAACCGTGCGGCGCATTCGCTACCCTGGTTAGCTGTGACCATGGACGCATGGCCACGGGCAGGAGGCTACTTTCACGTGGGACAGAGCCGGTGCTCGTTGACCCACTCGTACGGGTTACCCAACAGCCGCCCGTCCTCGTCCACGGTGGCGCCGCTGAAGGTGCTGGCGATGTTGAGGCGCCACTCCGGCACGTCATCGTGCGGAGCGGGGTAGGCCACCCCGTCCACGACGAGCACGGTGGTGACCTCGAAGGCCCGATGGCGGAGACCGCAGTACAGAGCGCCTGCGAAGACGATGAGCGTCAGAGCGAAGAGCGACCTGCGGAGAATGGGGGCCATCCGAGACAGCGTAGCACGGCGTCTCGCAGGCTGTCAATGATGCTGCTTGCCAAGGCGGCAACGCGCGCACAGGCCCGGACCTACGAGGCGTCTGCGCGGTCGCGACCGGGGGCCAGGACGCGGGTGTTGCCGACGCGCGTAGTCAGGCCGATGCGGTCGAAATAGTCCAGCAGGGGGATGGCGTGCTTGCGGGTAACGCCCAGCAGGTCTCGAAACGTCGGCGAGGGCAGAGGGCCCTCCTGCTCGATGTGCTCGACCAGCAGCTCCTTGGCCTTCTCAACGGCCTGCTGATGGAAGACGATACCCGGCTCGACCTCCACGAGGATGCCGCGGTCACAGAGCAGGGCCGCCGCGCTCTCGGCCTCGCTCTCGGCGCTGCCGACCCTCTGGGCGGCCTCCGCGGGGCTAGGCGTGGCAAAGCCGGCCCCCTCATAGAGACGCTCCAGACGGTCCAAGAGCTGCTGCTGCCCGGCCGATAGCTCCAGCTCGTGGCTAGCGAGTCGGCATAGGCGTCCCTCTCGCACTATCTCGCCCTCGGCCTCCAGACTCGTCAGCAGGTGACCGACGACCTCCTCCGGCACGTCTAGTTCGCCTTCCACTTCGGCCCGGGACATTCCCAGCCGCAGCGGCTGCCGCTCGTGGAAGTCCGCCAGCAGAGACAGCACGCTGCGCCGCACGGGCGCCAGGCGCTCCACGTGGCACAGGTCCCGGCGGTGACCGATCTCGGCCACCTTCCCCGCCGCGACAAGCGGCTCCAACGCCGCTCCCAGCTCATCGGGCGGGAGCTTCATCGTCCGAGCCAGCGCTTGGCGACTCACCGGCACCGAGTCGGCGCGAAGGAGCTCATGCTCCAACAGCCGGTTCTCCGTCAGAGCCCGATCACATTGCCGCAGGCCCTCAAGCATCGGCTTCTGGTAGCGACGCAGCTTGCGCGGCTGGCAGTCTATGACGACCCCGCCGCCGACGGTCACCACGGGAGAGTGCAGCCGCACCACGAAGGGATCGCCAGTCCACGCCACCACGGGCTGCTCGAGGATGAACTGCGCCAGGCAGTCGTCCCCGGGCGCCAGTAGGTCGCGCTCCAGGAGCACGGCTCGCCCCAGCGCCTCCACCATGCCCGTGTGGAAGCGTACGGTCGCTCGGTTGGCCAACGGCTTGGCAGTGGGCAGCAGGCGCAGGCGGCCGGTAACGCGCGTAGAGGCACTGAAGTAGCCCGGCGCCGCCAGCACCTGGCCGCGCTCGATGAGCTTGTGATCGAGGTCGGGCACATTCAGCGCCACGCACTCGCCCGCCAGGGCCGTCTCATCCTCCATGCGATACACTTGCAGGCCGCGTACCCGTCCAGTGCGCCCCAACGGCAGCAGCTCCACGGTGTCGTCCACGCTGACGCTGCCGGCCTGCGGTATGCCCGTGACTACCGTGCCCACGCCCTTCTGGACGAAGCGGCGCTCGACGGGCATCCGGAAGACGCCGGAGGTCTGGCGGGACGGCGTATCGGCGACCAGTTCGGCCAACGTCTGGTAAAAGCGCTCGAAGCCCTCGCCACTGATGGGCGATACCGGCACGACCGCCGCCCCCTCGAGGAAGGTCCCCGCCAGCAGCTCGGCCACGTCCTCCATGGCCAGCTGGCGGCCCAACTCGTCCACCAAGTCAATCTTGGTGAGGGCCACGAGTCCACGCTTCAGACCCAGGAGCGTGCAGATTTCAAGGTGCTCGCGCGTTTGCGGCATAACGCCGTCGTCGGCGGCCACCACCAGGAGCAGCAGGTCAATGCAGGTGGCCGCTGCGACCATCTTGCGCACGAAACGCTCGTGCCCGGGCACATCCACGATGCCCACGATCCGCCCGTCGGGCGTGTGCCAGGGGGCGAAGCCCAACTCCAGGGACATGCCCCGCTCCTTCTCCGCCTGTAGGCGATCCGTGTCGCAGCCGGTAAGCAGCTTAGTGAGCTCGGTCTTGCCGTGGTCAATGTGCCCGGCAGTACCGATCATGATGTTGATGCGTTCAGCCTTCTTGAGACGCATAGCGATACCCGTAGAAGTCGTGGCGACCTGCGCCACTACCCCGCGAGCGGCCCAGCCAGAGCATCGGCGATTAGCCTCTCTTCGCCCTTGAGTACGGTCCGGAGGTCGAACAGGACGCGGTCGGCGTGCAGGCGCGCGAGGATTGGCGGCTGGTGCAGACGCAGGTGACGGGCCAACGCCTCGGGGGAAAGGCCACGGAGGCCAACGCTGACCACGTAAGTTGGAATGGGCTGGGCCGGCAGCGACCCGCTGCCCACCTGTGACTCGTCGGGCTCCACGCTGATGTCGGCGTCCGGCACGGCCTTGCGCAGGCGCGCAGCCAGGGCCCGGGCGCGCCGCCGGATTCGGCGAGCGTCCTCGCCGAGCATGGCGAACGTCGGGTTCGTCTCGGGCAGCGAATCCCGATCCAGGAAGAGCCGCAGCGTGCTCTCCAGCGCCACCAGGCTGAGCTTGCCGCAGCGCAACGCCCGGGCCAGAGGGTGCTTGCGGATGCGCTGAAGTGGCTCGGCCTTGCCGATGATGCCGCCGCCCTGGGGCCCGCCGACGAGCTTGTCGCAACTGAAGGTGACCACGTCGGCGCCGGCCTTGATGCTGTCGCCCGCGACCGGCTCGTCGTGCAGGCCGTAGGCGCCGAGGTCAACCAGCAGCCCCGAGCCGATGTCGTCCATCACCGGCAGGCCGTGCTTCCTGCCCAAGGCCACCAGGTCGGTCAGGGGCACCGCGTCGGTGAACCCAACCAGGCGGTAGTTGCTGGGATGCACGCGCAGCAACAGCGCCGTCTGGTCTGTGATGGCCTGCTCGTAGTCCGACAGGCGCGTCTTGTTGGTGGTGCCGACCTCGACCAGACGAGCTCCGCTCTGCTCCATCACATCGGGGATGCGGAAGGAGCCGCCGATCTCCACCAACTGGCCCCGCGACACGATCACCTCGCGCCCCTGGGCGAGGACCGTCAGCACCAGCATGGTCGCCGCGGCGTTGTTGTTGACCACCGTAGACGCCTCTGCGCCCGTGAGCCGACAGAAGAGCTCCGCGACGTGGCGCTCCCGCGCGGCGCGCTCACCGGACTCCAGATCCACCGCGAGGCTGGAGTAGCCGGCCAGCTCGCGCTGGACGGCCGCGAGCGCCCTGGCAGGTAGCACAGACCGCCCCAGGCCCGTGTGGATGATGACCCCGGTTGCGTTGACCACGCGGCGCTGCCCCAGCCTGGCGCGCGAGATGGCCTCGCGCTCCACCTCCCGGGCCAGGGCCTCTGGCGACAAGTCCGGCGTGCCGCCGGCGCGGATCAACTCCCTCTGCCGCTCGATGACGCGGCGCGCGGCCTCCACGACTTGCGTACGCAGGTGCGGCCCGATGAGGCGGCCCACCTCCGGGAGCGACAGCATCTCGCTGACGGAGGGCAGTTGGCGCAGGCGGTCTGGGATCGAGGTTCGCAGGTCGTCGGTCATGGCTCAGAGGTCCGATCGGCCGCTGCAATCACAGTTCTGCCTTCGCCGCGACGCGCGCCGCATCCTGCCTCGCGCGGCCGGCCGCCGCCAAGGTGAAGGGTATGTGCCCTCGCCGGCAGAAGGGGGCTGCCATTGCAGCCAGCGTGGAGGCCTCAGTCGAATCACCTGCCGATGCCGCCCGTGGGAGGTGAGTGGAGTGTTTGCCCGCAGCTTGCCGATGGCCGCCGTACTTCTTGCATTGGCATCCGGCTCCGCCCCGTATGCACAGGACGCCGCGCGCCAAGCAGTGCTCGGAGCCGCTCGGTGGCAGGGCATCGAGCTGACCTTCGACAACCCCACTTACGAGGGGAACCCCTTCCAGACGGTCAGCTTCGAGGCCGTCGCGACCACGCCTTCGGGCACGAAGCTGACCGTGCCGGGCTTCTACGACGGTGACGGCAAGGGCGGCCAGCGGGGCCACGTGTGGAAGCTGCGTGTGATGACAAGTGAGGCGGGCCGTTGGCAGGTGCTCACGCGCTCGAACGACCCCGACCTCGACGGGGTAGAGCGCCAGTTCGCGGTCACGAATAGCGACGCGCGCGGCCTGGTCATGCGCGATCCCGAACATCCACACAGCATGAAGTTCGCCAACGGGGAGCGCTTCTTCGAGGTCGGCCCCGACGACCCGGAGGCCTTCCTGGCTGAGCACTACGGCCCTCTCGAGCGCCGCCTGTCGCAGATAGACTACCTGGCCGACAAGGGGATGAACGTGTTCTACCTGGGCTACAACTACCCGGGTGACGGCGGCCCTTCCTGCCGCGTCGAGCCCTTCCTTGGGGACCGGGGCGACCCGGACTGGACGCGCATTGACCTGGCTGACATGCGCGAATGGGAGGCCGTCTTCGCGCGCATGCAGGAGCGCGGCATCGTCATCCACTTCGTGCTGGAATTGGACGACTCCAGGACCCCGCCGGACCAGGACTTCTACTACCGCGAGATGATCGCGCGCTTCGGCTGGCACCCCAACCTCATCTGGAACCTGGCAGAGGAGTACACCGAGCGACACGATGCGAACTGGGCGCGCGAGCGGGCCCGCTACCTCAAGGAGCACGATCCCTGGGGCCACATGGTGACCGTTCACCCCAATTCCACGGACCGCTTTGCGTTCGCCGGAGACCGGCTCTTCGACCTGACCGCCATGCAGTACAACACGACCGACCCCGACAAGCTCAACGCACTGGCCATCAAGCTGCGCAGGGACACCAGGAAGGCGGGCTGGCCGATTCCCATCTCCGTCACCGAGTGGACTCGCCTCAGCCCCGGGCAGCTCGAGGAGGCGCGCAAGGGCATCTGGGCCATGGCCATGGGCGGCGCCACCAGCCAGATCTTCAACAAGAACGGCTCGGACGACGTGCGGGACTGGGACGCCCACTGGGACGCTGCGCGGCACCTGCACGATTTCATGCTGGGCATTGACCACTACGAGCTGGCGCCCGACAACTCAGTCGTCAGCAGCGGCTACTGCCTCAGAGGAGACGGCCTCTATGCCCTGTACCTGCCCGAGGGCGGGACGACCGGGCTCGATCTGCGCGGCGAGACGGGGCCCTTCTCGGTCAAGTGGCTCCAGCCGCAGAGCGGCCGGTGGCAGGAGGCCGAGCCGATCACGGGTGGCGGCGTGCGAACGCTGACGGCGCCCGGCCAGGGAGACTGGGCCGTGGTAGTCAGAGCACGCCAGTAGTACAGCCGTTGCGCCGGCGGCAGGCGGCTACGTACTGAGCTGCTTACGCATCCGCAGGCCGCGGCCCGCGCCGAACAGCAAATGCCTGATTGGATCGAGGCGAACCGCCACCGTCTCGAAGCCGAGCTTGGCATAGAGGCCGCGGGCGGGCCTGTTGTTGGCGGCGACGCTGAGAGACAGATGGTCGCACTTCCGCCCCAGCGCCTGCCTCTGCACCTCCTCTAGGAGCATCCGGCCAATCCCTCGACGGCGCTTGTCAGGACGCACGGCGAGCATCCCGACTTCGCAGCCTCCTGGCCTGGGGCGCTCTTCGAGCAGGAACGATAGCACGAATAACGCCCAGGGCAGACGCAACCAGCCGCTGGCCTGCGCCACTGGCGGCGCGCACCGGAGCAGAGGCGCCGGCCGCTGGCTGTCCTCCCAGCACAGGAAAGCCGCGCCGAGAACGCCCTCACGCTGGTCGAGAACAAGCGCGTCCCGCCAGCGCAGGAAGCCCTGTCCCAGCAGGCCCCCCAGCCCGGCGGCGCGACGCTGGTGGCTGGTCCCGAAGGCCCGGCCGAACTCGCGCGGGAAGGCCAGGGCCAGCAGCTCCGCAAGTGAGGGGATGTCATCGGCAGTGGCCCAGCGGACCGCGCCCTCCATTGAGTGTCAGCTCCAGCGGAACTCCAAAGCCTCGTCGCCGCAACGCAGTATAGCATCCCGCGCCCAACGAGCCCAGGACCAAGCAGAGGGGGGCTCCCACAGCGTAGCCCGGTCTCCTTGACGCCATCCGAGCAAGTGACCTATACTCAACGGGTCACCCGTTGGGGCATTCTCCACGTGCGGATCACATGCGGAGGGCTGATATGGGCAGGAAGGCCATGACACGACGCGAGTTTGTGGGCACGGCGGCCAAGGCGACTGCTGGCCTCGTCGGTGGCAGTGCGCTGGCGACGGCGCCCCCGGCCCAGGCAGCGGCGGCTGCTCCGCCGGCCAAGGACATACTCAACTACCAGCCCTCGATGAACTACCGCAAGCTGGGCAAGACCGACCTGTGGATCAGCGAGATCAGCCTGGGCGGGCACTGGCGCACTCGCGAGGGCGCGCGCTACTGGGGCAGCTTCCCCAATGACCAGGTGCCGGCGGACGTCATGCGCAACCGCGAGGAGGTCGTGGGGCGGGCCATTGACCTGGGCATCAACTACATGGACATCACCACGCCGGCGGAGGCGACGGCCTACGGCAACGCCATGAAGGCCCTGGGCCAGAGGATGTACGTGGGCTACTCGGACTACATCCTGTGCATCCGCAACCCCGCCAACCGCACCAAAGAGAAGATCATGTTCGAGATTGACGAGGGCCTGCGCCGCTTTCAACTGGATTGCATAGACATCTTCCGCCCTCAGGCCCTCATGGACGGCAACCACACGGACCAGGAGATAGACGCGGTGGTGGAGACCGGCATGCTAGCCATGGAGCAGGGCAAGATCCGCCACCTGGGCCTCTCAACCCACAACCGCGAGTTCGTCATGCGCCTGATGGAAGGCTGGCCCGAGTTCGAGATGTTCATATTCCCCTTCATGGCCGAATCCAAGGTGGACAACGAGCACAGCGTCTTCCCCATGCTGCGCGAGAAGAACTGCGGCCTGGTGACCATCAAGCCCTTCGCGGGCGGGAGCCTGTTCCGCGACGCCATCAGGAAGCAGGGCCCCGACGTGGACAAGTACGAGGTGGCCAGCATCAGCCTGCGCAAGATCCTCAGCAACGAGTACCTGACGGCCACCGTACCGGGGATGACCACCATTGACGAGCTGGAGAACAACGTGAGCATCTGGAAGCAGCCCAAGCAGCTCACCGAGGCGGAGCAGAGGCTGCTCACACGCGAGTTCCGGCATGCCATGGCCAACCTGCCCCCGGACTATCAGTGGCTGCGCGAGTGGGAGTACGTCTAGGGCAGCGCGCCAGATCGTGGGAGAATGAGAGCAAGGGCAATGGGCGAGCTTCGGCCTCCAGTCGTATGGCTGGGGGTCTTCATTCTGCTGGTGGCGGCGCCAGCACACCTCCAAGAGGCCGATGACCAGGGCCAGCAGCAGCAGGGGTGGGTGGAGCTGTTCAACGGCCAAGACCTGGAGGGCTGGACGGCTCTGGGCAAGGCCAGGTGGACCGTTGAGGATGGCGTGTTGATCGGCCAGCAGGGAGAGGGCGGCGCGGCGGGTGACCTCTTCACGCGTAAGCTCTACGACGACTTCGAGCTCCACGTGACCTTCAAGGTCGTATGGCCGGCCAACAGCGGCATCTGGTTCCGCAGCCTGCCTACGCAGGGCAAGATGGGCTACCAGATGGACATCCTGTCCATGCAGGAGTACGGCTGTACCGTGGGCACGATCTACTCCGGCGGGTTCCTCTACCAGAACAGGGACGAGTCCACGGTCAAGCTGGATGACTGGAACACCACCGTGATCCGGGCCGAGGGCAGCAAACTCGCGGTGACGCTGAACGGCCGCAAGCTGGCGGAGCTAGAGGACGATACGTACGCGCGCGGGCGCATCGGATTCCAGGTCCATGCCGGCGACCACTACGGGAACATGAAGCTCATGGTCAAGGAGGCGAAGCTCAGGCCGCTCGGCGCCTCGACCACGTTCACGCTCGGCCAGTTCGCCGGCAGCAACGACGCCTGCGCGTACGTCTGCCACTATGACTTCCGCGACGAAGAGCTGACGACGAAGCACCTGCCGAAGAAGATCGGCTGCATCACCTGTCACGGCCTCAGCAAGGCCCACGAGCAGGACGAGGAGCATCTGACCGCGCCGGATCAGATGTTTGAGCCGGAGGACGTCATCCCCTTCTGCGACACGTGTCACGCCGTGCGAGAGAAGTGCCCCTTCGCCACCCCCGAGGAGTTCAACTACGGGGACCAGACCTGCCTGGACTGCCACGGCAAGCACACACTGGAGCTGTAGTGCCGTTCTGTGGAGTGCGACATCCCCCGATGTCGCATGCCGTCTATGGAGTGCAACGTCGCCTGATGCCGCAAGCCGTCTATGGTGTGCAGCATCTCCTGATGTTGCACAAGCCGCCTACAGCTTGATCGTGATCTCCTTGTAGGGCTTCAGCAACACCGGGCCCAGAATCCCCGACGGCGGCGCGCCCTCCTCCTGAGCCGCCGCCAGCGTGTTGGCGACGGTGATGGTCAGGCGGAGCTGTCTGCCCTTGACGGTCCCGAGGTCGAACTGGTACGGGGCCCACAGCCGAGTGCCGACCTGCTTGCCGTTCGCCTTCACCTCGGCCACGCACCCCACCTCACCCAGGTCGAGCACCAGCGCCTGCCCGCGGTACGCCGCCGGCAGTTGGATGCTCCGGCTGTAGGTCGCGGAGCCAACGTAGCCCGCATACCCCTGCGAGGCCCAACTGCCGATGCCCACGGCGCCGGGGCCGCACTCGGCCACTATCGGAGCGGGCAAGGCCGCGAGGCCCATCACCCTAAGGGCCACAATCCCGCTCAGCTTCGCCACGTTGGCCCGGCCGTTCTGGATGGCGACCTTCTTGCCGGCGACATGCAGCTCCAGGCTTGCCTCACCGACATCGGGGAAGCGCAGCACCGTCGCCCCCGGCGGCAGCGGGAAGCGGTACCACAGGGCCTTGCCCGTCTCGGCCTCGGCCGGCAGGCCGGGCACGTTGCCCCAAGGGCTGACCGGTGGCTGGCCGCCGACCCGCGGCGCCTGCCAGCCGGAATCGTCGAAGTCCACGGACTGCCAGCCCTGGGCAGCCGCCTCCGACATCTTCCACGTGCCGTCGGTCACAACCCGCAGCGCCTGTCCGTTCTTCAGCAGGGCGTAGACCTCGGCCAGCAGCGCGGCGACGCCGCCTGCATTCCTCGCGTCAACGGCAATCACGTTCCGGCCCGGGCGCAGGCGGTCGGTGATTGCGTAGGTCTCAGCCTGCTCCCAGGAGTCGTCGCTGCCCAGCGCCTCCCCGTTCAGGTACAGGTCGTACCCGTTGTCGCAGGTGATGGTGAGGGTGGCCCGCGCCACCTCGCCGGGCACCTCGAAGGCCTTGCGGAAGAACCGGTGGGCGTTGTCGCCCGCGAACTCCAGCCAGTTGGCGTGCCAGGCGGACTCGGCCGCCGGCAGCGGCTCGGTGATGCTCGTGACGGTCCAGGCGGAGTCGTCCAGGTCGGCGCTGGCCCACCGCGAGGTGTCATCCTTCGCGTCCGCTGCCTTGGCTTTGACGGTGGCAATCTGAGCGGGCTGGCGGTCGAAGGCCTTCTCGGTCTCGAAGCGCCAGGAGCCGCCGAGTTGCAGCACCTCGGGAAGGTCCGTCACATTCACTCCCGCGGTGCGGCCGTCGTGCAGCCACACGTGGTAGCCGGAGTTGACGCGCGCGATGCCGCGGACGGTCACCTGCTCCCCCTTGCGGCTCACGTCGGTGACCTCCAGGCCTGGCGCGCGGCGAATCTGCCAGTCCTCGACGGGCTTGCGGAAGACGACGAAGATGGTGCCGCCCGGTGGAATGCTCAGCGGCACGATGGTCTTGCCGTCCTGCGGCTCGCAGCCGTTGGCGGGTCGGATCTCCCCCGTGTCCACGTCCCAGATCTCCGGCATGCCGGTTGCGCGGAAGGTGGCGTAGGTCAGGAAGGGCCAGACGTCCAGGTTGCAGACCAGATACCAGTCGGCGTTCGCGTCCCGCCGGTGGCTGACGATGGCCTCATTCGAGGGCGGATAGAAGAACACGTCATCCGCCACGCGGCGCAGCAACTGCACCACGCGGTTGATGTCGCGCGGCACGAAGTGCGCCGAGCCCTTGCTCTTCACATCCTCCCGCACCTGGGCCCCCGGCTCCACGCCGAACAGCTCCGCGATTCCCTCGACATCCGGCAGCTTCTGGAACGCCACCACCGTGCCGCCGGCGTTGGCGAACTCGGCTAGCTTGCTCACCTCCGCGGGCGGAAGGTCCGCCAAGGGCGGCAGGACGACGGCCTTGGCGTCCTTGAAGGGCCGCATCCCGACGTTCACCTGCCGGAGGGAGAGGTCGCGGTAGAAGCGCTGCCACCCGGCGACGACGTCGGACGAGTGCAGGTCGCCCCTCCCCCAGGCCGGGGCCGCGACGTCGACGACGTGCTCTCCGCGAGCGCCCATGGCGGCCAGTCGCGCCATGTACAGCTCAAGGCCTGCACGGTACCGCCAATAGGGCTGCTCGCCGGCTCGCACCGCTTCCTCGGGTGGCGTCGGCGCTAAGTCCAGAGCCGCCAGGCTCCAGCCGCCTAGCTCCCCAGCGGCGAACCCCCGTTGCGCGAAGGTCTTCAGGTCGCCGAAGTTGAGCGCCGGCTTGGTGCCACGGGAGCCATACAGGCCCTGGGCGGTCAGCCAATCTGGCGGCGGAGGTGGGGACCTGAACACAGCCTCCAGGTCGCCTTGAGCGGAGCCCGCCGAACAGGCGATCGAAGCAGCCAGCA
>JBHIEF010000018.1:0-32803 GCA_046760465.1 Armatimonadota bacterium | reverse complement strand
GCGGGGATAACGAGCATCTCGCGTCTATCGCTGGCAGTAGCCGCGCCCAGGCGGCTGCTACGCGCCAACCAAGCCGCAGAAGCTCCTCAGCATCTGGAGGCCCACTTCCTGGCTTTTCTCCGGGTGGAACTGGGTGGCGAAGATGTTGTTGCTATGCACAGCCGAGACGAACTCGTACCCGTAGTCGGTCGTGGTCGCGACGACCGCCTCGTCGTCCGGCACGACGTGATAGCTGTGGACGAAGTAGACCCAGGAGCCGTCCGGCACGCCCGCCAGGTGAGGCGCCTTCGCCCTGAGGCTGATCTGGTTCCATCCGATCTGCGGGATCTTGAGCTCGTGCCGAAAGCGCTGCACGCTCCCCGGGATGATGCCCATGCACTCCACTCCGCCGCCCTCCTCGCTCTCCTCGAAGAGGATCTGTAGACCCAGGCAGATGCCCAGATAGGGCTTGCCCGCCGCGATGGCGTGCTTGACCGGGTCCAGCAGGCCCCCGTCTCGGAGGTTGGCCATGCAGTCGCCGCAGGCTCCCACGCCGGGCAGGACGATTGCCTCGGCCCGCTCCACCTCGGCCGGATCGGAGGTGACCACGGGCTCAGCGCCCACGTAGTGCAGCGCCTTGTCCACGCTGCCCAGGTTTCCCATCCCGTAGTCTACTAGTGCAATCATGGCCCACTCGCAGACAGTTGGCGGGCGGAAATGCCCGCCCCACATGGGGTGGCCCGCGCCTTACTTGCGCCGGACATTCCCGTCCGGCGCAAGGCCGCTGTATGACGTCACAAGCTGCCCTTGGTGGAGGGCACGTCCGTACGCCGCGGGTCGAGCCTGGTCGCCTGATCCAGGGCACGCCCGAAGGCCTTGAAGGCGGCCTCCAGCAGGTGATGGCTGTTCTGCCCGGCAAGCTGCTGAAGGTGCAGAGTCATGCCAGCCTTGGCCGCCACCGCCCCGAAGAACACCTGCCCCAGCTCGGTGTCGAACTCCCCCGCCTTGTGTGGCCGGATCTCGATGTCGTAGCGCAGGTGCGGCCGGCCGGAGAAGTCCAGCGCACACATCACGCAGGCCTCGTCCATGGGCACGACGCAGTCGCCGTAGCGGACCATGCCGAGCTTACCCCCCACCGCCTGCGCCAGCGCCTCGCCCAACACCAGGCCCACGTCCTCGACTAGGTGGTGGAAGTCCACCTCGATGTCGCCCTTGGCCTTGACGCTCAGAGCCAGCAGGCCGTGCTTGGCCACGTGGGAGAGCATGTGGTCGAAGAAGGGCACGCCCGTGTCCACCTGGTACTCGCCGGTGCCGTCGAGGTCGAGGGATAGCTCGATCTCCGTCTCCTTGGTGGCGCGCTCGATTCGGGCGGCGCGTTCGGACATGGTCTGCCCTCACACCCTCCAGGCGGGCGCCGGACCCACCCTTAGCGTTCGTCGCGACGGATGCGGACGGCCTCGGCGTGCGCGGTCAGGCCCTCTGCTTCGGCCAGCGCGATGCAGTCCTCGGCCATGTTCGCCAGGCCCTCCGCCGAGGCCTTGATGGTGCTGACCTTCTTCAGGAACACGTCCACCGACAGCGCCGAGGAGAAGCGCGCCGTGCGGTTCGTTGGCAGCACGTGGCTGGGCCCGGCGAGGTAGTCCCCCAGCGGCACTGTGGAGTGCTCACCCACAAAGATGCAGCCAGCGTGGCGGATGCAACCGGCAATCTCATCGGCGTGCTCTGCCAGCACCTGGCAGTGCTCCGGGGCCAGGGCGTTGGTGACCTCGACGGCCTGCTCCATGTCGCACACGAGCACAGCGGCGCCGTAGTCGCGCAGGGATTCGCGCGCGCTGTCGGCCCGCTCGAGGGCGGCCAGCTGAGAGGCCAGTTGCCCGTTGACCGAGGCGATCAGGCCCTGGTCGTCAGTAACCAGCAGGGCCGGCGAGTCGCGCCCGTGCTCGGCCTGGGACAGCAGGTCGGCGGCGACGTAGGCGGCGTTCACTGACCCATCGGCTATGACGCATGTCTCGCTGGGCCCAGGGAGGCTTTCGATGCCGACCTCGCCGTAGACCAAGCGCTTGGCGGCCACCACGTAGGGATTCCCCGGCCCGGCGATCACGTCCACCTTCGGGATTGTCTCAGTGCCGTAGGCCATGGCCGCGATCGCCTGAGCGCCGCCCATCTTGTAGATCGCGTCGGCCTGGCACTCCCGCGCCGCGACCACGATGATGGGTTCCATGGCGCCCTCGCGGTTGGGCGGGGAGGCGACGATTAGCTCCCGCACGCCGGCCACCCGCGCGGGGATGGCAGACATGATCAGCGACGAGGGCAAGGGCGCCTTTCCGGCCGGCGCGTAGATCCCCGCCCGATCCACCGGGATGATCTGCTGCCCGAGCTGCACACCATCGAAGTCGCGCGACCACGACGCGGGCAGGACGGCCTCATGGTACCTGCGCACGTTGACGATGGCCCGGCGGGCGGCTCGCAGCCAGCGGTCGTCCACCTGCTCGTACGCAGCGGCAATCTCGCTCTCGGTGACCGCGAGCTGCTCCCGGGCGAGGGCGGGGCAGTCGAACTCGCGCTCATACTCCAGCAGCGCCTGGTCGCCCCGCTCGCGGACGGACGCCACGATCTCCCGGGCCACGCTCTCGGCCTCGTCCATATCGCCACCGGCGGGCCGTGGCAGTAGCGCGGCCAGCGCCGCAGCCTCCGCGTCGCGGAGGTCGAGCGTGCGCAGGAGCTCTTGGTCGGAGGTTGCGGATGTCATGGTGGACTCGCCGCGCCGCTGGCCGGCCGGTCGGGCAACCAGGCTACTCCGAGCTGGGATAGAATATGCTGGAGAACTCGGCGCGCAGATCCCGCTGCTTCTCCAGGTAGTCCTCCCAGCCCCCGCTCGGGGCCAGAATCGGCAGATCGCTGAGCTTCGGCTTGCCGGGCAGGGGCTCGACGCCGTCGCGCACCGAGTAGGCCCCGATCACGCCCTGAAACAGCGTCTGCCCCTCCTCGGACAGGGCGAAGTCCAGGAAGAGCCTGGCAGCGTGCGGGTGGGGCGCGCGGCGCGGGATGGCCAGGGGTGCCACGACCATGGGTACGCCATCCTCCGGGTACACCGGCACGAGCTCGGTGTGGCCCTTGCGGCGGCGGTCATAGACGGCGTACCCAGGCACTTCGGCGGCGAGCAGAAGGTCTCCCCGGAGGACTGCATCGAGCATGTCTGCTGAGGAGTTGTAGAACCGCGGCGCGCGCACGGAGAGCCCGCGCCAGAAGTTCACGCCGTAGAGGTCGCGCAGGAAGTAGTACTGGCAATACTGGCTGCCCGACTGCGGATTCTCCAGGCCCAGTTGGCTCTGCCAGCGCACCGCTTCGGGGGACACGAGGTCCTCCCACCTCTTCGGCGCCTGCTCCGGCGGCACTACCTCCTGGTTGTAGGCCATGCAGATCGCCACTGCGCGCAGGGCCGCCCAGTACCCATCTTCGCGGAACTGCCGGGGGAAGTGCTCGTATTCGGGCGAGTCGTAGCGCAGCAGCTCCCCCTCGGCCTTCAGCGTGAGGAAGATGGCCACGTCCAGCACGTGCAAGGCGTCGGCCTGAACCGCTCCGATGGACAACTCGGCGTTGAGCTTCTCCGTGACGTCAAAGGTGCTGCCGCGGAACAGCTCGGTGCCGATGCCATGCTTCTTCTCGAACGCGGCCAGGAACTCCCGAGCCGCGGCCTCGGGGGCCGACGTGTACCAGTAGAGCTGTCCCTCCTCCTGCGCCTTTCGCACCAGCTCCTCACGAGGAATGCGGCTGGGCTGATCGTCTCCCACATCCACCTCCACCACAATGGGCTCGTCGCTCCGTTCGGTGGTCCGCGAGGCCCACACCAGTAGAACCAGCAGCACGACACCGGCGCCGACGATAGCTATGACCCAGTTGCGGGACACTTACAGGGCCTCCCGCGGCGCGGAGGCAGTCGCGTCCGAGGACGCGGGGGACAGCTCCTCCTGTCTGTCCGCAGCGGCGTCCGAGCGGAGCCCGGTCACGCGGTAGACGACTACGGGCTCACTCTTGCCCTTCGCGGATATGGGCGGCAGGGGCTCGGCCAGCACGTACTCCTTTACCTCCTCGTAGGTGGACTGGCTGATCAGCACCTGGGTGGGTCCCGTCTGCGACTCGATGCGTTGGGCCAGGTTCACGTCGTCGCCGATGATGGCGTACTCCAACCGGCGCACCTCTTCGCCCACGGCGCCCAGGCTGCCGGCGTAGCACCTACCAGTGTTGATTCCCACGCCCATGCGTATCTCTGGCTTGCCAGCGGCCACCCGCGCGGCGTTGACCTCGGACAGCATCTCCTGCATCTGCACGCCGGCGCGCACGGCCCGGATGGCATGGTCCTCCGCAACCTGCGGCGAGCCCCAAACGGCCATTATACAGTCTCCCATGAACTTGTCCAGCGTGCCGCCGTGAGCGAAGATGACGTCTACCATCACGCCGAAGTGCTCGTTGAGGAGGTCGAAGACCTCGCCGGGGCTCAGCTTCTCCGACAGGGGGGTGAAGCCGCGGATGTCCGAGAACATGACGGTCACCTCCCGCTCCTCGGGAGTGAACAACCACGTACCCTCTTCCATCATCTTCTCGGCCACCTGCACCGACACGTACCGGGTCAGAGCCGCCTTGAGGAAGGCCCGCTCCCGCAGCCCCACCACCATCTGGTTGAACCGCCCGCCCATCATGGCCAGTTCGTCGGAGGTGCGGATGTCTACCTCTTGCCTCAAGTCGCCGGCGCCCACACGCTCCATGGCCTCGGTCAGCGTCTCGATTGGCTTAGAGAGATGCCCGGCCAACTGCGCCGACAGAAACAGCCCCACCAGCGTGAAGCCCAGCGCTATGGCGCCATTGATGGTGGCCAGCCGGTTGATGGTGCGTTGAGAGATGCTCTGGCGGAAGCCGACGTCCACGGTGCGCCGGGGCGGGCGGCCGTAGCGGACGGTGCTGAGGCGGATGTCGGCCTCGAGCTCACCGCCCTCGGCCATCTCCAGCAGGCGACGCGCGGCGGCCGGGTCGCGGGCATCGTACAGCTCTCTCGTCTCCGGATCCACCAGCTCATAGTCGGCGGAATTCAGGGCGAAGGCCTGCACCACGCCATTCTCATCGCGCACGGCGATGAACACGGGCTGAATGTCGTAGTCCTCCCCCGCGATCTCGCTGTTGACCAGACGCTCGAGGTACTGGCGGTAGGTGCGCCACTGAGGCGGACTGGGCACCACAGACAGCTCGCCGATGTGGTCAGATAGCGTTGCCATGGTCAGCCTGACGTCACGCTGGATGAGGTCGTAGGTGTGGCGAATGGTCAGGCTGGAGCTGACGCACATGATCGCGACGATTAGGCCGACGCACAGCGAGGTGATCTTCAGCCGCAGGCCAAATGGTGGCTCTCCCACGGCCGGCTCCGGCCGCACTTCCCGACTCAGCAGCGCCGCCAAGGGGCGGCGCTCCGGCTCCGGCTGCCGCCGGTCGAGCACGCGGGTCGCGCCATAGCCCAGGGCCGGCCCACCCTCCTCGAAGACGGCGGCCGGGGCCTGTCCCGCGCGGCTGACTATGAGGTAGGCGCCGAACAGCAGCAGCGAGATGCCGGCCACGTGCAGGGCGTTGAGCGGCTCGGACAGGATGGCCACTGCCAGGACGATAGTGATGACCGATTCCACCAGCCCCAGGCTGCCGGCCACGTGAGCCTGCACCTGTCGTAGGCCCCGGTAGTAGAGGACCAGGGCGAAGCTGCCGCAGATCAGGCCCAACGCCATCAGCAGGGACCATTGCGCCGGATTCAGAGCGTGGAAGCTGAAGTCGCGGATGAAGCTGAAGGAGACGATGCTGCTGACGGCGGCGCCCACGCCCAGGCGGCTGAAGGCCACGAACTCGGGCGGGAAGCGCTGGAGCGCGCTCTTGCCCAGTATGACCGCCAGCGCCCACGACAGGCCAGCCAGCAGCGCCAGCAAGTCCCCCAACAGTCGGGTATTGGCGTGCGAGCCGGAGGACTGGCCAGCGGCGTCGGTGGGGGCAGTGACGCTCAGCTCACCGGCCCCGATCAACAGGGAGGCACCCAGCATGAGCGCGATGAGGATGCCGTGCAGGCTGGTGATCCGCTCGCGCAGCAAGAAGAGCGACAGGAAGACGACGAAGATGGGCTGGGACTTCGACAGGGCGTTGACGATGCCCGGAGAGCCGAGCTTGACGGCGTAGATGAAGAGCAGCGCCCCCACGCCGCTGCCCAGCACGCCCACGCCGATCAGTTGAAGCCAGGCACGTAGGTCGGCGCTGGGCCTGGCTCGCAGGACGATGGGGATGGCGAAGGGCGCCAGGCCGACGGTGGCCAGGACATAGCGGATGGCCACCACAGCGGAGGGGGGGATCTGCCCCGCCGAGACCAGCCCCGAGGGCGCCACCAGGAGCTTCATGATGATGGGCGAGGCGCCCCAAATCAGGGCGGCTGACAGCAGGAACAAGTAGGGTCCCAGTGGGCTTCGCTCGTCGCTCATGAGCTCAGGGGAAGCGCTGTGGGGGCGGGCCGGCTCCCACAGCGACGAGAATACCCCATACGTACCCGCGTGTCAACGAGAGCACGCACGGGGCGCGTGGCGTGCGTGCGCCTCGCCCTACCGCTGCGCGCTGAAGCCGTGAGTGCCGACCCGCTCGCCGATGCTCCAGTACTCGGGCATGTTGTAGATCAGGGGCTTCAGCCGGGCCACCTCGATGCGCCCTCCCGCGCCGAGCAGCTCCTCTTCCACGTGGACGGCCACCACCTCACCTATGAAGTAGTCGTGCGTCCCCAGGCGCAGCAGGTGGCGCACGACGCACTCGACGTTGATGGGGCACTCGGCTATGAGTGGCGCGCTCACCTCGGAGGCCTCGACCGCCGTGAGGCGCCCGCCGGCGAACTTGCCCACGTCGGCGCCCGAGACGCAGCCACACCAATCCACCACCTCGGCCATGTTCGAGGTGGGGATGTTGACCACGAACTCGCCCGAGCACCTCACCAGCGGATTCGAGTGGCGGTGGGGCCGGATGCCGATACCGATCATGGGCGGCTCGGAGCAGCACACGCCGACCCAGGCGAGCGTGATGATGTTCGCCGGACCATCAGGCCCGCGGCAGGAGATGAGCGCGGCCGGGCACGGAAACAGTGTGGTGGTGGGCTCCAGTGCCTTCTTCGCCATTGGGCATCGCTCCCAGCGTGTCTGGTGGTGAGGCAGAGCAGGACCACGCAACGGTTCGCGCACCCCGCCGCCAGTCCTTCAGGAGATGCTAGCAGAGCGCCGGCCTGGCCAGGCAAGATGGAGCGCCGGGAGGCCCGTAGGTCGAGCACTCCCGGCGCGCAGCTACCTGCCGTTGCTTCGCCTCAGCTAGCCCGGCGCGGCGGGCTGAGCGGACGCCTGACTCCCCGCCCCAGGCGGCGCGAACATGGGGCCGACGCAGCGGCGCAGTCGGTGGTCTCGGCCCAGGATCTTGCGCGACTTATGCAGCCTGCCGGCCACCGTGCTCACCGGCACTCGCAGCAACTTGGCGACCTCAGCGCAACTGCGTCCCTCGAAGTAGTGCATGGAGACGGCCACGCGGTTCTTCTCCGAGAGACGGCTCACTGCGTGCCTGAGCGCCTGGCGCTGCTCGGCCGCGGTGATCTCCTCCTCCACATCGGCCGCAGCGTCGCTGGCCAGGGCCGGGTGCGTCGCCTCGCCCTCGGCCATCATGGTCTCCAGGGAGGTCGTCTTGCCCCGCTGGCGGCGGAGCCACATCTTGCAGGTGTTGGCGGCCAAGGCCCGCAGCCAGCCGCCGAACTTGGCCGGCTCTGCGAGCTGGTCGAGCTTGACGTAGGCCTGCAAGAAGGCCTCCTGCGCCAAGTCATGGGCCTCGCAGGAGCTGCCCGTCATCTTGTGGGCGATGCGGTGCACCAATTCTCTGTATCTGGCCATCAGCTCGTCGAAACTCCCCTTGTCGCCGGCCAGTGTGCGACGCACCAAAACGGCATCAGACCGCTGCACGGCGGTTCACTCCTATCTGGGTCCCGGCGCCGTGGGTAGGGCTGCCCGTGTGTCCTGAGCTCCGCCCCCGTTGGGCGGAGTCCAGCCGGGCTACCCTAGCTCCACGCGCCGGGCCGTTCTCTGAATGTACGTAAGCCCGGCCTCCGGTTGACGCTCCTTCGGCGATGCGTGAGAACGTCACGGCACGGATTGATCGGCATTGTGGACACCTCGCGTCTGGCGTTCCCAAGCGACGGGGAACGTGTGTTAAGGGTGCGGCCCGCCGGGCGGCAACGGCCGCCGGCAGACAGGCAAACCGCATCGCTCACTGTCCTCCACGCCTCCCTTCCGACGAACCAGCCACGTGACATGGTCAGCTTCGGGTCAGGTTGCACGCCTTCTCACCTCGTATCCGTCCCGCTTCAGCCACCCCAAGTGCCGAACTGACGACGCGCCCTCACCTCCTTCGTCCCGCGCTCGTCCGCAGGGCGCCCCGGCAGCGACCGGGGCCATGGTCCGCTGGACACACAGGCCGCGGGCTGTCCGCTTCGCCCGCGGCCTGTCTGGAAAGACAGAAACGCCAAGGGCGCAAGCCGGTCTCTGCTGCCCTCGGCGAGGTTGGTGTTCCCTTAGGTTGTCTGCTCTGTGGCTGTCGTCAGCCCTACAGACGAGCTCCGGACGCCGTGCTCCCTGAGGTCACCACCCCGCGGCGGGCGCGAGGTGCGTAACGTGGTCGGAGGCGTTAGCCTGGGTTCCGCGGCAGATCATGTTACGTATTCGCACTCTGCCCACCGCCCCTTTGCTCGGGATTGCGGCCACACATCGGCTCAGTGCTGCCAGTATATGGTCAAGCCCGCGCGCCCGTCAAGGGCTGCGCGGGTGCGGCAAGCGCTTGGCTGCTTCTGCTACATAGATGCTCGTGCGCCCAGGATGTTCACTCCTTTTTCGGAAGACCCGAGCGCAATGCGCCCGAAGCAAGACCGACGCAGGCCGCCCCGCCCCACTATGGCCCCCGGGGCGAGCCTTCCTCGCCGTGCTCCTCGCGGAGCCGCTGAAACAGGGACTTGAGGTCGAGAATGCCGAGGGAGCCCGCGACCACGACCATCAGCCCGAAAAGCACGAGAGCCGCGAGCAGCACCATGTGCCAAAGCATCAGCCAGCCGATCACGGGGCCTCACCTCTCGCCCCGATCCTGGTAGGCGGCTCCTCGCGGCGCGGGAACAGCAGGGAGCCGACTATCATCGCCGCCAGGCACAGGCCGATGGTCCCGGCCGAGATCAACGTGCTCCTGGTCGGGTCCTTCTCGGCCACCGCCAGCACGGCGACCAGGCCACAGGCCAATGCCGCCAGAGCTCCGGCGCTGCTGGCCCGCCGCCAGTAGAGCCCGAAGGCCACGCAGACGAAGGCGCCCGCGAAGTAGATGGTACCGGTCACCGCCATGTACTGCCAGAGCGTCGTCCTGGCCTCGAACCAGAGGCCCCAGACGAGCAGGAAGATGCCGATGGCGACGATGAGGACGCGGGTGACCAGGATGCGGCCGCGATCCGACAGCGGCCTGCGGCGCAGAGGGGCGATCACGTCCTGCGTGATGACGGCGCTCCAGGCCAGCAGGTAGCTGTCATGCGTGGACATGAAGGCGGCCATCATGCCGGCTGTGAGGATGCCGAGGAAGATGGGCGGCAGGTTGTGGGCGAAGAAAACGGGCATGGCGATCTGCCCGGACCATGACGGCGCGCCCCGGGCGAGGAAGAAGGAGCTCAACTCGGGCGTTTGGGCGATGTAGGCCAGGGCCGCGATGCCCCAGGTAGCCGGAAGAACGACGCGGGACAGGAAGGTGATTGAGGACCAGGCGTACATCTGCTTGGCCACCCGCGGGCTGCGCGCCGCCAACGCCCTGAAGGTCCCGGCTTGCCACAGCGTACCGGCCGCCAGGCCCACGTAGACCATCCACACCATGTACAGCCACCCATATCCATCGGGTGGCGACACGAACGGGTCGAGGCCGCCCTGGCCCCGGAACTCCTGCACGGCGCCGATCATGTGACCCCAGTCAACGTAGCGAACGGCCGCGACGGTTGCCACCACCATGCTCAGGCCCAGGACGATGAACTGGACCAGGTCGGTGATGACCACAGAGATCATCCCGCCCAAGGTGGTGTAGATCAGCACGAGCACCAGCATTCCGGTCATCACGAGCTTGAGCGGCGTGCCGGCCGACAGGCCGGTGACGTGCGCGACGAACCGCGAGCCCGCCTGGAGGAAAAGGCCCATGTTGAGGATGCCAGAGAGCGCCAGAATGGCGCCGCCCAGGACGCGCGTGCGCCGGCTGTAGCGCCTCTCGTAGTACTCTGGTATGGTCATGACGCCGCTCTGGCGCAGGCGGAACACGATGAAGCCCGTGAGCCCAATGGATAGGTAGGCCAGGAACCAGCACACGCCGATCATATACGCCGAGAAGCCCCGGGTGTAGCCCTCTTGGGCGTTGTACATCACCGTGACCAGGCCCAGCTCGGTGCCGGTCATGGTGGCCACGGCCAGAGCGACCTTCAGCCCGCGGCCGGCCACGATGAAGTCGGCCAGGTTGGCCACGTAGCGGTTGGCCCAGACGCCAATGGCCACCGACCCCAGCAGGTACACGACCACGATGGCCCAGTCGGCGGCCGTGAAGTTCGTATGTGCCAGTGCGGCGGGCATGGGGGCCCCTCCCGCGGGCAGGACGCGGCCGCCTTCGTCTCTGCGTGCATGGTGACCTTCCTCTAGACTGGCCGTGGCTCGGCTGGTTGCTGCTGCTTGGGGGCCGTGCTATAATCGCCGCAGCTCAAGCAGGGGACAGTTCTTGGCCTACAGGGACCTGAGAGAGTTCATCGAGCGGCTCGAAGCGGCGGGCGAGCTGAGGCGCATCGGCGCGGAGGTAGACCCCGAGCTCGAGGTCGCCGAGATCGCCAACCGCGTAGTCAAGGCGGGCGGGCCGGCGCTGCTGTTTGAGAACGTGAGGGGCCACACCGTTCCCGTGCTGACCAACCATTACGGCTCGCACAAGCGCATGGCCTGGGCCCTGGGGGTGGCGGACGTCGAGGAGATCCGACTGCGGATCGAGGGGCTGGTCAAGCAGCGCCCGCCTGCCGGTCTGGGCGACAAGGTGCGAGCGGGCCTGGAGCTGCTGCGCCTGGCTTCCTTTGCCCCCAAGACGGTGGGCAGCGCCCCGTGCCAGGAGGTTGTGCAGGACCCGCCGGACCTAGGCCACTTCCCAGCCCTGAAGACCTGGCCTCGGGACGGCGGGAGGTTCATCACGCTGCCGATGGTCTTCACGCGGCACCCCGAAACGGGCCAGCGCAACGTGGGCATGTACCGCCTGCACATCTACGACGAGCGCAGCACGGGCATGCACTGGCACCCGCACAAGGTCGGCGCCATGCACTACCGCATCTACGAGAAGCTGGGGCGGCACATGCCCGTCGCGGTGGCCTTGGGCGGCGATCCGGCCATGACCTACGCGGCCACGGCCCCGCTGCCAGAGGACATAGACGAGGTCATGTTCGCCGGGTTCCTGCGCCAGCAGGCCGTGGAGCTGGTCAAGTGCCAGACCTGCGACCTGGAGGTCCCTGCCGACGCCGAGGTCGTGCTTGAAGGTCACGTAGAGCCGGGCGAGAGGCGCGTGGAGGGGCCCTTTGGCGACCACACCGGCTACTACTCGCCGGCCGAGGAGTACCCCGTCTTCCACGTAGAACGCATCACCCACCGCCGCGATCCCATCTGGCCCGCGACGGTGGTGGGCCCGCCTCCGATGGAAGACTGCTACATGGGCAAGGCCACCGAGCGCATCTTCCTGCCGCTGCTCCAGATGGTGTTCCCGGAGGTCGTGGACGTCAACCTGCCCATCGTGGGCGTCTTCCACAACCTGGCCCTGGTCAGCATCCGCAAGGGCTTCCCGGGCCACGCGCGCAAGGTGATGCAGGGCCTGTGGGGCACCGGGCAGATGATGTTCACCAAGGTCATCGTGGTGGTGGACGAGGACGTCAACGTGCAGGACGGTCGGGAGGTACTCTGGAAGGCGCTCAACTCCATAGACCCCAAGCGCGACGTGATGTTCGTGGAGGGCCCGGTGGACGCGCTGGATCACGCGGCACCGCAGCCGCTGATGGGGTCCAAGATGGGCGTGGACGCCACGCGCAAGTGGCCGGAGGAGGGATATGAGCGCGAGTGGCCCGAGGAGCTGAAGATGGACGAGGCAGTCAGGCAGCGGATTAGCGACCTGTGGAACGAGCTGGGACTGCCGGGGGAGGTCAATGCGGCCTGTGCGTGAGGCGGCGGCCACCAGGCGCATGTTCTCCCAGATCGCGGGCCGCTACGACCTGCTCAACCACCTCCTGAGCCTGAACCGCGACCGGGCCTGGCGCCGCAGGGCCTGCCAGATGGCGCCAACCGAGCCCGGAGCAATGGTCTTGGACCTAGGCGCCGGCACGGGCGACCTCGCCTTGGAGTACGTGCGGCAGTACCCGCGGGTGGGGCGGATCGTGCTGGCGGACCTGGCGGAGCCCATGCTGCGGCTGGCGCGGGCGAAGTGCGCCAACCATCGCGCCGCGAGGGTCGAGCTCGCCTGCGTGGACGCGCTGCGCTTGCCGTGGCGCACTGACACGTTCGACCTGGTCATGTCAGCCTTCGGAGTGCGGAACTTCCAGGAGCTGGGTTCAAGCCTGGCTGAGATGGCCCGGGTGACGCGGCCGGGCGGACAGGTGCTCGTCTTGGAGTTCTGCCGCGGCGAACGCGCGGGGTGGGCGAAGCCCGTAGAGTGGTTCCTCGACGGAGCCCTGCCTAGGATCGGGCAGGTCATCTCCGCCCACCCCAGCGCCTACCAGTACCTGCGCGATACGATGCGCGGGTTCCTAAGCCCCGAGGAGTTGTGCAAGGGCCTGGGTGAGGCTGGCTGGGAGGACGTGCGCCGCGAGGACCTGACGTTCAGGATAGCCACCGCGTTCGTGGGCCGCAAGCCGGAGTGAGCGACGCCGATATGCGCTTGTACGTAGCGATAACGGGGGCCTCGGGCGCCATCTATGCGGTCAGACTGCTGGCCAGGCTGCTGAGGGCAGACGTGGAGGTGCTGCTGTCCATCTCCCCGATGGGCTGTAGGCTGCTCAAGCGAGAGCTGGACATCGAGGTCAACCTGCGCGACTTCGACGGCGAGGCGCTGCTCGAAGCCGCAAGCTCGCTGACCTACCACCACTTTCAGGACCTCGCCGCCCCGCCGGCGAGCGGATCGGCACCGCTCGACGGCATGGTCGTCGTCCCGTGCAGCATGGGGCGTCTGGCGCGGATCGCGGCCGGCACTGCCACCGACCTGATTGACCGCGCGGCCGACGTGTGCCTCAAGGAGGGCCGAAAGCTAGTACTGGTGCCCCGCGAGACGCCGCTGAGCCTCATCCACCTGCGCAACATGCAGCGGCTGGCCGAGGCGGGCGCCACCATTCTGCCGGCCAGCCCGGCCTTCTACCACCGACCAGAGGGCATCGAGGCACTGGTGGACACCGTGATCGAGCGCATCATGGCCCACCTGGGCGTGGCCGACGAGGACGCCAAGCGATGGACCGGGTAGCTGACAGGCCCGGCAAGCTGCGCGCGATGATGAACCTGGTGCGCTTCGAGCACACCGTCTTCGCGCTCCCCTTTGCGCTCATGGCGGCGTTCGTGCGGGCGGGAGGCTGGCCCACAGGCCGGCAATTGGGCTTCGTGCTGGTTTGCATGGTGACCGCACGGGCCGCGGCCATGGCCTTCAATCGCATTGTGGACGTCGAGCTGGACGCCCGCAACCCGCGCACGGCCCAGCGCGAACTGCCCACCGGCAAGGTGGGCATGTGGGAGGCCCAGGCTCTGACGGTCGCGTCGGCCGGCATGTTCGTTCTAGCAGCCAGGGCCCTCAACGAGCTGTGCTTCCTGCTCTCGCCACTCGCGCTGGCGGTGATCCTGGGCTACTCCTACACCAAGCGCTTCACCGCGTGGTCCCACGCGCTGCTGGGGCTGTCGCTAGCCATTGCGCCGATGGGCGGCTGGCTGGCCGTGTCGGGGGCCTTCGAGCTGCCGCCGTTCTGCCTGGCGCTCGCCGTGGTCCTGTGGGTCGCGGGGTTCGACATCATCTACGCCACGCTGGACCTGGAGTTCGATGAGCGCGAGGGGTTGCACTCGGCCGTGAGGCGCTACGGCCTGGCCGGGGGGCTACGGCTGTCGGCGGCGCTGCACGCCGCGTTTCTGGCGGCCCTGGTGGCGTTCGGCGTGGCGGCAGACCTGGGGCCGGCCTACTTTGTGGGGGCTCTCCTGGCGGGAGGCCTGGTGATCGCCGAGCACGTGATGGTCAGCCCGCGTGACCTGCGAAGGGTCAACACGGCGTTCTTTGCCCTGAACGGGGTAATCAGTGTCGGCCTGCTGGCGGCGACGGCGGTGGACGTCTGGGTGGGCTAGCCTCTCGCCGCCCGACGCCTACCTGGGCACCTCCAGCGACTGGAGCACGCTGGCGATGGCGTCGTCGCCGGTGAGGCCCTCGATGTCGGCCTCGGGACGCAGCAGGACGCGATGGCGTAAGGCGGGGAAAGCCAGGTATTTGACGTCGTCGGGGATGACGTAGCCGCGCCCGCGCATGGCGGCCAGCGCCTTGCTGGCCAGCAGCAGCATCACCGACGCACGGGGGCTGCACCCCAGCAGCAGCGTGGGCGACTCGCGCGTGCCCCGCGTGATGGCCGATATGTAGCTGATGATCCCCTCCTCGACTACCACGTGCTGTATCTCCTCCTGGCAGACGCCGATGGCATCCGCGTTCGCCACCTTCTGGAGCCCCGCCTGCTCCAGGTGCTGTGGGTCGAAGCCCTCATGATGGCTCAGCAACATCTGGTTCTCGCTGTCGGCCGACGGGTAGTCAACCATGACCTTGAACATGAACCGGTCGAGCTGGGCCTCGGGCAGGGGATACGTGCCCTCGTACTCGATGGGGTTTTGCGTGGCGAACACGGTGAACAGGTCGGGCAGTCTGTGCAGCACGCCGTCAATGGTGACCTGCCGCTCCTGCATGGCCTCCAGCAGTGCCGACTGCGTCTTGGCCGGGGCCCGGTTGATCTCATCAGCCAGCAAGAGGGTGGTGAAGACGGGCCCTCGGCGCAGCTCGAAGGTGCTGGTGTGCATCTGGAAGACGTTGGTGCCGATGATGTCGGAGGGCATCAGGTCTGGCGTGAGCTGAACTCGGGTGAACTGGCAGTCCACCACGTGCGCCAGCGCCCGCACCATGAGCGTCTTGGCCGTGCCGGGCACACCCTCCAGGAGCACATGTCCGCCCGCCAGCACCGCGCAGACCATGTGCTCGATGGCGGCGTCCTGGCCGACGATGGCCTTACGCATCTCGCCGGTGATACTCTCGGCAACTCGGTGCGTCTGCTCGGGCGCAGCCTGTGTCTGCTCAGGCATCAACGTAGAACTCCCTTCGGTACGCCGACATGGACCTGGCCGTGTCCAGCAGGACCTGCTCGTCCGCCTCGCCGCCCTCCAGGCGCAGTCTGGTGTCCTCCAAGAGCCGCTCCAGGCTCCCCGCTTTGACGCCCGTTCGGCCCGCCGCCAGACGGGCCAGCTCATGGTTGCTGGCAGTGGCGCTGGCACCGACCGAGGTTGCCACTCGCCGACGGAAGGACTCGTACAGGAGTTCCAGGGCGGCCCCGCTGGCCTTCGCTTCCTGATATAGGTTCGCGTAGCCCTCGACGAACTCCAGGGCCCGTCGTCGCTGCCGGCTGAAAGCTGGGCGGATGCTCCCGAAGCGTCGGCCGGCGCCCCACAGGGCCGCCAGCAATGCCAGGGCCACCGGCACGGCCGCTCGCGTCAGTCCCAGGTCCGCTGCCAATTCCCCAAGCGTGAGGGCCTCGCTGAAGCCGTGATGGTACTCGTCGAAATAGATGACGCCGGGCGCGCCCAGCTCGTAGAACAGGTTCGCTGCCAGGACGGCGTTGTCGGCCGCCAACAGGCCTCCGTTCGACAGGGGCGCGGCCTCGCCCAGAGCCACCACCTTGCCCTCGCCCCTGCGCACCTCCACCAGGGCGGCTTTGCCGGCTGATCCCAGGATGACCTTCCCGCCGCCAGCGACCTGAGTGCGGTTGGGTAGCTCCACCCATTCCACGTCCCGCAGATAGGGCCCTCTGCCGGAGGAACGCAGGCGCGCGGCAGGCGGCGCGAGCCGCATGGGCTTGGCCTCGCCCTCCGTGAAGGCCAGACCCAACCGCCGGGCCAGGGCCGCTGCCGGCGGGTCCGCTACGGCGAACAGAGCGTGTGGCGGCTCGCCGCTGAGCAGCAGATGGCCGCCATCCGCCACCCACTCCGTCACGGCCTCGATCTCGTCCATGCCGATGGCCTTCGTGGGCAGCAGCACGCACAGCAGCCGCGCGTCTTGGGGAATCTCCGTCAGCGGCCGCCGCAGACGCTGCACGTCGAAGCCCCGCCGTTTCAGCCACTCGTACAGCGCCTTCGTACCGGCGGCATTCGTTCGGTAGGTGGAGCGATCAACGACTGGGTCCACGCGCGGCCTGCGCACGGTGAAGTACAGGTACGCGCCGCCGCACAGGACGATCAAGGCCACCAGGATCCAGTGCTCCCGGGTGACTCTCATGAGGGGAGCGCCTCCAGGGCCTGGCGCGTCAGGCGCTCGCTCAACTCGTAGTCCGAGGCTGTGGTCAGCTCGTGGCCGTACCACTTGCGGTCGAACAGCGAGGTCAGCTCGCGGGCGGGCGCAAAAAGCGCGCTGTCGCGCTCCAACTGCCGTAGGTACTCCCAGTTCGTCTTCCGTTGGTCGTACTCGATGAGCCCACCGCTATCCAAAGCCACCAGCAGCGCCAGGTACGCCCAGCGCAGGGCGGCGCGATAGTCTCCCTTGGCGGCATGCTGGGCCGCCAGCCTGCGCAGGTCGCCGGGCTTCTTCTCGCGGAGCTCATCCGGCAGCAGGCGCGTCTGCGGCGGCTCTACGGGTCTACGGAGGGCCGGCCGGATGACGCTGAGCACGTGATACACGATGAGCCCGAGCAGGATGATCAGCCCGACGGCGATGCCGATGGTGGCGATGGGGGGCAGGGACTCAAACGCCCTCCCGGAGAGCAGGCGTCCCATCCAGCGCAGCGCCCGCTCCAGCCAGGCTGCCCGACCTCTCTCCTTCTGCTCGAGCTGGTATTCGCCCGAGGCGAGGATCCGCTCGATCTCGGCCCGCACCTGCTCGGGGTCCGGGCGGCTCACGGGAGGGGCCGGTCCCGCCTGCGCGTGCGCGACGGCCATGGGGCTCGCCAGACTGGCGGCTAGCAGCAGCCCAGCCAGCAATTGACGGCTGTGTTGGCTCACGTCGTCACTCGTTCCACGATCTCGTACACCGTGTTCCGCTCGACGGGGACTCGGCCGGCGTCACGGATCAGCCGCTCCAGCTCCTCCCGTGTCAACGACTGCGGAGTGGTGGCTCCGGCCTCGTGCGTGATCCTCTCCTCCACGACAGTGCCATCGAGGTCGTCGGACCCGAACCACAGTGACACCTGGGCCACCTTCAGCCCCAGCATGATCCAGAAGCTCTTCACGTGCGGGAACTTGTCCAGAAAGACCCGCGCCACGGCGACATTCTTGAGGTCATCGAAGCCGCTGCGCGCGCGCAGCGGGGTGACGCCGGTGTTCTCGGGGTGGAAGGCGAGCGGGATGAACGACATGAAGCCCCCCGTGTCGTCCTGAAGCTCGCGGAGCTGCCTTAGATGGTCAGCCCGCTCTTCGTCGGTCTCAACGTGCGCATACAGCATGGTTGCGTTGCTGCGCAGGCCCAGCTCATGGGCCTCGCGGTGGATGCGCAGCCAGTCCTCGCCGGGCAACTTACGCGGGCAGATGGTCTCCCGCACACGCGGGGCGAAAACCTCCGCTCCTCCCCCCGGCAGCGAGCCGAGCCCCACCTGCTTGAGGTCGGCCAGCGTTTCCTTAGTGCTCATGTCTGCCAGACGGCCGAAGTACTCGATCTCCACGGCGGTGAAGGCCTGGAGGTGCACCTCCGGCAGCTCTGCGTGCAGCGCCTCGATCATGTCGCGATAGTAGGAGTACGGCAGGTCGGGATGAAGGCCACCCACCAAGTGCAGCTCGGTGATGCCCTCCTTCGCGGACTCGCGCGCACGTTCGAGCACCTGGTCCAGATGCAGCGTGTAGGCGCCCGGCTCGTCCGGGCTGCGGCTGAAGGCGCAGAACCGGCATCGGTTCACGCATACGTTAGTGTGGTTGATGTGGCGGTTGACCACGTAGTACGTGCGGTCGCCGTTGAGCCGCTCGCGCACCATGTTGGCCAGTGCACCTACCTCGAGCAGGTCGTGGCTCGCGTAGAGCCGCACCGCGTCCTCCACGGAGATGCGCCGGCCAGCCTCGACCTTCCGTCGAATGTCACCCAGCTCGTTCATGCTTCTGTAGGCGCCACCCGTTCGGCGTGCGGCAATCGCTGGAGCCGCCGACACACGTTTGGGGGCTCGGGATGGAGGCGGCAGGCGATGCTCGGGGTGGAATCCGCGTCCCCGCTCGTGCTGAGCTCGCTGAAGGGCGGCGAGAGGCCCGTCCAATAGAGGGACGGCGGCCCCCGCCTGCGTCACGACGCTGCACAGGTCCGTCTCCGTTCCGGGTGACTCAACTGGCCTCGATGCCCCGCATGAGGTGGCGGAAACGGGCCAGCTCGTCGGAGTCGTCCTCCTGGAGCAACACGGTGCGCTTGTCAGCCAGCTCCCAGGAGACCATGACGGGGGCGTCGGCGAGGACAGCCAGAGCCAGCGCATCGCCCGCAGCAGCGGGCAGGCGGTAGACAGCCCCCTCGTGCTGCACGTGCACTTCCCCCGCGTATCCGCGCTCGCCGCGGGAGCACCGTCTCTGCACACCTGGGACGAAGTGTGAGTCGCCCGGGCGCTCGTCCGGCTGCAATAGCACGCACAAGACCTCGGCGTCCGTGGCTTCGAGGGTAGAAACGAGCAGATCGTGAGTCATGGGCCGGACGGACTGGCCCTCGCCCAGGGCGCGGGCGATGGCCTTCGCCTGAGGCGGCTCGATGGGAACCAGCAGCACGCGCGGCGACCACTCACCGTGGCCAGGGCCTTCGCGCAGGATGGCCACGCTGCGGTTCTTGTCGTCCAGCGCGATCCAATGGACCTGCATGCGTACCAACTTCGGAAGCCCTCCTCCAGGCCTCTTGTACCCCACACGACTCGTTCGTCACCACGAGCCCCGACACCTGCTCAACGCGCCGCGGCGAACGCCTGATCCAGTATGTCCAGCCCCGCCTGCGCCTGCTCTGCTGTGATGACCAGCGGCGGGGCGATGCGGATGACGTTGCCATGCAGGCCGATGGGCGCGATCATGGCCAGGCCGCGCAGGTAGGCCTCGTGGATGATGCGCTTGGTCAGCTCGGGCGCAGGCGTCTTGCTCTCTTTGTCCTCCACGATCTCCAGCCCAATGACGAGGCCTTGCCCGCGAACATCGCCCAGGCATTCGTGGTCGGCCTGCATCTGGATCAGGCGCTCCATCATCTGCCCTCCGACGCGGGCCGAGTTGGCCGGCAGGTCCTCGTCCTCGACGATCTTGATGGCCGCCAGGGCCGCGCGGCAGGAGAGCGGGTTGCCGCCGTTGGTAGACGACATCTCCCCCGGCGAGAGCACGTCCATGATCTCGCTGCGGCCCACCACCGCCGAGCAGGGCACGCCGCTGCCCAGGCCCTTGCCCAGGCAGAGCAGGTCGGGCTCGACCCCGTAGTGCTCGTAGGCGAACATCGTGCCGGTGCGGCCGAAGGAAGACTGCACCTCGTCCAGGATGAAGAGCACCTCGCGCTCGCGGCACCACGCCTGGAGCTTCTCCATATACCCCTCGGGCGGGATGATGCTGCCGGCCGCGCCCTGGTAGGGCTCGGTGATGAGCGCGCAGATCCCGCCGGTGGACTGGCGGTCCACGACTTCGTCGAGCTGATCCAGGCAGTGATGCTCGCAGTCGGGGAAGCTCCTGTCGAACGGGCAGCGGTAGCAGTAGCAGAAGGGGGCCTGGATGCACCCAGTCAACAGCGGCCCGAAGCCCTGCTTGACCCCGCCGATACCCCCCACGCTCATGGCGCCAAAGGTGCGGCCGTGGAAGGCGCCCTCGAACGACACGATCTCATGCCCCTCGGAGACGCGCCGGGCCAGCTTGAGCGCCGACTCGATGGTCTCGGCGCCGGTGGTGAGGATGAAGGCCTTGTCCAGGTGGGGAGCGGTCAGGCCCACCAGCTTCTCGGCCAGCCGCGCGCGGTGCGGGTTGACGAAGTCGTAGCAGTTGAACAGCTCCGCGCACTGGGCCTGGGTCTCCCGCACGTAGTGGGGGTGGCAGTGGCCGACGTTGGCCACCAGCACGCCGGAGCAGAAGTCCAGGAACTGGTTGCCGTCCACGTCGGTGATGACCACGCCCTCCCCGCGCTGCCAGACCAGCGGCACCTGATCGCTCATGCAGTTGGGCTCGTGCCTCTCCGACAACGCGATCAGCTCCCGGGCCTTGGGCCCAGGCAGCTCGGTGTTGATCTGCGGCTTGAAAGCCGTCCTGCTCATGGTTGTGGCTCCGTTAGGTTGATGGCTCCTCGTCGGGCCGTGTGTACACGGTTCCCCAGTGGTACTCCGTGCGCTGGGTGAGGCCCGCGCGGGTGACTATCGCGTGCCTGAGCTCGTCAAGGCGACTGAACCACCCCTCATCGATCGTGATCCTCAGGCGCGGTTGCCGATCGTAGAGCTCCAACCGTCGCCATGCGGCGACCAAAGGGATGCGCATGTTGATGCAGTGCACCCTCTCGATCGCGCTCCACGCCAGGTGCACCATGCGCAGGCTCTGGAAGTGACGAGGCGCTGTGATGCCTTCGCTGCTTAGCCGGGCCAAGGGCCGCTCAACTAGGATTGCCGTGTACGCGAAGTGCACGCATAGGACGAGACCGAAACCCACCAGCATGAAGATGCCCATTCCGAGCTCGTAGCAGAATCCCATGATCGTCAGCAGCGCCCCGATGCCGCAGCCGATTCCGAAGCCTACCCACAGGCCCGGCCGGCGTTCGCACTTGAACTCCTCGACCTCCGGTCGCTCCTGTGCCTCTTCCGCCGCCATGCTCGCACCTGCTCACTCGCTGCCAGGACCTGCCTATGCCCCTAGCGATAGCTCCTGGCACGCGGGCGGATGGTGTGCAGGATCACCTCGTCTTCGGCGATGTCGTACCGCAGGCGGTAGTCTCCGAGACGCAGGCGGAACTGCCCCTCGCCGGGCGGGACGTTGACCAGCTTGCGGACGTTGGCCCCGCCCTCCCGGTTGTACGGATCGCTCTCCAGTAACTCCACCGCCTCGAGCAGGGACTCATAGACACGCGGCTGTCGCTTGCGCAGCCGTCGGACTTCGCGCTCGAAGGCTGGGCCGGCGACGACTCGGTAGCGACGGGCCACCGGACTAGCCCTCGTGTTCCGCCTTCAGCTCATCCAGGAACTCCCCCACTGGCCGCGTGCGTCCTGAACGGTGAGCCTTCATGCTGGCACGAATCCGCCGCCGCAGCGCGGGGTCTGCGGTGTCGAGGTAGTCCTCCAGAACGTCAATGTCCACCAGCCCGGCCACCGGGATGCCGTCCTTCTCCAGTATCACCACATCGCCATCCACGTTCACGCCGCGCACAAGCGAGCCGAGATTGGTACGGGCCTTGGTCATGGGCATTCGAAGAACCCGATTCGGCATTGGCGTTTCCTCCATATTGATGTTTATTGATGTATGTTACTCAATATACATCATTCTGTCAACGGACCAGAGAGCCGCGCTGGGGCAGGAGGCCCTTCGGCTTGCGGACCCACGGGTCCGCCGCTCAGGACGGGCAAGCTCCTGCCCTACGGTCTCCCGGCCGTTGACACCTCCACCAACTGCCCCGTCTCGATGCTCTGGTGGACGCCCTGGGCGATGCGGGTGGCCTCCAGGCCGTCCTGGCCGGACGGGTAGTCGCCCAGGTCGTCGAGGCTGGCGCCCTCCAGCAGGGCGTTCACATTATGCGCGAACTGGGCGATGCTCTCAATGCCATAGCCCTCGTAGAGGGGGCGTCCCTGCGCGTCGCGGCCCTCGCGGAAGAAGCTGGGGTTATGGGTGCTCATGCCGTCCCGGGCGGTGCAGGTGCGCGTGCCGCGGTCCTGGGAGTCGCACTCCACCACGCCCTCGGTGCCCACCAGGCGGATGGCCTGGTTGACGATGGCCTCGAAGCCGTCGGGCAGGACCCAGGAGGTGTCGAACGTGAGGTGCGCCCCGTTGTCGAAAGCCACCTTGGCCTGGATGCTGTCGAAGGTGTCCTTGCCCAGGCTTTTCAGCTTGTCCTTGACGCCGGTGGCGTAGACGCGGGTGGCGCAGGGGCCGCCCATGAGGAAGCGCGCCAGGTCATAGAAGTGCACGCCCAGGAACCAGGCGGGGCTGGAGTCGCCGACCCAGCCGAACCAGTCGCGCGGGACCTCGATCCTGTCCTCCATGTGCGCGTAGCCGTACTGCACGCGGCCGATCTCGCCCTCGGCGATCATGCGCCGCATCTCCAGGTGGTACGGGTCCAGGCGCTTGTGGAAGTCCACCATCAGCAACTTGCCCGCGTCCGCAGCGGCGTCGATGATGGCCTGGCAGCCCTCGACGGTAGTGTCCAGCGGCTTCTCGACCAGCACGTGCTTGCCGGCCTCCAGGCAGGCCACGGCCATTTCGCGGTGCAGGTGGTCGGGAGTGACCACGGTGCACGCGTCCAGGTCCTCCTTTTCGAGCATCTCGCGGTAGTCGCGGTAGCCCCTGCACCCGAACTTCTGGCACAGGCCCTCAAACCACGCCGGCTCGCCTACGTCACACGCAGCCGCCAGCACGGCCTGCCCCCGCCAGGTCATCTGCCGGAAGGTGCGCAGGTGCTGAAGGCCAAAGCGGCCGGTGCCGATGACGGCGATTCTGCAAGGCATTGCGTACCTCCGGTTGAGGTGACTGGGGATCGGCCGGCTCTGGGCGGCGCCAGCCAACTCACCACCAGCTACCGTCCCGCCGTGCCACACCACTCCACAATGCACAACGCCAGTGCCTCGGCGGCCCGTTGCATCTCCCCGAGGTTGAGGCCCTCCCCAATGGAGTGCGCCTGGGCCACTGAGCCCGGCCCGAAGACAACGGTGGGCATGCCGCCGACGTGGTAGTAGAGCCTGGCGTCGCAGCTGATGTTCCAGCCGAAGACCTCCGATTCCAGCCCCAGGTCGCGGCAGGCCCGCGCCAGCGTCTGCGGCAGCGGATGGTCGGCCGGGGTGGCGTAGGCGTCGTTGTGCAGCTTGGAGAAGTCAAGCTCGTAGTTGTGCTTGAGCCATTGGTCGTCCACTGACTCGACTGCCTCGCGCAGCTCGTGCTTGACGTCGTCCATGCGCTTGTTGGGCAGGAAACCGACGCCGCCCTCAATGGTGACCTCCCCGGGCACCATGCTGGGCCACTCGCCGCCCTTGATGGTGCCGACGTTGAGCTGCACCGGGCGCTCGTAACGCTCGAATTGCGGCACGCCCCGGCTCTCGCGGACCAGGCGCTCGCCGTACTCGCGGAGCTGCTCGATGACGACGGTCATCTTGTCCAGCGCGCTGATGCCCTCGTGCATGCGACCCATGTGGACGGGCTTGCCAAAGGTCTTCAGGCGGAACCACAGCGCGCCGCGATTGGCTGGATGCACGTGGAGGTCGGTCCCCTCCAGCACGATGGCGCCGTCGGCCTTGTGGCCCTGCCGCAGCAGGGCCAGGGCGCCGTTGCCGCCGGGCTCTTCCTCGATGACCGACTGCAATTCGACGTCGCCCGCGACGGCTATCTGCGCATCTTGGAGCGCTGCCAGGGCCAGCCAGGCAGTCACCACCTGCCCCTTGGCGTCCACGGCGCCACGGCCGACGATGCTGTCGCCGTCGCGAGCCGGCGTGAAGGCCTCCGGCCACTCCTCTGCCGGCACCACGTCCATGTGGCTGGACAGAATCAGGCTGCGCCCGCCGCCAGTGCCCGTGCGCACGGCCACCACGTTGCACCGGCCCTCGTATGGTGGTTCGACGTCGGCGTGGGAGTACTCGGGGTCGTCGCGCAGGGACTCGGGGACCTCCTCGAAGCTGGTCTCCAGGCCGATGCGCTCGCAGGCCGCCGCCATCAGCTCCTGGGCGCTCGCCTCCTGGCCTGCCACGCTGGGCTCGGCGATGAGGTCACAGAGCAACTGCGCGGCCTCATCGAGGCGGCCCGCGACGGCCCGCCGGATGGTCTCCCTCGCGTCAGGCATCAGGCTTCGCTCCTCGACGGGCGCGGAAACCGGCCTCCCCCCGTGCTCCCCTCGCCCGCCGGAAGAGGGGAAGGGGGCGAGGGCTGCACCTAGCCGGCGTTGAGGTAGATGCGCTCAGGTCGGGCGCCCAATCCGGCGACGATGTCGTAGACGATCGTGCCCGCACCCTCGGCCAACTCCGAGGCGGGAAGGCACTGATCGCCCTGCTCCCCGATCAACACCACCTCATCCCCCACCTCAACGCCGGGCACATGGCCCACGTCTACCACGAAGCTGTCCATGCAGACCACGCCAAGCACGGGCGCCCGGTGCCCCCGCACCAACACCTCGCCGCGGTTCGACAGCGCTCTGGGGTATCCGTCAGCATAGCCCACCGGCACCAACCCCACGAGGGTATCCTCGCGCACGGTATGCGTACGGCCGTAGCTGACCGTCTCGCCCCTCTTGGCGCGGCGGACCTGTACCAGCCGGGCCTTCCAGGATAGTGCCGGCCGCAGCGCCCCGTCGTGCTGGTAGTCGCCCTCGGAGAGGCCGTACATGGCCAGCCCGACCCGACACGCGTCCAGGCGAGACTCGGGAAGTCGGAGCACGGCGGCGCTGTTGGCGATGTGCCGCTGCACCTCCGGGCCGATCAACTGGCCTGCCTCTTCCAGGAAGCTCTGGAAGCGCGTTAGCTGCTCCCTGGTGAAGGTGAGGTCGGAGACTTCGGATTCGGCCAGGTGAGAGCACACGCCCACCAGGCGCAGCCCCGGCGCGCCCACCACCTCCCGCAGGCAGTCCAGCGCCTCGTCCAGCCGCACTCCACAACGGCACATGCCGGTGTCCACCTTCAGATGCGCCTTCAGCTGCGTCTGCCGGGCTTGAGCAAGCTCAGCCAGCGCCAACGCGTGACGGGGTTCGCACACCGTGATCTCGAGGTCCAGCTCGGCGGCGGCAGCGGCCGCCTCGCGCGTAGCTGGGGACATGATGTAGATGGGCGCCTCGATGCCCGCGCGGCGAAGCTCGGCCGCCTCGGCCGCCGTGTACACGGCCAGCTTGCCTGCTCCTGCGTCCAGGGCCGCCCGCGAGACGGGAACGGCGCCATGACCGTAAGCACTGGCCTTGACCACGGCGATGAGCTCGACGTCCTCGCCGACGACCTCGCGGAGGTGGCACACGTTGCCGCGGATGGCACGCAGGTCCACCTCGACCCAGTTGTGGAGGCCGGGAACGAGTGAGGCAGAGACGCACGGGTGCTCCTCGGGTGGCTGCGATCGCTGTGACATTGCCGCTCCTGACGACGCGTGTGCTGTGCCGCCCGGACTGCTCGGGGGCCTACTCGCACGCCCCGAACCTGCGCGCGATACGCGCGAAGGCCTGCGCGGCCCGCTCGACTTTCTCGATCTCCACGTACTCGACCGGCCCGTGAGCCAAGTCAGCGTTGCCGGGACCGAAGAGGATGGCCGGGATGCCCACTGGCTCCAGGACGCTGGCGTGGCTGGTGAAGGGCACTCCGCGTGTCTCGGCCCCGCCGCCGAGCTCGGTCGCAGCCTCGAGTGCGACCCGGACGATCTCCGCCGTGTCCAGCACCTCGGTGCCGGGCAGGAACAGATACGGATCCTCCATGCGCACGTCGAGCTGAGGATCATCCTGACGCAAATCGGCCAGGAACTTCTGGACCTCCGCGATGACGTCGTTCCGTTGCTCGCCGGGCAGGAGGCGCCGATCCACCTCGATGACGCACTCATCGGGCACGATGTTGACCAGGCGTCCGCCCTCGATGACCGAAACGGTCAGCTTTGGGCAGCCCACGAGGGGGTGCCGACGCTCGGCCAGAGCAGGCGTGAGCCGACCGTGCAGCGCGGATACGACCTCCGCCATCTTGTAGATGGCGTTGACGCCCAGCTCAGGCTGCGAGGTGTGCGCGGCGATTCCGCGCGTGCGGACCTTCCAGCGCGCCGCACCCTTGGTAGCCACCACCACTTCCAACCGCGTGGGCTCGGCGACGATGGCGGCGTCTACCGACAGTCCGGACTGCGCCAGCCGACGCATGCCGCGGAAGCCGACCTCCTCATCCACGGTCGCCGCAAAGCGCACAGTTGCGGACGGGGGATCGCCTTCCACGAGATCGCGGAGCGCTGTGAGGACCGCCGTCAGGCTGCCCTTGTTGTCGCAGGCGCCCCGACCGAAGACCTTGCCGTCTCGTACCTCGCCCGAGAACGGCTCGATGTCCATGTTCTCGGCCGGCACGGTGTCCATGTGGGCGTCTATCAGCAGCGTTCGCGGGCCCGTTCCCTCGATGGTGGCGAGGATATTGCAGCGCTCACCCACGACGGGCTGGCGTTCCGCCGCCAGGCCCAAGTCCTCCAGGAAGGCAACGACGAATCGCGCCACCTCCTGCTCACAGGAGGAGGGAGGGTCGGCCCCCGGCTGACCCAGGTTGGGGCTGGGGATGGCGACCAGTTGGGATGCGATCTCAGCAGGCGTCATGATGAGTCGGGCGCGGCGTCCCGTGGTGGCTACCGGCCCCATGCATGCAGCAGCGCGGTAGCGATGGCGAAGTAGATGACCAGGCCGAAGACGTCGTTGGCCGTAGTCACCAGCGGCCCGGAGGCCACGGCCGGATCAAGCCCGAGCCGGTGGAACAGGAGCGGAACCAAGCTGCCGACAGTGGCGGCCCAGGTGATCGCGGCGAAGAGCGATAGGCCGACTATCAGGCCGACCTCCGGCCTGTCGTTCACCCAGACCACGACCAGCAGCCCGATGATCAGGCCGCAGGCCAGGCCCATCAGCAGCGCCGTCCGGATCTCGCGCATGAAGAGCCGCCCCACGCCAAAGGGCTGCACCAAGCCCAGGGCCAGGCCCCGTACGGCGACCGTGGAGGATTGCAGGCCGCTGTTGCCGCCTGTGGCGGTGATGATGGGGATGAAGGCCACCAAGGCGATGACGTCCCTCAAGGTCACCTCAAAGAAGCGGATGATGGCCGCAGACCCGAGACTGCCCACCAGGCAGATGGCCAGCCAAGGCAACCGGATGCCGGCCACCTTGATGCTGGACTTGCTCATCAAGTCCGCCGCGTCCGTGCCCGCCAGGCGCGTGATGTCCTCTGTGTGTTCCCGTTGCAGGACGTCAATCACGTCGTCCACCGTGACCGTACCCAGCAGTCGGTCGTTGGCATCCACCACCGGTAGGGCCAGGAGGTCGTACTTGTGGCTGAGGCGCACGACCTCCTCCTGATCTACGTCGGGCGTCACCTTGGCCACGTCGCGCACGCAGAAGGAACTGAGCAGCGCTTCCGGGTCGGCGAGGATAAGCTCGCGCAGATCAACCACACCGGCCAGCCCATCGTCGTCGTCCACGACATATACGTAGAAGAGGGTTTCGGGAGTGACTCCCGCCGCACGGACGACCTCCATGGCCTGCGCGGCGGTGATGTCCTCGCGCACGGCCACGAACTCCGGGGACATGATGCCCCCGGCGCTGTCCTCAGGGTACTTCAGCAACTCCTCGAGCTCATCTGACTCCTCGTCGGGCATGAGCTCGAGTACGCGCCCAGCATCCTCCTCCGTCAGGAAGGCGATGGCGTCCGCGCCAGCGTCCGGCGGCATGGCGTCAATGATGCGGGACAGCTCCTCCGTCGCCACTCCCTCCAGCAAGTCACCTGTGGTCTCGTCGTCGGCCTCCTCCAGGACCGCTGCCTGCTCGTGCAGCTCCAGGATGCTGAAGACTCTGTTGCGGTCGCTTTCGGACAACTCGCGCAGAGCAATGGCGATGTCCACGGGGCTGAACTGATAGAGCAGGCTCTCCAGGTCGTCATCGCGCCCGGAGGCGATGAGGTCCTCGATCTGCTCGGCTAGTTGGTAGGCCTGGGGGTGTTGCATGGCTTCCGGGATGCGAGATACGCGATTCGAGATGCGAGATACGGGATGCGGGATGCAGGATGCGCGATGCCAGTCTCGACAGGCGAGAAGGTACGTGTATACCCAACCAGCCGGGACACGGCGATCGCGACCACGACCCCTCTACCCGGGCTTGTGCTGTTCTCGCACGGACTGGATGAACCGGTGAATCTGGCGTCCTAAGACGTCCGCGACGCCGAGCAACGCCTCAACGTCCTCTGCTTTGGCTGAGCCGGTGTCGCGAAGCACCTCCAGATGGTAGATGGCCTCGTCGCATGAGGCGTGTGCGTAGGTCAGGAAGCGGAGATAGTCCTTCGTGTAGCGCCGGCGTCCATAGCCCTCCACTATGTTGGCCCCAATGGCCTTGACTGCGCGCCGCAGTTGGCTGCCCTCCTCATACATCTCGAACTTCGGCAAGCGCAGGCTCAGCTCGTGGCAGCCGGCGATGAGTGCCCGCGCCCTGACATAGATGTCGAGGTCGCGATAGCTTCCTGCCGGCGCCCGGCGCGAGCCGGCTGAATATCCGTGACCTTGATTGCTCGGTTGGCGTCTCACGTGTCGTATCTCGCATCCCGCATCCTGCATCTCGCATCACATGAGCCGTTGCGCCACCTCGTGCATCAAGTCGACCATCTGCGGATAGGTGCGGACGTACTTGTCATAGTAGAAGTCGTAGACGTCCTTTAGGTGGTCGTTGGGCTCGATCTGCTCGGCGACGGTGACCATCTGGCCGGAGGCCTCTTCAATGCTGTCGAACTGGCCCGCACCCACGGCCGCGCAGATGGCGGTGCCCAGCGCGGTTGCATCGGGCACACGGGTCAGCAGCATGGGCACGCCGCAGACGTCGGCGTGGATCTGAAGCCACAGTCGGCTCTTCGCGCCGCCGCCGCAGGCGTAGATGGCCTCTGCCTCGTAGCCGCCTTGCGCCATATCCTCGAGAATGTGTCGCGTGCCGAAGGCCGTACCCTCGTAGATGGCGCGATGCAGGTGGGCGCGGGAGTGCCTCAGGGACAGACCCCAGAACATGCCGCGCGCCAGCGGGTCGCGCAGGGGGGTGCGGTTGCCTTGGAAGTAGTCAACCAGGATCAGACCCTCGCAGCCGGGCTCGACGGCGGCAGCCTCCTCGTCGAGTACCTCGTAGGGGCTGCGGCCTTCGCTTTGGGCCTGCTGCTGCTCAGGATGGGCGAAGTTGTCCTTGAACCACTTCACGATTGAGCCAGTGGCCGTCTGGCCCCCCTCAAGCACCCAGGTGCCCTTCAGGAGAGCATCGGGGTAGGGCCCCCAGACGTGCGTACCGAAGACGCCTTCGGCGGCCAGGGCCATGTGACACGTGGAGGAGCCCATCACCAGCCCCATGCGGCCGGGCTTGACCACGTCCAGGCCCATCATTGCCGCGTAGGCGTCAATGCCTCCCTGCGCCACCGGCGTGCCCGCGGCGAGGCCCAGGTCGGCGGCCGCCTGGGAGGTCAGGTGGCCAGCCAGGGCGCCCATGGGGAGGATGTTGTCAGGCCACTTAGCCATCAGGTCCTCCAGGCCCACCTCCTCCAGCATGTCCTCGGCCCAGCCGCCCTCCACCGAGGCGTAGTTCCACTTGCAGGTGACGTTGCACAGGCTGGCGGCCCACTCACCGGTCAGCCGGAACATGAGCCAGTCGGTGCCCTCAATGACCAGATCGGCCTTCTCGTAGACCTCAGGCTCGTTCTGCTTCAGCCATAGCGCCTTGGGCAGCATCCACTCGGGAGAGTCGGACCCGCCCACGTACTTGAGCATCTCATGCCCGGTGGCGGTCACGCGCTCGGCCTGCTCGTGGGCGCGTTGATCCATCCACAGGATCACCGGCCGCAGCGGCGTGCCGTCGCGCCTGGTGACGACGACAGTGCAGGAGGTGCCGTCTATGCTGAGGCCGACGATATCCTCGCCCTTCAGGCCCGACTCGGCCAGGCACTGGGCGCAGGTAGTCTTGGCCGCGTCCCACCAGTCCTCGGCCCGCTGCTCGGCCCAACTCACCTGTGGGAAGTCAACGGGATACTCCTGCGCCGCGGAGGCGACTATGTTCCCCTTGAGGTCGCAGATGATGGACCGCAGGCTCTGTGTGCCGCAGTCAATACCCAGCACGTAGGGGCCCTTGCCCTGTGCCATCACAACTCACCTCGCAGCAAGTCTATACGCTGGTGCGGCAAACGCCGGATAGGTTTCGGTGCAGGGCGAACGAACTCCTGGCCGAAGCAGAAAACGAGGGCGACTCACCAATGAGTCGCCCTCGGATTCCGGCCAAGGTCGTGGCACGGGCCGGCGACTATCCGTGCCAGTCCTCCAGCAAGCTGGTGAAGTCGTCGTGGTGCTCTTCCTCATCCTTGAGGATGTCCATGAACAGGAAGGCCGTGGTCACGTCTCCCTCGTCCTGGGCCACCTTGATGAGCTCCTTGTACATCTCGATGGCTTCCTCTTCGGCCTTGACGTCCAGCTCCAGCATCTCCTTGAGGTTGTCGCCCACCGTGATCTTCTCTGGTTTGGTCGTGGGTATCTCGCCCAGGTAGAACAGGCGCTCGGCGATGGACTCCGCGTGCCTCATCTCGGTGATGGCGGTGTCTTTGAAGGTGCCCTCAACCGCCTTGCCATGCACGCCGGCCCACTGCACGTGCTGCCACATGTATTGGATGCTGACTTGCAGCTCCCGTGCGATGGCGTCATTCAGCATCTTCAGAAGCTTGTCGCTGGCCATGAGCCTACCTCCCTAGATGGTCTTGCGGCGCCGAGGGGATACGCCGTAGGGGCTACTTCGCCGCCCATCGCCCCTGACCTTCCCGAGCTGAGCTTTGCCCACTGTCACCGAGGAAAACGTGGCGGAGACCACGAGGGCAGGATGAAGCGAAGGCCGGCGCGAAGTTGCGGCCGCGGACCGAACCGGAACAGCCCGTCCTCCGAGGAGGAGCACCCGAGTGAGTTACCGACTGACGCGCCGACAACTGCTGGCCGCCGCCGGCTCTGCCGGAGCCGCGACAGCCCTGTCGCCCGTAGCCTGGAGTCAGCCAGAGGAACGCGAATGGAAGCTGTGCCTCAACACCAGTACCATCCGGCCGGCGGGCTTGACCGAGAAAGTGGACATAGTGGCCCAGGCCGGATACCAGGGGATCGAGCTCTGGAGCAACGACCTCGCCAAGCATGTCGAGGAAGGCGGATCGCTGGAGGACCTGGCCAAGCGCATCGCCGACCTCGGCCTGGAGGTTCCGAACGTCATTGGCTTGTGGGGCTGGCTGCCCGAGGACAGGGAGGCGCTGCCGCAGGCGCTGGAGAGGGCGCGGCCGCGCATCGAGCAGGCGGCGGAGGCGGGCTCGAAGCACATCGCCGCCGTGCCCACGCCGGATCGCGAGGACCTGGACCTGATGTGGGCGGCCGAGTGCTACGGCCGGTTGATGGAGGTCGGCGACGAGTTCGGCATCACCGTGGCCGTCGAGTTCGTCGGGTTCGTCAAGGGCGTCAACCGGCTGGGCAAGGCAGCGCTGATCGCCATGGAGTCGGGCCGGCGGGACGCCTGCATCGTGGCCGACACCTTCCACATGTACCGAGGCGGGTCGGACTTCGAGGGTGTCAAGCTCCTCAACGGAGAGGCCCTGGCGGTATTCCACTGGAACGACGCGCCCGCCGAGCCGCCGCGCGAGGAGCAGCGTGACCAGCATCGCGTCTATCCCGGGGACGGCATTCTGCCTCTGGTGCAGCTCCTGCGCGACCTGCGTGACATCGGCTTCCATGGGCCGCTGTCGCTGGAGCTGTTCAACCGCGACTACTGGCAGCAACCGCTGTTGGAAGTGGCGCGCACCGGCATCCGCAAGATGCGGGAGCTGATCGCTGCCAGCGAGGCGTAGCGCCGCACGAGGCGATCGTCCTGACCTGCGTGCCCGCCTGCCGGCGAGGCAGGCCCGTGGGCAGGGGCGCGAAGCGCGCGTCCTGAGTTTGCCGAAAGGCCGAAGAGTGCGGCCGCCGTGTATGGAGTGCAACGTCTCCCGACGTTGCGTGAGCCGAGCAGGAGAACGAGATTCTTCGCTCCGTTCCGTCGCTCACAATGACACGAGGGGGGAGCTGACATGACGGGCAGAGCCGCCGTGTTGATCCTAGCCGCGAGCGTGGTGGCCTTGGCCCTGGCCTGGTACGCGGGCCCGTGGGCCGCGCCCGCCGACGGCCAGGCGCGAGGGAAGAGGGGTACGGCGATCGCAGATGGCCACGCCCTGAAGGTGATTACGCTCAACACCGGAGCCTACGCGGTCGAGGGCACCGACCGCCGCTCGGTCTCCATCGTGGCCGAAGAGGACATGCACATCGTGGGCCTGAGCCACTTCATCGGCGTCCAGGCCGGGACCATACCCAGCGACAACGGGCACATCCTGTCCACGCTGCCCGACAACCCCTGGGAGAAGTGGGCCGAGGCCGGCACGGGCATGGAGCCGACCGGCACGAAGGGCTACTTCGGCTATTGCGGGCGCGACTACTACTCCGAGTGCGCGGGCATAGGCGACATCCTCTGGCACGAGAACATGCCTCCCGGCTGCCACTTCCTGGTGGAGAAGGGCCAGACGCTGTACATGCACTGCTACGCGGCGCATGGCCTGGGCGCGCCCCACGCCTTCCACCACGCGGTGAGGGTGTACTACTGGTAGCAGACAAGTGCAGTGCCCGCCAGCCAG
>JBHIEF010000017.1:0-32995 GCA_046760465.1 Armatimonadota bacterium | reverse complement strand
CCCAATTCGATCAGGGCCTCCACGTCCTCGGCGTCCGCCGGCGCGTACTGCCTGATCACGGAGCGCACCGCGTCGAGTTGATCGGCGGTGGCCTGGCCGAGCATTCGAGTTGCGTCGGCGAGGTCTTGCACACGCCCAGCGCCGATCTTCGTGAGCACCAGGTAGGGCAGGGGCAGGATGGGCAATCCCTGCGGGTCCCGGTTGCCCAGGGCGGCCTCCAGCGCCTCGGGCACCCATGGGTGATCAAGCTCCACGACATCGAGGTGGTCTCCAGACGGCGCCTGCCAATGCGCTCCCGGCACGGCCAACTCGCCCCGGCGCTCCCAGCCCGCCTGCTCCAGGCGTCGGTACGCCTCCGCCGCGTCCTCGGACGAGATGGCCACGTCGAGGTCTGTCGTCGTGCGCTCCGGCATGTAGAGCCTGGTGGCCACCGCCCCGATAACGGCCCACCGGATCGAGCCCAGCGCCTCGCTTGGGTCTGGCCAGCGCATGGTAGCAGTCCTCCGCACCAGGAGCTCTCGCGGGCTGGCAGAGCCCGGACGCTGTCGGCGCCGGGCCATGTCAATGAGCACCGTTCGGGCGTCGTCCCTGGGCCGCACGCGGTCACGCCCTTCCCAGCGCCCGCAGGGCAGCGGCGTAGATGTCCTTGAGGGGCACGCCGGACCGACGGGCGAGCTCCCGGCAGTCCTCATACTCGGGCGCGTAGGTCACCGGCTCGCCCTCGAACTTGCCCACCTTGACGCGGACCCGGCCGTATTCCGTGTCCACTTCCAGCCACTCCCGCTCCAGGCAGCTTCGGGTCATGTGCCCGATGCGGATGCCGAAGGTGGTGGTGTTGGCGAAGATGGCCGCCGCTACCTGGGCCAGCTCAGCCTGGTGGGCCAGCGCCGACAACTGCACGGCGGGACGCCCCTTCTTCATGTGTATGGGCGTGAGCCATGCATCGAGCGCGCCGGCCGAGAAGGTCCGCTCCACGGCCAGCTCGTACATCTCCGGGCTCATGTCGTCTATGTTGGCCTGGATCAGGTGGACCTGGTCCTCGTGCGCCCCGGCTGTCTCGGCGGCCTGCCCCACGACCAGGCGCAGCAGGTTGGGCACGGAGCCGAAGTCATCGCTGCCGGCGCCGTAGCCGATTTCCTCGATCCGCATGCCGGACATCGGGCCGAAGGACTTGGCCAAGGTGGTCACGATCCCGGCGCCGGTGGGGGTGACGGTCTCGCCGTCTACATCCAGAGAGCGGGTGGGCAGGCCCTTGACCAGCTCGAGCACGGCCGGCGCGGGCACGGGGAAGGTGCCGTGGGCGCATTCGACCATCCCGTGGCTCAGCGGCACGGGGGAGGCGTGGACCTCGTCAACGTCGAGGAGCTTGAAGCCAGCCACGGCGCCGACGATGTCCACGATGGCGTCAATGCCGCCGAGCTCGTGAAAGTGGACCTCCGAGGCCGGGACGTCGTGGATGCGGCCCTCGGCCTCGGCAATGCGGCGGAAGATGGCCAGGGACTGTTCGCGCACGTCGGGCTCGAGGTCGCCTCCGCCGATGATCTGCTCTATCTGTGCAAGGGAGCGACCGTGGGCTGGTGGGGCCTCCGCCGTGTCGGTGAGGGCGACCGAGGCTTTGGTGGCGGCGATGCCGCCCTGGCTGACTCGTTCCGCGTGCAGCCTCCAGCCCTCCACCGGCAGCCCGGAGAGCGCCTCGCGGAGGGCGTCCAGCGAGACGCCGGCGTCCAGCAGCGCACCTAAGGTCATGTCGCCGCTGACGCCGCAGATCAGGTCCAGGTAGGCGATGCGCATGGCGCTCGTGTCAGGCCGATGCGGTGGCGAGGCTGAGCTTGCGTCCCGCTGCCTCGGCGAAGGCGGGCAGGTCCCGCATAAGGCGGCGGAACACGTCCGGTGGCAGGGCCTGCGGACCGTCGCACAGGGCCGTCTCCGGATTGCAGTGCGTCTCCACGAAGATGCCGTCGGCGCCGGCCGCGATGGCCGCCTTGCAGAGAGCGGGCACGTAGCGGTCGTCGCCGGCGGCGTGGCTGGGGTCCACCAGCACGGCCAGGTGGCTCAACTGCTGGATGACGGGGATGGCAGAGATGTCCAGGGTGAAGCGAGTGGCCAGTTCGAAGGTGCGGATGCCGCGCTCGCACAGGATCACGTTCTGGTTCCCGCCCAGCATGATGTACTCCGCGGCCTTGAGCAGGTCGTCCACCAAGGCGCTCATGCCGCGCTTGAGCAGGACGGGCCGCTGGCTCTTGCCCAGAGCCGAGAGCAGTCCGAAGTTCTGCATGTTGCGGGCGCCGACTTGCAGGCAGTCTGCCACCTCCTCGACCGCCTCCAGATCGCTGACCGCCATCACCTCGGTCACAACGTACAGGCCCAGCTCCTGCTTGACCTCCTTGAGCAGGTCGAGTCCCACCTGCCCCAGCCCCTGGAAATCGTGGGGGGAGGTGCGCGGTTTGAAGGCGCTGCCGCGGATGATGCGCACGCCGGCCTGCCTGACCATGTCGGCGGTCTGGAAGAGCTGGTCGCGGTTCTCCACGGCGCAGGGGCCGGCGATGACCACGACCTCCTCGCCCCCGACGGGGACGTCGCCGATGTTGACGACCGTCTTCTCGCCCTTCACGTCGCTGCCAGCCAGCTTGTAGGGCTGGCCGATGGGGACGGCCCGGTCCACGCCCGGCATGGCCTCGAAGATCTGGGCGGCGTCGTAGACTCCCTCGCCGATGACCGCGACGACGCTCTTCTCCACGCCGCGGATGGGGTGTGGTGTGAAGCCCAGCTCCTTCACCTTGGCAATGACGTCGTCAATCTGCTCCGCACTGGCATCGGGCTGCATAACCACGACCATATGCCCCGACCTCCCTGCGCTGGCGGCAAGGTGGGCGCCATTATACATAATCCGCCCTGGACTGTAAACGCGGGGCACAAGGTCAGCAACGTTTAGGCTCAGGCGGCGCTTCGATCGGCAGCAGGCTCGTGCCAGCTCACACCACCGCCCTCCGGCGCTAAGTTGGCACAACCTGAAGTCAGCGCGGCGCAGGGGACGGGGCTGCCTGAAGCCATGGGTTTGACAGGGCGTCGCCGGCGGCATAGAATCGAGGCACCAGGCCATGGTGACGCACGATAGGCAGCTCAAGGTCAAGATCTGCGGCAATACCTCGGCTGAGGACCTGGCCCTGGCTAGCGAGGCGGGGGCTGATTTCGGCGGGGTGATCCTCGACGTCCCTCAGTCCCCGCGGTCGGCGCCCCTGGACCGTGCCGCAGAGCTGGCGCGGGATGCTCCGCTTCCCCTGGTGGCGGTGCTCCTGGACGCGCCGCTGGCGAGTGCGCTCAGGGCAGCGGAGGCCTTGCGGCCCGCTGCCATTCAACTGCACGGCAGGGAGTCGGAGGACTTCGTCGCGTCTCTGCGCGCGCAGGTGGAGTGCGAGGTGTGGAAGGTGCTCCACCTGCCGCCGGCCCAAGAGGGCAGCTTCGACGCCGAGGTGGTGCTGGGGAGCGTGCGGCGGTACGCCGAGGCGGGCTGTGATGCCGTCTTGCTGGATACGGCGACAGAAGCCAGCGGGCGCGGGGGGACGGGGCTGACCTCCGACTGGGAGCGGGCGCGTAGCGTCGTGTCGGCTGCCGAGCTGCCAGTCATCCTGGCCGGCGGCCTCAACCCGGCCAACGTGTCCCAGGCCGTCGCAACCGTACAGCCGGCGGGCGTGGACGCCGCCAGCGGGCTGGAGCACTCGCCCGGACGCAAGGACGCCGTGGCGGTGAGGGAGTTCGTACGCCTGGCCCGCGCAGCCTCCGCGCGCCCCGCGCTTGAGTGAGTTGCCTCACTTTCTTACAGAACATGCAACCTGGCGGCCACTTCAGACGTCTTCATATAGTGGGAGGGCCAACGCAATTGCATCACAAGGGATGGGGTCAGCATCATGGCCAGGTATGCAGAAGGAACGCCAACCTACTTCGATCTGAAAGCCGATCTGTCGCCCTTCGACGCCGACATTCTGGAACGTCTGGTGGAGAGGCGGGACCCGACTCTGGACGTGGTGAGGCTGCTCGTGCGTGAGCGGAGGATGTCGCAGACGGAGGCCTTTGCTCACATCCGAGGGTTGCTGCTCAGCTCGATGGCCCGACTACATCGCGGCCACATGAAGCACTGAGAGCCCGGATCGGGGCCAACGGGGAAGCCACAGGGCGCGCTGCGGCGCGCCCTGTTCACGTCTCCAGGTCGGCTGGCAGGCGGGCGGTCTCGTGCGCCGTCGGGCGGCGGTGCGGAGGGACTATCGCGACTGAGCAGGGGGCGCGGAGGGCTACCTCCTTGGTCACGTTTCCCAGGGCGTACTTGGCGATGCCCGGGCGTGCGTAGAAGGAGCCGGTGACGACCAGGTTGTACCCGCCCTCCGCCGTGAGTCGCAGCATTTCCTCCAGCACGTCCCCGTGCGGGGTGAGGATGTCCCCCTCTACGTGCAGGCGCTGCATATAGCGCGCGCTGTGGCGCAGGACGTGCCCCGGAAGCGTCGGGGACTCGATCAGGTCCTCGGCGCCCTCGGCCATGCCCGGCAGGCCGTCGTACATGTGCGGTATCGGGTCGGCGACGTGGACGACGTCGGCGCGGCCGCCCAATACGGACGCGAGTTGCACACCCCAGCGCAGAGGCGCCAGCGACTGGGACCCGCCCGCCACTCCTATGAGCATCTTGCCGAGGCTGTCAGGCTCCGCCCGGGCGATGATCAGGGGGCCGCTGACGTGGCTGGCCAGGTAGTCAACCACCTGTTGTCCGATGAGGGGGATGGTGCGGCGGCGCAGGTGGGCGCCCACCACCACCAGGTCGTGTGCTGCGGCCCGCTCGTACAGGGCGCGGCCGCGCACGCGGCGCGTTGGCTCCACGGCCGTGCCCAGTGCGCCGTCGGGCAGCATGGCCGCCACGCGCTCGGCCGCCGCCGTGATGGCCGAGCGGTTGGCCCCGGGGGCGGCCAGTCCCAACACGGTCACCGCCGAATGACAAGCCCTGGCGATCACCGCCGCCACCTGGGCGGCGCTGGTCGCGCTGTGGGAGTCGTCCACACATACCAGGATGGTCGAAACGGTGAGTGCCATTGTCGCGCCCCTAGTGCCCGCCGGCCGGAGCGCCTCCGCCGAAGAGGCGCATGAGTACCAGGCCCGCGCCGATGAGAGGCAGCACGGCGAAGGCCAGCCGTATGTGCGGGCCGGTTACCCTGGCGGTCAGCCGCGCCCCTAGTTTGGCGCCGATGGCGGCGCCGGTCTGCATCACCAGGGCCATGAGGATGTCCACGTTCCCCTTGACCGCGTGGCTCAGCGTGCCATAGCTGGCCGAGACGACGATCTCGAAGAGGTCGGTGCCAACCGCCACGTGTGTCGGCACGCCGATCAGGTAGACCAGGGCCGGCATGCGGATGAAACCGCCGCCGACCCCGAGCATACCCGACAGCAGACCGGTGGCGAAGCTGACCGCCAGGATGGCCCACAGCGAAATGCTCTTGATGCCAGAGGCGGGCAGTGAGATCAGCGGCCATAGCCGCAAGCGCTGAACACGGCGGGTGATAGCCGCGAAGCCACTGGCCGCCTCGGCCGACACGCGCTCCTTGGCCTGCCGCAGGGCGTGGGCGGCTTCCCAGGCCACGAAGCCCGATATGGCCACCAGGATGACGACGTAGGTCACGCCCACCACCATGTCAATGGAGCCCAGGCGCTTGAGTACTTCGATGACCTGGGCGCCCACCTCTATGCCTAGCACGGTGCCGGCGATCATCAGGAAGCCCAGTTTGAAGTCTATATGCCCCAGCGCCCGGTGCTCTTTGGCGGCGATGATGGACTTGCCGGTCATGTAGGCCAGGTCGGTGCCCACCACGAAGTTCATAGGCACGCCCAGCGTATACAACATGGGGCCGGTCAGGAACCCGCCGCCCACGCCGAAGAACCCGGCCAGCGCGCCCACCACGAGACCCACGGAGGCCAACAGGAAGGGGCTAACGTGAACGCCGGAGATGGGGAAGTCCATGCCGCGACCCCTACACCTTGCGGCGGGCCGCGCCGCGCCGCCATTCGGCGAAGCGCAGCAGCAGCCACCCGGCTACGAATTCGAGCGCCATGGCTTGAGCCAGGATGAGCGCCAGCGCGGCCGCGACGTATAGGTGTCCGTGGCTCTCGCGCAGCCAGTGGAGCGGCTCGGCCAGTAGCCGCAGCACGAAGGTGACGTAGGCGACCAGCAGCGCCGCGTACACTCCCAGCGCTGCCAGTGTCTCCCAGCCGAACAGCGCCTGTTCAGCCTTCTTCACCGTGGCTGCTCCATGCGCTTACAGACCGGCCTACTACTAGCCGGCTAAGAAGAACGCAGCAACTCCGAGCGCGCCTGTCGCGCTCAGTGCTGCTGCGTGGCAACCGACTCCGCCTCTCGTGGCGCCGTCACCCGGGCAACGCTCTCTTCGGGCCAGCCCGCGGCCGGCTACGCCTCGGTTCGAAGCACCTCCGCCGTCTCATGCTCGTGAGCCGCGATGGCCTTCAGCGCTTCCTGAGCCGCCTTCTTGCCCGAGAGCAGCATGCCGCCAAAGGTGGGCCCCATGCGCGGCAGGCCGTGCACGGTGGAGACCGCCATGCCGGCCACGATCAGCCCCGGATGGACCTCGCCGGTGTGCTCCACGATGGCGTCCTCGGACTCGTTGACCCACATGGCACCCATGCCGCGCAGCTCCAGCAGGCCTCTGTCCGCCAGTGACTTGGCCACCACGGCGTCGTGGCCGCTGGCGTCAATGAGCACCTTGCCCTCGATGGCCACCGGGTCAACGCAGGTGATGGCCCGTGGCAGCGCGCCCACGGGGGTCCAGTTGATGACGGCGCCGCGCACGCGGTCGCCCTCGCCCAGCACCACGTCATCGAAGGAGGTCATGTTGACGATGCGGGCGCCGGCGTCGCAGGTGGCCGCGATGAGCTTGCTACAGGCGTGCGGCGCGAAGGCCGCGTAGAGCCCTGGCGACACCTCGTCGAAGGGCGCGCCGATCTCCTCCAGCACTTCCTGGCCGGGGTGGCGGACGGTTAGCTGGTTCATCAGGTAGCCGCCGATCCAGAAGCCGCCGCCCAGGTAGTTGTTGCCCTCCAGGACCAGCACCTTGCTGCCCGCCAGGGCCAGGTCCCGCGCGGCCGTCAGGCCCGCTGGTCCCGCGCCCACGATGATGGCGTCGCTGTCAACGTACTCCAGGAACTCCTTGGTGAACCGCTCCACTATCGTGCGGGTGATCTCGCTTTCCTTGACCTTGGAGAATGTGACCATTTGCTGTGCCTCCTCGACCTGCATGTGTCGGGGGGATGATAGCACGCCAGACAGGGCGTGTCAATGAGACCGGCTGGCCGCGTATGCTAGTCCGCGAAGAGGTCCGTGCTCAGGTATCGCTCGCCGGTGTCGGGGAGCACTACGACGATGGTCTTGCCCGCGCTGGTCTCGCGCTTGGCCACCTCTACGGCGGCGTGAGCGGCCGCCCCCGATGATATCCCGCAGAGGATCCCCTCCTCCTTGGCCAAGCGACGGGCCATCTCCGCCGCCTCATCGTTGCTGACCTGGACGATCTCGTCCACGACCGACATGTCCAGCACGTCCGGCTTGAAGCCGGCACCAATGCCCTGGATCTTGTGGGGGGCCGGCTCGCCTCCAGACAGCACCGGCGAGTGCACGGGCTCCACGGCGATGCACTGAAGATGAGGAAGCTTGGGCTTGAGCACCTGACCGACGCCGGTGATGGTGCCGCCAGTGCCCACACCGGCCACGAAGATGTCCAGGTTGCCATCAGTGTCCTGCCAGACCTCGAGCGCAGTGGTCTGCCTGTGCACCTCGGGATTGGCGGGGTTCTTGAACTGCTGTGGCATGAAGTGATTCTCGTTCTCGGCCACTATCCTCTCAGCCTCGGCAATGGCCCCGGGCATGCCCTTGGCGCCGTCGGTGAGCACCAGCTCCGAGCCGTAGGCTTTGAGCAGCGTGCGGCGCTCCATGCTCATGGTCTCGGGCATGGTCAGCAGCAGGCGGTAGCCCTTGGCGGCGCACACGAAGGCCAGGGCGATGCCGGTGTTGCCGCTGGTCGGCTCGACGATGACGGTCTTGCCCGGCTCGATCCTGCCCTCGGCCTCCGCCGCCAGGATCATGCTCACGCCGATGCGGTCCTTCACGCTGCCGGCCGGGTTGTAGAACTCGAGCTTGGCCAGAACGGTGGCATCGGCGTCGCCGAGCACCTTGTTGAGTCGGACCAGGGGCGTGTTGCCAATCAGCTTGGTGATGTCGCTGGCTATGTGGCCCATGGGTAGGTCTGCTCCTCCCGGCTGTCAGATGTGGAACATGGGGCCGGCCTGCGCCTCCAAAGCCTGCTGGCGAGCTAGCAGCTCGCGCAGGCTCACCCCCTTGAGCACCTGGGTTAGCTCCTCTTGGGCCCGCAGCAGCAGCTCGCTCACGGCGGCTCCGGGCCCGACGTCGCCGTCCGCTGGGCGCTCGGCCAGGGCTATCTCACTCTCCAGCGCCACGACAACGTCCCAGGCGGAGATCCTATCCGGCCGGCGCGCCAACGCGTAGCCGCCCAGTGCTCCGCGCGTGCTCTCGACCAGCCCGGCGCGCTTCAGATCGCCCAGGAGCTGCTCGAGGAACCTGAGCGGCACCTCTTGGCGCTCGGCTATCTCGCGCGCCTGGATGGGGCCCGCGCCGTAGTTGCCGGCCAACTCGACGGCGGCCCTGAGGCCATAGTCGCTCTTGGCGGAGAGCTTCGTGGTCGCTGCCTCCCTGCCGGACGGTTGACGCTTACGCGGCATACCGAGAATGCCGGTCGGGATTATCGAGAATATACCCGCAGCCGGCCGCCTATGTCAATAGGCGGCACACAGCAATGCGGCCGGTTGTGGTGTTGCTCCCACCCAGCGGAGGGCAGGTCGGGCGCTAGCGGGGAGTGCGCGCCATGGCGATGCGGATCTCGTCCTCGTCCTGGAGCTCGGTCTCCAGGCCGTCCATGTCCTCGATGGACTCGCCGTTGAGGTAGACGACCACCTGGGGAGACAGGCCTCCGGTGCCGGCGAACATGGCCTCGCGGGCCTTGGGGTGATCGCGCACCAGGTTGCGGAGCAGCTCCCCCACGTTGGAGGCATCGGCCTGCACGCGTGCGGCACCACCGGCGAGTTCGCGCATCGCGGGCGGCAGGATCACGTTTATGGGCATCTTCGACTCCTTCCCGTCGTGCAGTCGGCCGTGCGGCTGAGCCGATAGCCGTGTCGTCAAGCGCGGATATTCTCCGCCGGCGGCCGGATACCTACCAGGCCGGTGGGCGACTCCGATGCAGGTCGGGTCCCGCCGCGCGAGGAAGCGAGGCGTGGCCAGAGACGCCCGGCCTACACCGCTCACATCATGGCTGAGCTAGCCCCGCACGAGGACGAGCGAGCGCGCGCCGATCCCGAGCTCGCGCATGGGCTAAGCGTTAGAGCACTGACCATAGCCGTCCTCCTGCTGGCCGTGTCCCTCTTCTGGGTGCGGCAGGCAGAGATGGTGTCCCACGCCTGCCAGATCACCGAGAGCGTCCCGCCCATCCCCGCCGTGGCCGGCCTCATTCTGCTGGCCGCGCTCTCCCCTCTTCTGCGTCGCGTGTCCCGGGCTCTGCGCCTGCGCCGTGGGGACATCCTGTTGGTCTACGCCTTTCTCACCATCGCCACGCCCATGGCCTCGGTGGGCGTGGTGCGCATGCTGTTTCCGTGCACGACCTCGCTGACCTACTTCGCCGCGCCGGAGAACGACCTGGCCGCGCTTCAGGGCTACTTCCCCAAGTGGATGGCCCCTCGCGACCCGGAGGTCGTGCGCACGCTCTACGAGGGCGCGCCCGACGAGAGGGTGCCCTGGCTGGCCTGGATCGGCCCGCTGGGCTGGTGGACGCTGTTCTTCCTGGCGGTCTTCGTGACCATGCTGTCGCTGATCGTCATCTTCCGCCGGCAGTGGGCCGAGAAGGAGCACCTGACCTTCCCCATCTGTCACATGGTGTTAGAGGTGAGCGCGACCCAGGAGGGCCGCATTGCGCCCTTCTTTCGCAATCCGGTGATGTGGGTGGGGTTTGGGCTGGCCTTCATCTACAACCTGCTGAACATCTTCAACGCCTTCAACCCGGCCGTGCCGGCGCTGGGCCGCTCCTACGATCTGGGGGCCCTTTTCACCGAGGAGCCCATGAGCGCCATCCGGCCGCTGCTGATCGGCTACCGCCCGGCCGTGCTGGGCATCGGCTACCTGGTGTCGCACGACGTGGCGCTCTCCGTGTGGGTCTTCTACCTGATGACCCGCTTCGAGAACGTGGTCGCCTCCATGTTCGGCTATCGCATCCCCGGCATGCCCTTCGACCAGGAGCAGTCCACGGGCGGCTATCTGGCCCTGGCGCTGTTCCTGGTGTGGGTGGCGCGCGGGCACCTGCGGGAGGTGTTCCGCAAGGCCTTCTACAACGACGCGCGCGTGCACGACTCCGATGAGCCGGTTTCCTACCGAGCCGCCGTCATCGGCGTCCTGGCCGGCTTCGCCTTCGTGGTGGGATTCGCGGTGCGCGCGGGGATGTGGCTTTCGACGGCGCTGATCTACTTCGGGCTGTTCTTCGCCTTCGCCCTGGTGTATTCGCGCGTGCGGTCGGAGGCGGGCGCGCCGATGGTGTGGCTGTTCCCCTTCTACCAGCACAAGCGCGGCATGCTCAACGCCTTTGGCTCGAAGGCCTTCGTCAGCCGGGGCAGCTTCCGCAACCTGACCATCTTCTCCACCTTCATGTTCATGTCGCGGGGCTACTACCAGTCCTCACAGGCCTCGCAGATCGAGGCCCTCAAGCTGGCGGACGAGTCCCGGCTGCGCAGCCGCAGCATGTTCTGGGGGCTGATCGTGGCCCTGGTCCTGGGGTTCTGGGGCGCCTGCTACATCCACTTGCAGGCCTACTACCAGTATGGCAACAATGTGCTCGAGGGAGGGACGACCCAGGGCGGCTATCGCACCTATCTGGCTCTGCATGACTACCTGGACACGGCCGGGTACATGCGCGCGGCCAAGGCGCCGGACGTGCTGCGCACCTCCTTCGTGGGCGGGGGGTTCGCCCTGGTCAGCGTGTTGGTGGTGCTGCGCACGGTGTTCCTGCGCTTCCCGCTGCATCCGCTGGGCTTCGTCATGGCCACCACCTACGGGCATCACATCTGGGGGCCCTTCTTCGTGGTGTGGCTGACCAAGACCGTCGTGTTTCGCCTGGGTGGGATGCGGCTGTACCGGCGGCTCATCCCCTTCTTCTTGGGCATAGCTTTGGGCCATTTCTTCACTGCGGGAGTGATCTGGGGCTCCATCGGCATCATTGGCGAGTTCTACCGCCGCTACGTCGTTCATTTTGGCTGAGGAGGGTGTTGTCGCGGTGCCCTTTGCGCGAGGTGTCCGAGTGCGGGCTGCGGCACTAATGGCCTGGTCCCTGGCCATTGGCTCCCTGCCGTCGGCGTGGGCGCAGGGCTGCGCAGAGCTGATGGCCTCAGTAGACCTGGCCGGCCTGTCCGGCGATCTTGGCGCTCTAAGCAGCCTCGAGAGCCGCGTGGTGGGGTACTCGGGGTGTTCTACGGCCGCCGACTACATAGAGCGCAGGTTCCGCGAGATCGGCCTGGCCGAGATTCGTCGGCAGACCTTCTCCGTGCCCGTGCCGGTGGACCGCGGGGCGACCTTGGAGCTGCTGGGTGACGGGCGCAGCTACCGGCTGCGCGCGCTGTGGCCCAACCTGGTGCGTACCAGCCAGATAGGCCCGGACGGCCTGCGGGGCGAGATAGTTGATGCCGGGCGCGGCACTCTGGCCGACTTCAACGGCCGAACCGTGCGCGACGCCATCGTGCTGATGGACTTCAACACGGGCCTGAACTGGCTCAACGCTCCCCTGTTGGGAGCGCGTGCGGTCGTGTTCGTGGAGCCCGCCAGCACCGTGCGCAGCGAGGCCGAGCAGAAGTTCGTGCGCCAGCCCGTGGATGTGCCCCGCTTCTGGATGGACGCCGAGGAGGCCATGGAGCTGCGTGCCAGCCTGGCACAGGGCCCGGCCATGGGCTGGCTGCGCGCCGACATGCCCTGGGAGAGCCGCCAGGCTAGCAACGTCATGGCCTTTCTGCCGGGGCGCGATCTGGCCGACGAAGCCCTGGTCATCGAGGCTTACTACGACTCGGTCAGCGTGGCTCCCGCGCTTTCGCCCGGCGCCGAGGATGCCGTCGGCATTGCCACGCTGCTCCAGATCGCCGAGGCCATGGCGGCAAGTCCGCCTCGTCGCTCGGTCATCTTCCTGGCGACGGCAGGCCATTTCCAGGCGCTGGCCGGCATGCGGGAGTTCGTGGACGTACTGGGCCGCGAGCCGCAGAAGGAGCGCCAGCGCCTGGACAGGCTGCACGAGCTGGAGGAGGCCCTCGAACGCGAGGAGGCGGCAGCCGAGGGGGAGGGCGCGCGGGCTCGGGCGGCCAGGCGGAGAGCGGAGAAGCTGCGGCGCGACCTGGAGCTGCACGAGCGACTCCAGGAGTACGAGCGATTCCTGCCGCTCGTCTGCCTGGACCTCTCGACCCACGGGCCGCGGGTGGGCGCGTTCAGCTCCGGCTGGTACTTCCGCCAGGTGCACCTGCTGCGCTTCTACTCTCCGCTGGGCAAGCGCCTGGTCGAGTACGCCCACGAGGCCGTGCCCGCGCTGGGCGTGAGCGTTGACCAGGCCTTCGTGGACGGAATCAACCCGGTGAAGGGCCGGGAGTGGCACACGCACTTCCCGGACAAGGTGGCCTTCGACCACGAGATGGCCATCCGCGGCGGGCGGGCGGGCCTCACCTTCGCCACCGTGGACGACTCGCGCCCCCTGGTAGGCACGCCCCTGGACACCTTCGACCGCCTTGACCTGGACTACGCGCTGCGGCAGGCGCGGCTGCTCGCCTCCCTACTGGGGGCATTCGCCGATGACGACACGCACGACCAGGGCGCCCTCAAGCGCATCAACGCGCTCAAGAAGCTGGACGATCTCAAGCCCATCCGCGGCTCCGTGCTGGAGTTTCGGCGCGAGGAGAGCCTGCTGCCCAACACGCCGGTGCCCGGGGCGCTCGTGCTGGTGCAGGGCCGGTACAAGACCATGATGGGCGTGCGGACCGAGGTGATGGGGCAGGCGCAGGAGGACGGCCAGTTTGAGCTCTTAGGGGAGATGGAGGACCGACAGGCCAAGCTGGAGGCCTACGTGCTGGCGCAGGACACGGGCGACATCACCTATGCTCCGGACCTGGGGCCGGACGGGGAGCAGCGCTATCCGCGGGAGGTCTACGGCCGCGCCGGGCTGGAGCGGCCCATCATCGTCTTCCCCTGTGCTGCCGTGGACATGTGGGATCTGGTGGACGAGCGATACCTGGAGACCCTGGAGCAGCTCTTCGTGTTCGACGCACGGGACTACAGTGAGCCCATGTCCTTCGGCTACTCGCTGCCGCGGCCGACGACCAGCCCGGAGGAGGCCGGCTCCTACGTGGAGCCGTGTGCCGTGGTGTACGCCCGGCCCACGCTGCGCGTGCAGATGGCCATGGCCATGGGGCTGCTGGGACTGCGCATGGTGCTCACCAACGGATCGCCGGAGGCGCCGGAGGGACGGGGCTTTCCGGCAGCCAGCACGCCCAGCATCCCGCTGACGCCGCTCCAGGCCGCCCGGGACATGTGGATTCTGGACGACTGGCGCATGGGGGAGTTGGCCGAGCGGGGCATCTCGAACCAACGGCTGGCGGGACTGCATGCGCTGGCTGGGTCTGCCCTGGCGGAGGCCGAGGAGGCGCTCCAGGCGCGCCGCTACGACACGGGTGTGGCCGCGGCGCGCCGCGCGTGGGCGCTGGAGTCGCGCGCCTACCCGGACGTGCAGCGCACAGCCACCGACGTGGTAAAGGGCGTGCTCTTCTACCTGGCCATGCTACTGCCCTTCGCCTTCTTCATGGAGCGACTGCTCTTCAGTTGTCGGGACGTCAGGGCGCAGGTCGCAGTTACGTTGGCCATCTTCCTGGTGGTGTTCGGGGCCCTGTACCTCGTGCACCCGGCCTTTCACCTGCCGCGCTTTAACCCGGTCATCATCCTGCTGGCCTTCGTCATCATGGCCCTGGCGGTCATCGTCATCGCCGTGGTCAGCGCGCGCTTCAACGAGCAGCTACGCGAGATGCGGCGTGAGGAGGCGGGGGTGCACGAGGCGGACGTCAGCCGCTGGTCGGCCGTGGCCGCCGCCTTCAGCCTGGGCATCGGCAACATGCGGCGCCGCCAGACGCGCACCAGCCTGACCTGCATCACGCTCGTGCTGCTGACCTTCACAGTGCTCTCCCTGATGTCGGTGACCTCGTACCTGCGCGCCAACAAGATCCGCCTATCGGCCGCCCCGCCGTACCCGGGGCTGATGATCCGCGACCGCTCCTGGCTGCCTCTGGAGGAGCCGACCGCCGCCATCGTCGCCAACGAGCTGGGGGACCTGGGGGTAGTGGCGCCGCGGGCGTGGTACATATCGGCCGACATCGAGAAGCCGCTCTACCTTGGGGTCACTGGCGAGAGTGGCGTCACCTACGAGGCGAACGTGCTGCTGGGTCTTTCGGCGGCCGAGCCGCAGGTGACCGGCGCACAGCGCGCGCTGCTCCCCGGGGGGCGCTGGTTCGCCCCGGGCGAGCAGGACGCGTGTCTGCTCCCGGCCTCGGCGGCCACGGCGCTGGGGCTGACGACGCAGGATCTGGGTCGCACGAGCGTGCGCGTCTTCGGCGCAGAGCTGAAGGTGATCGGGTTCCTCGACGAGAGCGCGCTGCGGCGGACGACGGACCTGGACGGCGAGACGATCACGCCCGTGGACTACAGCATGCTGCGGCCCGAGATCATCGCGGAGCTGAAGCGCCAGGCCCAACAACGCAGCCAGATCGGCCCCAGCGGCAGCCAGGGGCTGCTTCAGGACTACCGGCACTTCCCACCCCACGCGGTGGTCGTCCTGCCCTACCAGACGGTCATGGCCCTGGGCGGGTCGCTGCGCTCGGTTGCCGTGCGCTACCACGAGGCTGAGTCCGTGGCCGGCCAGGTGGCCAGGCTGATGCGACGCTACGCCTTGAGCATCTACGCGGGCATTGGCGAGGACACGTACCTCTACAGCTCGGTGGGCCTGACCGCCTTGGGCGGACTGCGCGACCTGTTCGTGCCCATCTTGATCGCCGCCCTCATCGTGCTCAACGCCATGCTGGGGTCGGTGTACGAGCGCGTGCGAGAGATCAGCATCTTCAGCTCCATCGGCCTGGCGCCCATCCACATCTCCATGCTCTTCCTGGCCGAGGCCAGCGTGTTCGCCAACATCGGGGCCATCGTCGGCTACCTGCTGGGCCAGGTGGCCGCCAAGGTGGTGCAGGCCACCGGGGCGCTGCCCGGCATCGAGCTGAACTACTCCTCCCTGTCCGCCGTCGGCGTCACCGCGCTGGTCATGTTGGTGGTGCTGGCCTCGACTGTGTACCCGTCCCAGCGGGCGGCGGACATCGCCTCCCCCGGCCTGGAGCGGCGCTGGCGAATGCCCGAGCCGGTGGGCGACGAGATGGTGCTGGTGCTGCCCTTCACCGTCACGGGTCAAGATGCGGTGGCGAGCTGCGCCTTCCTCAAGGAGTTCTTCGACGAGTTCGTGGGCTTTGCCGGCGGGGAGTTCCTGGCCGAGGACGTGAGCCTGCACCCGGTGCAGACGCCGGCAGGCGAGGCCATTGGCGTGTCCATGCACGTATGGCTGGCGCCCTACGACCTGGGGGTGAGTCAGGACTTCGAGCTGCGGGCCATCCCCACGGGCGAGAGCGAGATATACCGCGTGGAGTTGCGCCTGCGCCGCGCCGCCGGCGACATGCGGTCGTGGGTGCGGGCCAACTCGCTCTTCCTCAGCACACTGCGCAAGCAGTACCTCATCTGGCGGACGGTCAGCCCCGCCGACCGCGCCGAATACGCCGCGCACGGCCGCCAACTCCTGCGCGCCCAGTCGTCCTGAGTGCGGCCGCAGGAAGTGCTCCCCTCCCCCACCACCACGGGCTCTCCCAGGTAACGGTTTCCGCAAGGGAAGTTTACATCGCGGTTAGCCATTTGTGGAATGATGCTGTAAAGCACGGACAGACAGCTTCGCCGCAAGGGCCGGGCTGCTGGGCGTGGCCGCGGTCGCGCCCGCAGGTTGCGCGCGGAGCGATTCGTGCGATACGCCCCGGTGCCTATCGGGAGGGATCTCCTGTGGAGGCGGCCGTTAAGAGCGCGCTCAAGCTCGGGGAAATCCTCGTTGCCGAGGGCATCCTGACTCCCGAGCAGCTTGAGGAAGCGCTGGCCGTGCAGAAGGGCTCCAAGGAGTACCTGGGCTCGATCTTGATCGAGCTGGGCTACGCCTCGCGCAGCGATGTGGGGCGGGCTCTCCAGCGCCAGCTCGGGATCGAGTTCGTGGATCTGGGCTCCAAGGAGATTGATCCGGCGGTCCTGGAGCTGTTGCCGGAGCGACTGGTGCGTCGCTACCGGGCCGTGCCGTTGTCGGTAGACGGGAATACCCTCCACGTGGCCATGGCCGATCCGCTGGACTTGTTCGCCATTGACGAGATGCGCCTCACCTCCGCCTGCAAGGTCAAGCCCTATCTGGCCATGGAGCGCGATGTTGATCAGGCGATCAAGAGGCTGTGTGACGCGCGGGCCTCTGCGGTGCAGGCCATCGCCGAGCTGGACCTCGAGGACGACGAGCGCAACGAGCCGGCCGTGGACGTTCTCGAGGAGATGATCGAGAACAGTCCCATCGTGCGCCTGGTTGACTCGATCAGTGCGGCGGCGGTGGACAGCGGCGCCAGCGACATCCACCTGGAGCCGCAGAAGGAGGGCATGCGGGTCCGCTACCGGGTGGACGGTCTGCTCTACGACACCATGACCATTCCCAACTACCTGAAGGCCGCCGTGGTCTCGCGCATCAAGGTGCTGGCGGGGATGGACATCGCCGAGCGCCGCCGCCCTCAGGATGGTCACATCTCCATGACCATCCGCGACAGCCAGTACGACCTGCGCGTCTCCACCGTGCGCACGGTCCATGGCGAGAAGGCGGTCATCCGCCTGCTGGACACGCGGCGCATGCTCATGAGCCTGAACCAGCTTGGCTTCAACCCGACGCAACTGGCCATGGTGGAGCGCATCGGGTCGCGGCCGCACGGCATCATACTGGTCACCGGGCCCACCGGCTCGGGCAAGACCACCATGCTCTATTCGGTGCTCAACAACCTCACCAAGACCACGGACAACGTGATTACCATCGAGGACCCGGTGGAGTGCGTGCTGCCCAACGTCAACCAGATACAGGTCAACCCCAAGGCCAAGGTGACCTTCGCCGAGGGCCTGCGCTGCATACTGCGGCAGGACCCGAACATCATCATGGTGGGCGAGATCCGGGACCTGGAGACGGCCGAGATCGCCATCCGGGCGGCCATGACCGGGCACCTGGTCTTCAGCACGCTGCACACCAACGATGCCGCCGGCACCGCCACGCGTTTGCTGGACATGGGCGTGGAGCCCTTCCTGATCAGCTCCTCCATGATCGCGGCCATCGCCACTCGGCTGGTGCGTCTGGCCTGCCCCAACTGCGCCACGCTGGCACCCGCTCAGAGCGAATCCCAGGGCGAGGGCCGACCGCAGCAGGTGCTCACGCCGGTGGGCTGCCCGGAGTGCAGCAACACGGGGTATCGCGGGCGTACCGGCATCTTCGAGATCATGTATAACTCCAGCAGCATTCAGGAGCTGATCTTGCGGCGGGCCCATACTCAGGAGATCGCGGCCCAAGCCATCAAGGAAGGCATGCAGTCCCTGCAAGAGTCGGCTCGCGAGAAGGTCAGCCTGGGGCTAACCACGGAGGCCGAGATCGCCCGGGTGCTGGACCTCGATCACGAATAGGCCGCACATAGACGACAGCTGTACCCTCAGCCCCGGCAAGTCAGAGGGCCTGTTTGAGCGCGGCAAGGGGGCGTGCGTCTCGTGGAATTCGCCTACACAGCCAGGGACCAGGATGGGCGCCGTCTGCGCGGCGTCCTAGATGCCTCCAGCGAGCGCACGGCGCGTGAGCGCCTGCGCGACCGGGGCCTGTATGTCACCGAGTTGGGCGCACGCCGGGCGCCTCTGGAGTTTCAACTGCGCCGGCGCGTGAAGCAGGACGAGCTGACCATCATCAGCCGGCAGCTCTCGGCCATGATCAGCGCCGGCATTCCCATCGCCGAGGCGCTCTCCATCGTGGCCGACGAGGTGGCAAACGTGACCCTGGCCGAGGCACTGCTACAGATGCGCACTGACATCCATCAGGGCGCGTCACTGGAGCAGGCGCTGGCCAAGCACCCACGCATCTTCCCCCGCGTGTTTCGCCAACTGGTGCATGTGGCCGAGACCGGCGGGGCCCTGGACGACATTCTGGAGATGCTGGCCAACTACATGGAGGACGAACAGGACCTGCGCGAGCAGGTGCGCTCGGCCTTCGCCTATCCCATCGCCGTGTCCGGCGTGGCCGTGCTGACCGTCATCGCCCTGCTCATCTTCGTGGTGCCCGTCTTCCGCGACGTGTTCGCCCGCCTGGGACTGGACCTGCCCCTGGCCACGCGCGGCCTCATCTTCACCGCCGATCTGGTCCGGCAGTATTGGTGGGCTATGCCGGCGCTGGTAGTGGGCGGCGCCATCGGCATCGGCCGCCTGCGCGCCAGCCAGGCCGGCCTGCGCCTGTGGGACCGGGCAGTGCTGCATCTGCCCATCATGGGTCGTCTGGTACGCAAGGTGGCCATCTCGCGCTGGGTGCGGGCCTGCCACATCCTGGTGCAGAGCGGCGTGCCTGTCGCCAGCTCGCTGAGCGCCTCCGCCGATGCGGCCGGCAACACCCTCATCGCCGATTCGGTCCGGGACGTGACCGAGAACCTCCAGAAGGGGCGCGACATCGCCAGCCAACTGCGCGCCTGCGGTGAGTTCCCGCCCATTGTGGTGGAGATGGTGCGGGCCGGGGAGGAGAGCGGCAGCCTGGACATGATGCTGGACAAGTGCGCCTCCTACTGCGAGCGCGACATCCGCCATACCACCAAGCGCATCCTGGTGGTGCTGGAACCCATCATGATGGTGGGCATCGGCCTGCTCATCGCCTTCATCGCTCTGTCCATGTACTTGCCCTACTTCCAGCTCATCGGGGGGATTCGTTGAGGGCTTTGAGACCCACGCCTCGGCCCCTGGCAGCCCGGGGGCGAGGCGGCCTATCGCTGCTGGAGCTCATATTCGCGATGGTGGTGATCGTGGTGGCGGCCGCGCTCGCCATCCCTTTGGCTCGCAGCCTGTTCACCGCGAGGGTAGCCGCGGAGACCGTGGCCCAGCAGATCGTACGGGACATGAAGCGGGCGCGTGCGCTGGCGGTGATCAACGCCGCCACCAACCCGGAGGGGTACGAGATCCGTTTCCGGGGACCTCAGGACGACTATGACGAGTATGTGATGGTGCAGCTGGGCGACTCCTCCCTGGTGCCGCCCGCCCGTGCGCTTGGGGCCGGCGCCTCCGGGAGTACGGAGGTACAATGTGGCAGCGCCATCGGCGCGTCGAGCTTCGTGTTCCGCCCCGTGGGCAACGTCGAGGTCGAGAACGCCTCGGGCGGTGCGGTGAGCGGCGACCCCGTGCTGAGCGTGGAGCAGGGGCCGGTGCGTTTTGACATAACGCTGGCCCGCGCCACGGGTCACGCCGAAGCAGTGGCCGTGGAGCCTTAGCGTAGGTGTGCCTGCCATGATGCGTAGGCGTCCCATAGTCTCTGGCGATACGTACCGGTCGCAGCGGGCCCGCGCCGGCCTGACGCTGGTCGAAGTGCTGGTGGCCTTGCTCATCATTGTCATCGCCCTCGTCCCACTGATGACGATGCTCCCGGCCGGTCACATGGTGCGGGAGAACAGCGAGGGGCGCGCCACCACGGCCATGCTGGCGGACAGGAAGATGACGGAAGTGCGGGCGCAGTTGGCAGACGACTTCGCAGCCACGCCCAACCCTCAGGGCAGCTTCACGCCTCAGGGGTTCGCGGGGTACCGGTACGAAGTGACCGTCACGCCGGTTGCCGGGCGTGCGCTGAAGGCGGTCACGGTGTTGTGCTGGCACGATCTCAACACCGACGGCCTGCCCTCGGCCGCCGAGGTGCAGACGCAGCTAGATACCTACGTGGCACAGCGACGCTAGGGAAGCCGATAACGGCTCTGCGGCGGTGATCACGCCATGCTCCGTGGCACAACAGGCCGAGAACGCGGCGCAGCCCTGCTGGTGGCAGTATTCGTGCTGGCCATATCCCTGCTGCTCGTCCTGGCCTTCCTGGACGCGGCGGCCCTGGAGGGGCAGTTGGCCAGCTCCTCGTGCCACTACGTACAGGCGCGCCACGTCGCTGCTGCCGGCGTGGAGGATGCCATCGCCGAGTACCGGGATGATCCGTCGCAGACCAACCTGCCACTCACCACGGTGGAGTTCCCGCCCGGCAGCGGGCACCACTATGAGCGCGAGATGCGTCCCGCGCAGGGCGGCAATCCCGGTCGCGAGATCACCTCAACCGGCACGGTGGCCGGGATATCACGGGTCATCACGGCCGAGGTCGAGCTAGTGGGTTCGCGCGTCCTGGTCCGGCGGTGGGAAGAAGATTAGTGGCCGAAGCCGAGGCGGGCAGGTGAGGTGGCGGCGGGTGGCGAATAGTGATTTGACCCCGACGTGAGCTGCCGGGGCAGCCTAGGGTGGCGCCAATGCCTGGCGAACAGGCCGTCGGCGTGTTCTTGAGCAGGAGCAGCGTGCGCGTGGCCCTCCTGGAGTCCACGGCCGCCGGCCTCCAGGCTCTGGCGCTGCGCGAGGCGCCGCTGTCGGTGCGCGCGGTGGACGACTCGGGGCTGGTGCGGGATCCGGCGCAGGTGGCCGAGGCCGTGCGCGGCGCCCTGGCCGACACCCCCGTACAGACCACCGATTTCCGCCTGGCTCTGGGCGGCGAGAGCCTGGTCCTCCGCAACATGTCCCTGCCGCCCATGCCGGCGCCGGAGATGCGCGAGGCCATTCGCGCCGAGATCGAGCACTACTCCCTGTTCTCCCTGGGCGAAGAGGTCATCGGCTACCAACAGGCAGCGGCCGAGGAGCAGGCCGAGTCCGTCTCGCTCATGGTGACGGCTACGCATCGGCAGTTGGCCGAGTCGGCCGACGCTGCCCTGGCCGCCATGGGCGGGGCCGGCTCCGGGTGCGAGTTGGCCATTCTGGCGGGGGCCAGAGCCGCCGGGCACGCCGGGCAACTGGCCAGCGCGCCCGAGGGCTATACCATGCTGCTTCTGCTGGGCTCCTGGGGCAGCGAGGCCGTCATCATCGGCGGCGGGCAGGTCCTGTTCTCCCACGTGTTGGACCTCCGCATCCGCAACGTGCTGCGCGCCGCCGAGGGTGGCGAGGGCCTCGGCTTCCTGGAGCAGGCCCCCCAGGAGGGCGAGGGCGACGAGGCCACAGACCCCGCCCAGGTGGTCGCCACGGCCGCAGGACGCTGCGTGCGCTTCTTCCAGCGAGAGATGCCGGGCTCTGCCAAGGTGAGCCTGGCCCTCACCGTGTCAGACGTGCCCCTGCCCGATGACTTCCACGCCCAACTGGGCGAGCGCCTGGGCATGGCAGCGCGGGAGGCCAATCCGCTGGCTAGCCTCGAGGTAGTGGACCCGCGCTGGCCGCGCGAGCGCGAGGACAAGGCCGTTTCCAGCTACGCGCCCGCCATCGGCGCCGCCCTTGCCGCGCTGGACGCCTGGGGCAACGTGTTCTGGGCCCCGCTCTCGCCAATCCCCGCCGAGGTCGGGCGGGCGCCGGCCCGGCCCCTGGTACCCATCCTCCTGCCCGCCGGCGTCCTGCTGGTGGGCTTGCTGGCGACGGGAGCCGTGTTCAAGTTGCAGGGCTCCCTGGCACAGCGCCGGGCCGCCGGCATAGAAACGCAGATCCGGACAGCCGCCCAGCAGACGGAGGCCACGGAGAGCATGTCTCCGGAGGAGAAGCGGGCCATGCTGGCCGGCATCGAGCAGGCCCGGGCCACGATCGAGCCCAAGGCGGCCAAGCAGTGGTACCCGGTGCTGGATGAGATAGTGGCACGCCTGCCCCAGGGAGCCTCCCTGCAAGCCCTGGAGATAGACGAGAGCGGAAACACGCTGATCAAGGGAACCACGCCGGACCAGAGCGGCGCCGCCAAGTTGGCCGACGAGCTGCGCGGCGCCCCCGGCATCAGCCAGGTGCGCCTCAGCTCCCTGGAGGCCGTCGGGGAGAGCGGGGCCGCCGTCAGCTTCGAACTGGTGGCGAAGGTCCGCTAGCGCGGGGGAAGTGACACCGTCGTGGAGCGTCTTACCCGGCGAGAGCGCGTGGTCCTGGGCATCGCCCTGGTGGTACTGGTGGGGGCGGGCGGCCTCTATGGACTGGTGCTGCCGGCCCACTCGCAGTTCCGGGCGGCCCGGCATCGGTTGGCGATGTCTGAGCAGGCCCTGGAGGGCACTCGCCGGCTGGCCACGGTGCGGGCCGCCGATCGGCTCCGGGAGGCGAACCTGTTCACGCCGGAGGAGGCCGCCGTCTTCCCGGCTGAGCTGGCGCGGATGGCCAATGCCGCCGGCGTCAGGCTGGACAGCGTCACCGCCCATGAGGCCCGCGAGGTGCAGCCCGAGGGGCAGCCGCCGATGCCAGCGGCGGAGCCCGGCGCGCCGACCTTCACCCTCCATATGCAGCGCGTCCAGGTGCGCATCGCGGGTAGCTACGACGGCATCCGCAGGTTCATCAGCGCTCTGGAGGAGCGACGTCCCACTCTGCTGCTCGACGCTGTTGGCATCAAGCTCAAGGGCACCGATCCGGGTACGCTGGCGGCGGATCTGACCGGTGGACTTCACATCCTCCAGTCCAGCCGACCGACGCCGGTGCCGCCGACGATCGCCGCAGCGCCCGAGCCCGGCGCGGGCGCCTCGCCCTTTGGAGCCGTGGCGGCGGCTGACACGCTGCCGTCTGGCGAGGAGACCGAACCCGGACCGGGCACGGAGCCGGGACCGAGTCCGCCGGAGCCGGAAGGGCCCTCGGTGGAGCTGCCTTCGCATTTGCCGCCGCCGGAGGTGTACGAGCCGGGCCTGGAGGGGCCGGAGCCCTTCGAGCCTGAGGAGGTCCAGCCGCCGCCGGAGCCGGTGATCGTACTGGTGGGAACGGTCGCCGACGCGAGGGGCGGGCTGGCCGTGTTTACCGTGGATGGTCGCCGAGCTACCTATACGGCGGGCGAGTACATCACCCCCACGGCACGACTTGTGCGGGTGGACAGGCACCGCGCGACCATCGGCCTGATCAAGGAGAAGGGCAGGCCGGGCGAGCGGCTGCTGGTTCCGGTGGGCACGCGGGTGACGGGGTTGCTGCCCAGCCCGCCGCCCCGGGCGGAGGAGGAGCCACTGCCCGAGGTGGTGTCGGTGATCGCCGGCCGCGGCGGCAGCCTGGCGGTGTTGGCCGAAGGGGGCCGCTCCTTCCAGGTGCGTGTGGGCGACTCCATCCCGGGCGGCACTTACACGGTTGAGCGCATTGACTCTGAGGGCGTGGTGGTGACGGACGGCAAGACCCACCGCCGCCTGCCCATTCGCAAGCCCGGCACGGCCCGGGCGGGTGGCGCTGAGTCGCCTGCCATCGAGCCCGCACAGTCAGGTGGATAGCAGTGGAGAAGCGACTGCAAGCCCTGCGCTGGGCGCTGCAAGACGATGAGCCGCGGGTCCGTGAGGCTGCGGCGGAGGCGCTGGACCGCGCCGAGCACCTGCTCAGCCCCGAGCGCCTGCGCGGGGTGGTCCAGTCCGAGGACGACAAGGGGCGGAGGATGTCGGCCATCTACGCCCTGGGCACGCTGCGCGACCGGGGCGCGGCCGATCTGCTCCAGGGGATAGTCTTCAGCGACGAAGATGACGACGTGCGCGTGGCGGCGCTTACCTCGCTGACCGCTGCCTGCGGCACTGAGGCAGTCGAAGCGCTCGCGCGCGCCCTAGCCGAGGACAGCCCACACGTCGCCGCCGCGGCCGCGCGGGCGTTGGGTGAGCTGGGGGCCCGGGAGGCGAGCGAGGCCTTGCAGGGCGCTCTGAGCCACCAGCACCGCGCCGTCGCGGAGGCTGCGGCCGTGAGCCTGGGCCTGCTGCGCGAGGCCCCTGCCGTGCCCGCGCTGGTGGGTGCCCTGGGGCGTCGCGAGGAGAGCGTGCGCGTGGCCGTGGCCGAGGCTCTGGGCAAGATCAGCAGCCCCACCGCCACCGAGGCGCTGGCCGCGGCGGCCCGGGACGAGTCCGTGGACGTGCGCGTCGCCGCCGTCACCGCCCTCGGCCTGCTCGATCCACCGGCAGAGGAGTCCGACTCAGCGTAGGAGAGTCTCGGGGTCTGGGAGCTGGCCGCCGTCAGCCTCGGGGGCCTCCAACAGTACCGCCTGCGGGTCAACCCCAGCCAGCGGGGCCGGCACTGAGGACACTACTCGCCGGACGGGGCCACCGGAGCTGGCGGCCGCCTCTTGCAGCAGGTCCACCTGTGGGTGTTCGGGCAACAGCCGCCCCTCAGCGTCCCGCACGATGGCCACCACGGGCAGCTCGCGGTTGGCAGAGTTCCCCCGTCGCACCACGGCAAGCTCATTGGTGTTCAGGCGCACGCAGGTGCCCGCGGGGTAGATGCCCAGCACGTTGACCAGCTCGCGGACTAGCTGGCCGTCGAGCTGCTCGCCGGCCAGGCGGGTCATCTCTCGCAGCGCGTGGTGCGGCAGGTGCCCCTGGCGGTACGGTCGGACCGCCGTCATGGCGTCGTAGCAGTCCACCACCGCCACGATGCGACTGGCCAGAGCCGGCTTGCTGCGCTTCTCGGCCTCCGGGTAGCCCGAACCATCCAGCCGCATGTGGTGCTCGTAGGCCACCACCGGCCCCAGGGCCGACATGCCGGCGATCTGCTGGAGCGATCTGGCGCCCTCCACGGGGTGGCGCTTGATGACCAGCCACTCCTCGGGGGTGAGGGGGGCGGGCTTGAGCAGGATGGCGTGCGGGATGAAGACTTTGCCCAGGTCGTGCAGCAGCGAGGCCGTGCCCACCTGCTCCAGCGTGTCGGGCGGGAGCTTGAGCATTGCGCCCACCGCCACGGCCAGGATGCCCACGTTGACCGAGTGGGAGAAGGTGTAGATGTCGTAGCGTTGGATGGTGGTGAGGCCGACCAGCGCGGGGGCGTCGCGCAGGATCTGGTCCATGAGCTGGCGAGTCACTTGGCGGACGGGCTCCACGTCGCGGAGCTTCCCTGCCCGCGCCTGCTCCATGGCCCGCTCTATGGCGTCCAGGGCCAGGCGGTAGACGCGCTCCGCATCGGCCGTGCTGCGGCCGGGCCCGGCCTCATGCGCGAGCGCATCATCGGCCCACACCAAACGGATGGCCTCAACGCCGCGCGAGCGCAGCACGATGGCGGCCCCGCCCAACTCGGCCAGGTCGCTGGGCGTGGCCAGCAGCACCTCCACCAGGCCCGAGAGGTCGGCTTCGGTGAAGCCCGGTTGGAAGACCACGCCATCCACCTCGCGCTCCTGGAGGCGACTGACCAGCTTGTCCGCCGCTTTGCCGCGACCTCGCACGGGTTGGCCCTCGCAGACCAGCCGCCCCTCCACTACCCCCAGCGTCAGTTCGTGATGCCGCTGTTCGCCGGCGATGATGCGGCGATTGCGCGCCAGCACGCCTTGGGTGATGGCGTGCTGAGGGCCGTATAGCCTGCGGTTGCTCAGGCAGTCGTCCACGGCCAGCACGACGCGGTCGGCCGCGCCCAACTGGTCGTGGGCTTGGCCCGCTCCGGCTTCCCGGTCAAGGCCCATGTCAGTCCTTGGCTCCCTGCTGCGCGGCCACCGCCACGGCTGGGCGCAGGCTCACGCGGCGGGCCGCCGCTCGGGCCAGGCGCCGCTTGGACCGTCGCAGGTCCTCGAGCACCGACGCTGCGGCCGGATCGTCCATCCGAGCCAGCGCGTGCGCGGCCGCCCTGGCCACGCGGCGGGCGCGCCCGCGAGCTAGGAGGCTGCCGGCCTCGGCCACCCTGGCCAATTCCTGTGCAGCCTCGGCCGTGTTCAGGCGACAGAGGGCGCGCACGGCCTCCTCGCGCACTACGTGATCTCGGTCCAACCAACCCACGCGGCGGCCGACGGCCCCCAGGGCCGGGATCACCTCGGCGCAGTCGAGGTGCCCCAGCAGCATGGCGGCGCGCTTGCGGATGCTGCGCAAGGGGTCATCCAGCGCCCTGGCCAGCGTCGGCGCCGCCGCCGCATCGCCCGAATGCCCCAGGGCCTCAACGCACTCCCGTCGGCCTGCCGGCGGGGCCTCGTCCAGAATCTGCGCCACCCGCGACAGCCCTGGGGGGCCCCCGCGCACGAGCACGCCAGCCGCCTCGGCACCATGCTCTGGATCGTCTGGGTCCACCAACACGGACTGGCAGGCGTCCAGCGCCGGCTCGCCCAAGGCCAGCAATACCTGGCAGAAGGCCTCCCGTGAGCTTTCCTCGGGGGCGCCGCCCATCCTCCCAAGCATCTCCTCTACGGCGTGCTGGGCGGCCAAGTGTTGGAGCGCACCGGTCACCTCGGACAGGATGGCGGGGCTCTCGTTCTCCCCCGAGCGCGCGCGCAGAGCCAGCACGACGTGCAGCACCACGTCCCCCTCCCCGGCCTCTATGGCCTCGAAGGCCAGGTCCTCCAGGGAGGCCACCAGCGGCGCGACCATATCGGGATCGTCCTCGTCGGCCAGCAGATCAGCCAGCATGCGGGCGTGACTGCGCCGGTCGTGGGAGCCGCCGATCAACTCCGCCAGGCCGGCTGAGTCGGCGGCCTCAGACGTCGTTTCGTTGACGGTGGGGTCCGCGGTGTGCCTGCGGTCGCCGTCCACCTCGCCGGCCTCTGGCGCCACCGCCAGCACCGACTCGTAGGCGACGGCGTGGCCCAGCGCCCCGATCAGGTTCTCGCGGGACAGGACGCCTGCCTCCAGGGCGGCGTCCAGGGCGGCGGCCAGTGCCTCCGGCGACAGGTCCTCAGTCGCCTCTATCACGTCGGAGGCGGAGAGCTCGCCCCCCAGCTCGGCCAGCGGTCGGAAGCGCTCCTCGAGCTCCGCCAGCCGAGCCGCCAGCGCCTCCGCATCGGCGGGCGCCGCTTGGGTCAGAACGGCCACGAGCAGCCGCCGGATGGCCGCGGCCAGCGCCTGGGCCGATGCGGGGTCTGCCTGCGGGTCCTCGCGCAGCGCGTACTGCACTGCCGGGGCGTGCTTGAGCAGCTCTAGCAGTGTCAACAGCCCGGGGTCGGGCAGCTCCTGGCCCGTGCCGGCCATGTACCTGGCCACGGCGCTGGCCAGCCAGTCCTCCTCCCAGGTACGATCGCCCACCGCGGGCACGGAGAAGGGTCGGTCGAAGTGCATGGAGGCGACCGCGATGTTGGGGATCTCGCCCAGGCACTTTCTCGAGCCCCCGTCGCGCGCTATGTCCACCACGGGCCGACCCAACACCCAGAGCAGTCGTGCGAAGCCGTCGAACTCGGGGGTGGGCTCGAGGGTGACTGCCTTGACGTCACGTTCCCTCAGAGACTTGGCCAGCCGGCCGGGGCCTCGTTCCCGCCCCCGGAACTGGTAGCCGTTGAGGATCAACTGGTCCTCGGCCAGGACGAAGACCAGGGGTCCGTGGTTCTCGAGGGCATCTGAGGTGGCCCCGTACGCAGCGCGCAGCAGGGCAGTCGCCACCGGATGATCGGATGGGTAGGCCGCACAGGCCTTGACGGCCATGTTCAGCCGCCCGACCAGCGCCTTGAGGTCGTCGGGCGCCTCGGCTAGCGTGCTGCCGAAGGGGCACGGACGGTCGCCAGACCCGTTGCGCTGCATGCCAGGAATCCCCCGGCCGAGGCTCTCCGAATGGCAGCACTAGGCCGCCCCAACGGCTCCGCTAACATACTTGCCACAAAAAGGGGAAATCCAACCGGTGTGTGCTCACGTATGGGCGTGCGCTGGCGCCCTACTTCGCCGCGGCGCGCACCCGCTCGTACTCCAGGGCCACCATGGCGCTGGGCAGCCCGCACTGCTGGGCCACCTTGTCCAGGACGCGGGCCAGGTTCCGCTCGTACGCCTCCTCCTCGTCTGGGGCGGAGGGGGCAAGCTGCCCGGCCGCCTCGGCAATCATACGGAGCGCCTCGACCAGGTAGGTGGCCATGTGTTGGGGGTATCGGCGTCCCCGGTGCTGGGCGTACTTCACCGTGAGTTGCTCGCGCAGGTCATCCCAGGCCGCCGCCGCGGCTCTGGTCGTCGTCAGCGTGGCCCCCATGTCCTCTGCGCGACGCTGCACGGCCTGCTCTCGCTCGCGCCGGGCCTCCCAGGCTTCGACCGACTGCCCCTCGATGACCTCCAGCACCAGACGCTCGCCGGCCAACTGCTCGATGATCTGCTCCAGCCTGGAGCGGTTGGGCCCTATGGTCATGTGGCTGCCCAGCCCGGCCTGCCCACGCTCCATGCCCACGACCAGGCGGTTGCCGTCGAGGGCGACCGGCTTGGCCGCCCGCGCCGCCTCCCATAGGCTGGGGATCAGCTCGCCCTTGTGCAGCTCGTCGTTTACTGCCTTCCATAGAGTCTCCAGGTCCGCGCTTTCCGCCAACTCCCGTACCTCCTTGCGCGCGCTGAGTTCGAGGCGCGCAGCGTCTGCCACGGCCGCATTCTATCAGCCTCGCACCGCCCTGTCAACGCGCAGCCGACGAGCGGGGGCTCGCCTTGACTGAGGGCCTTGGCGGTGCTATATTCGCCGCGGTGGCGAATCCCCGCCGACATCGTCCATCGTCCCCATCGCCTGCGCGTCGGTGACATGCGTGACTACTACGAAATCCTCATGCTGCACGAGCGGGCCATCCCCGAGGTGGTGGAGAAGGCCTACCGGGTGCTGGCACGCAAGTACCATCCCGACCTCTACCCGCCGGAGCGCAAGGGCTGGGCCGCCGAGCGGATGACGGAGATCAACGTGGCCTACGCCACCATCGGCGACGCCAAGAAGCGCGCCGAGTACGACAGCCAGCGGCGGCAGCGGGGCTCTCACTGGCAGGACGTGGACCAGGTCATGGACGTGGGTCTGAGGTGCTTCAACCACCCCAAGGAGGCCTCGGTTACCTTCTGCTGGTGGTGCGGGCGGCCCATCTGCGAGGTATGCGTGGACGCCACGCAGGTCCATCCCCGCTGCAAGACCTGCGAGGCCTATCTCGCCAAGGAGGCTGAGGCAACGCCGCCGGAGGCCGCCTGGCCGTGGCTCCAACGCAAGATGGGGTGGTTGGGCAACGTGGTCTACTACTGGCTGGTGTGTGCGACGGTGGCGGGGTGTCTGCTGGCCGCGGCTGCCATCACCGAGCTCCTGGGCGGGGACTTCCGCCACCTGCTGGCCGCCTTCGCCGTGCTGGGGCTGCTCTTCGGGGTGATGCTGTTCCGCGATCTTACCTGGAGGGTCGTCTGCCCCGCCTGCCACCATGCCAACGGCCGGCTGCATTTCCGAGCTTCCTCCCCCTGGGCTGCGTTCTTCGCCCCCCATCAGGCCTGCACCGACTGCGGCCGCTGGTTCCTGCCCGAGGAGCTGCGCGACGCCTTCCGCTAGGTTGCCGGCGAGGACTTTCGGCCGGAGATGCGTCTATACGGGTGGGGGTGGGTGCGAGTTCGGGGCGGCGTCCTCGCCGCGGTCTATGCGGGCCACATGCTCGTCCACCACGTGCTTGGGGCACAGCCGGATGAAGCCCTTCAGCGCGAGCCAGATGACGAGGATGTCATCTATGTAGCCCAGGCCGGGGATGGCGAAGTCGAAGTCAAAAGGCACTACCAGGTAGATGCCGGCGGCAACGATGAGCGCCTTGGGAATCACGGACACTCGGGCGTCGTTGAACAGCCGCCAGTAGAGCTTGACGAAGTTGGGCAGGTGCAGTAGGAAGCGCACCATCTGGCCCGGCGATGCCCGTTGGGTGACGTTCCTTGCCATGTCAGATGTCCTCGGCCCTCCGCGCGGTTCATTGTACCCCGGCCGCCGTGGCGTGTCAAAGCGGGGCCCTGCCCACGAGCTGGGCAGAGGCCAGCAGCGGCGCGGGGCGAGGCACGCTGGGCCGGATTCGCAATAGGAGCAGTTGGGGGCAAAGAGCCATGCGAGCACGACGCCGCCTTGTTAGGCGCGGGCCCCGGGCCTTCACGCTCATCGAGCTGCTGGTGGTAATCGCCATCATCGCGGTGCTGGGCGCGATCATCTTCCCGGTGTTCTCGCGCGCTCGCGCCAAGGCCCGGCAGGCCAAGTGCGTGAGCAACGCCCGGCAACTGGCCCTGGCCATCCAGATGTACACGCAGGACTACGAGGAGCAGTTCCCCTGGGCGAACAACGGCCCGGGTGGCAGCGGCGCGTATGGCGGCTGGGTGTGGTACGATACCTTCCCCGTGCCGGAGGCGGGCAGCTTCGACGTCAGCCGGGGGAGCATCTACCCCTACACCAGGAACGTCGAGATCTACGTGTGCCCCGACGACAACACGCGCGGCGGGTGCAGCTATGAGCTGAACGGCTACCTGCGCGGCGCGCCTCTGGGAATCGTGCGCGACGCGGCCGGCGTGCTGCTGCTAATCGAGGAGGAGTACCGCGGGACGGCCAACGACGGCTTCTTCGACGTGCCCTGCCCCGACCACGTCACCTTGCGGCACAACGACGGCAGCAACTTCGCCTTCGTGGACGGCCACGCCAAGTGGCACAAGTGGGCTGACGAGGACGTGTGGGCGGCGTGCGAGCCGTAGCCGATCCAGGCTGTGCGCACTTAGCGCCGGAGGGTGCGTGGCGCGAGTGCGCACCGCACTGGGAAGACCGGGAATCGCCGCGAGGACGCGGCTCCTACCTGGAGTCGTAAACGCCGTATTCGTCAATGGCCTCGAACATGGCCACGATGTTCTCCCAGGGCACGTCCGGCTCCAACACGTGAGTGGGCGCCAGCACCAGGCCTCCTCCCTGCCCCACCGTCTCGCACATGTGCTTGACCCATGCGCGCACCTCGTCCGGCGTGCCGAAGGGCATGGTGGTCTGCGTGCCGATGGTGCCCCAGAAGGCCAGGCGGTCGCCGTACTGCCGCTTGAGGGCGACTGGGTCCATGCACTCGGGCTGCACGGGGTTGAGCACGGTCACGCCCACCTCGATGAGGTCCTCGATGATGCTCTCGATGTTGCCGTCGCTGTGGTAGAAGACGCTGATCTCAGGGTTGACGTCCGTGGCCGCCTTGATCTCGCGGGCCAGGCGGGGCTTGAGCCACTGCCGCCAGGTGTTGGGGTGCATCATCAGCCTGTGCTGCATGCCCACATCGTCGCCCAGCAGGATCTGTTCGCAGCCCGCCTCGGCGCAGCGGCGGGCCACGAAGCAGCGGCTCTCGGTGACTCGGTCCAGCACGTAGGCCGCGAAGTCCGGGGCATCGTGGAAGCTCATCATCAGCTTCTCCATGCCGGTGAGCTGCCAGGAGGTCTCCCAGATGTGCCCCACGCCGCCGACCACGAAGTACCCCTCGCCGTGTAGGCGCTGCACGTCCGCCTCAAGATGCGCGTGCCGATGCTCGGGGGTGAAGTCGGGCCAGGGGTAGGCCTCCAGCTCCTCGATGGTGGTCAGGTCGCGCATGGGGAAGCGCATGCGGTCGAAGTGGTAGAAGTCCCCCGGCACGTGCACTGTGCCGTACTCGGTCACCGAGGCGCCCTCGGGGATGCCCTCGGGGTAGTAGCGAGAGAAGTCGCCCTGCTCCCTGGGCCCGCGGAAGCCCACGTTCCGCATCTCCATGCCGAAGTAGCTGGCGGCGTCCTTCTGACCGGTCTTCTGCTCGAAGAGCTGCTGGATGTAGGGCGTGAACCCGGCCGTCTTGGGCACGCGATCGGGCTGTTGCCGCCGCACGGCCCTGGTGGTGCGTTCGCGTGGTGACATGGTCTCTTGCTCCCTCTCGATCCGGCCTTGGCGAGGGCGTGTTCCCCGCGCAGAAGGACTGGCCCTGCCTGCGCGCGAAGTACCCTCCGGTGCTGTGCTGCACGCGCTGTTGCGTGTGGGGGGGACAACAGACTCTGCGGAGGCGGTTGGGGCATAAGGGCGGGGACGACAGTGCACAGGCCCTGCTGCGGCAGCGGGCTTGCTACTCGGGTACGGCAGCGGCAATCGAAGGGAGGCGTGCCGAATGCGAGCAGTTGCGGCGTTGTCGTGTGTGTTGGCGCTCGTCTTCATGGGTGGCGTCTGGGCCGAGCAGATCGGCGGCCCGAGCGAACCGTCCGAGCAGGGCCTTAGCATCGGCGCCGAGGGCATCTTCAGGAACCTCGAGGGGCATTTCATGGTCCAGGACCAGGGCATTCCCCTCAACGGGGACGGCGGGGTGGTCGCACAGAACACGGGGTACTGGCCAAGCGAAAGGGTGCGTCTGACGACCGAGACCTACTACGGGGTGGCCCAGTACGCGATTACCGACCGGTTGAGCATTCGCGGCAAGGCCGGCATCTCCGACCTGGAGCTGGACTTCGGACGGGCCGGGTCCTACGAGTTCGAGAACGGCTTCGCCTGGGCGGCGGGCGCCCAGTACCGCATCTGCGCCCCCGCGGGCGAGGGCACTTCGCTGGCCCTGAGCGGGCAGTTCGCGCGCTCCGAGCCGGACGACTACTATGGCGTCGTGGGCCCCGTCCTCAACCGGTTCGTCAATCCCAAGGTTGAGGAGATCAACGTAGCTCTGACCGTGGGCAGCACAAAGGGGAGCACGCGGCCCTACGCCGGAATCGTGTGGACGGATTTCATGTTCGAGTTCGAGAGGCTCTCCGCCTCGCGCAACGTGATCGTGTTCCCCGAGGCGCGGCAGCTCCCCATGGGGCGCCAATACTGGTGTCTGGATCGTCAGCGCGTCGGTGGCGTATTCGGCCTACAGCAGTCGCTGGGCGGCAGCGGGTGGTTGGGCGTGGAGGCCCGGGCCTGGGACGAGTCCAGCATCGCCGCCACGCTCAGCTTGGGCTTCTGACGCGCGGCAACCTGCTACGAGATCAG
>JBHIEF010000016.1:0-33805 GCA_046760465.1 Armatimonadota bacterium | reverse complement strand
CGCGAGGGTGGTCACACCGTGGGCGCCGGCGTGGTGACGGAGGTTGTGGAGTAGTATTCGCGGGACGGCAGGAGGCGTGCGCATGCCCGGCGACAACATCCGCATCCGGCTGAAGGCCTTCGATCATCGCATTCTGGATCAGTCGGCCAAGAAGATAGTGGACACCGCCCGGCGCACGGGGGCCAAAGTGGCGGGGCCCATCCCGCTGCCGACCGAGAAGGCCGTGCACTGCGTGGTGAAGCCGACGGCGCTGGGCCGGAGCAGTCGCAGCATGGAGCACTTCGAGATCAGGACGCACAAGCGCCTGATAGACATCGTGGACTGCAGCCCGCGCACGGTGGACGCGCTGATGCGGCTGGACCTGCCGGGCGGCGTGGACATCGCTATCAAGCTGTAGGAAGAGCGGCGCGCTCGCCCGATGGGGCGACTGCCGATCGGTGAGCACCATGGCCAAGGCAATCCTGGGCAAGAAGCTGGGCATGACGCAGGTGTTCTCGGAGGAGGGCCACGCCGTCCCCGTGACCGTGATCGAGGCCGGGCCGTGCGTAGTGGTGCAGAGGCGCACGCTGGAGACGGACAACTACGAGGCGCTCCAGATCGGGTTCGGTGAGCGCAGTCAGAAGCACACCAACATGCCCATGTCCGGGCACTTCGCCAAGGCAGGCGTCTCGCCGCAGAGGACGTTGTGCGAGGTGCCGGTTCCCGAGAACGGTGACTACGACGTGGGAGACACCATCACGGTTGACATCTTCGAGCCCGGGGAGACGGTGGATGTGACAGGGACGTCCAAAGGGCGCGGGTTCGCCGGCGTGATGAAGCGTCACGGCTTCCACGGCGGGCCGGGCAGCCACGGGTCCAAGGTGCACCGCGTGCCCCAGTCCAGCGGCGGCACCGATGCGGCCCGGGTGTTCAAGGGCACCAGGAAGCCCGGGCACATGGGCAATGCGCGGGTGACCACGCGTGGGCTGAAGGTAGTGCGCGTGGACGCCGAACGCAGCCTGCTGCTGGTGAAGGGGCACGTGCCGGGCGCCCGCGGGGGAATCGTGCTGGTCAGGGGGCGCTAGCCGCAGGGGAATCAAGCCATGCCTGAACTCGCGCTGTACGACATGGAGGGCAAGAAGCTCGATCAGGTGGCGCTGGACGACGCCCTGTTCGGCGTGGCCCCCAACCTGGCGCTGATCCACCAGGCGGTGGTGGCTGAGGAGTCCCATCTTCTGGGGCGGAGCGGGAAGACCAGAACGCGCAGCGAGATCCGTGGCAGCGGGGCCAAGATCTGGCGCCAGAAGGGAACCGGTAGGGCACGGCACGGCGATCGGCAGGCGCCCATCTTCGTGGGCGGCAGCAAGGCGCACGGCCCGCGGCCGCGCAAGGCGGGCAAGCGGTTGCCCTCGCGCATGCGCAGGGCCGCCATGCTATCGGCCCTGTCGGCGAAGGTCGCCGATGGGCAGGTGACCGTAGTTGACAAGCTGGAGGTGGATGGCTACTCCACCAAGGCGGTAGTGGAGCTTTTGGGGAGCCTGGAGGCCGAGGGTAGGGTGCTACTGGTGATCGGCCAGGCGGACGAGAAGCTGCTGGCCTCGGCGCGGAACGTGGTGGACCTGGACACCCGGGTGGCGCCTCACTTCTCCGTGCGCGACGTGGTGGACTGTGATCGGCTGATCCTGACGCAGGATGCCATCGCCAAGCTGGAACAGGAGTGGCTGTCATGAGGAGCCCGGCCGAGCTGGACAAGCATCGCCAGGTCATCATCCGGCCGGTGGTCTCGGAGAAGTCCACGCGGCTGATGGAGCAGGAGCCCAAGAAGTACACGTTCGAGGTGCATCGAGACGCCAACAAGACCATGATTCGCCAGGCCATCGAGGCCATCTACGAGGTCAAGGTCAAGAAGATCAACACCCTGAACGTGCGCGGCAAGCGACGGGACTTCGGGCGGCGCTATGCCACGGGCTACACGGCGAGCTGGAAGAAGGCCATCGTGACGCTACAGCCCGGCCACGAGCTGAACATCTTCGAGGGTACGTAGGGACGGCGGGGAGCCAGACGCATGCCCATCAAGAAATACAAGGCGACCAGCCCAGGGCGGCGCTTCTACACCAGCGTCACGGGCGAGGGCCTCTCCAGGGCTGAGCCGGAGCGATCGCTCATCAAGGGCAAGAAGCGGCACGCCGGGCGCAACCGGCGCGGGAAGATAACCGTACGGCGGCGCGGCGGCGGCGGGCGGCGGCGCCTGCGCGAGGTGGACTTCAGGCGGGACAAGGACGGTGTGCCGGCCAAGGTGGCTGACATCCAGTACGACCCGGGGCGCTCAGCGCATCTGGCTCTGCTGCACTATGCCGACGGCGAGAAGCGGTACATCGTGCTGCCCGTGGGCCTGAAGCGCGGCGACCGGGTCCTGTCCGGTCCGCAGGCGCCCATCCGGGTGGGCAACGCCCTGCCCCTGGAGAACATCCCGGTGGGCACTGTCGTGCACAATGTGGAGCTGGAGCCGGGCAGGGGCGCGCAACTGGCCCGCAGCGCGGGGGCCGAGGCGCAGATCGCGGCCAAGGAGGGCAGATACGCCCACGTGCGGCTGCCTTCGGGTGAGGTGCGACTCATCCACGCCCGCTGCCGCGCCACCATCGGCCAGGTGGGCAACGTGGACCACGAGAGCGTGGTTCTGGGCAAGGCCGGAAGGGCCCGTCACCTGGGGCGGCGCCCCAGGGTGCGGGGCTCGGCCATGAACCCGGTGGACCACCCGCACGGCGGGGGCGAGGGCAAGGCCGGCATCGGGCGAAAGCGCAGCGGCCCGGTGTCGCCCTGGGGCAAGCAGACGCTGGGCAAGAAGACGCGCCACAAGAGGCCATCGGACAAGCTCATCGTGCGCCGGCGGCGGAAACGCTGAGAGGCAGGGGAGACTATGCCGCGCTCGGTCAAGAAGGGGCCGTACGTGGAGGAGGGCTTGCGCCGGCAAGTTGATCGCCTGCGCGAGTCGGACGAGAAGCGCATCATTCGCACCTGGTCGCGGCGCTCCACCATAACGCCGGACATGATCGGCATGACCATCGCCGTGTACGACGGGCGCAAGCACGTGCCCATCTTCATCACCGAGAACATGGTGGACCACAAGCTGGGGGAGTTCGCCCCCACGCGAGTGTTCCGCGGCCATGGCGGGCGGGGGGCGGCGCAGGAGCGACGCACGCGGGTGCGCTAGGGCATTCGGAGGCCACGACGATGCAGGCCAGGGCAGTGGCAAGGTACGTGCGATACTCACCGCGCAAGCTGCGGCGGCACGCGGACCTGATCCGGGGCAAGCACCTCCAGGAGGTGCGGGCCATCCTGGGCCTGGCCAGCAGCCCGGCGGCCAAGGCGGTCAGGAAGGTAGTGGAGTCGGCAGCGGCCAACGCCGAGAACAACTACGACATGAAGCCGGAGGACTTGTACCTGACTGACATCACCGTGGACGATGGGTTCACCTTCCGTGGCGGCTGGCGGCCGCGGGCGCGCGGGCGCGCGGATCGTCGTCGCCGACGCACCAGCCATATCACCGTGGTGCTGGACGACGAGGTCGCCCAGGTCTAGAGAGGGCATCGGGAGGCAAGCAGCATGGGACAGAAGGTCCATCCTTACGGCTTCCGGCTCGGAGTCATCCGGGACTGGCAGAGCACCTGGTTCGCGCAGGACCGGCAGTACACCGAGCAACTGCTGGAAGACGTCAGGATGCGGCGCTTCATCAAGTCGCGGCTGCTCAACGGGGCCATCTCGCGCATGCAGATCGAGCGGCCCGCCAACAGCGTCACCGTGACCATCTACACGGCCAAGCCGGGCGTGGTTATCGGCCGGGGGGGCCGCGGGGTGGATCAGCTTCGGGCCGACCTGGAGAAGATGTGCCGCAAGAAGGTGCAGGTCAACGTGGAGGAGGTGCGGCGTCCGGAGCTGGATGCGCAACTGGTGGCCGAGAACATCGCCAGTCAGATCGAGCGGCGCATCTCCTTCCGCAGGGCGATACGGCAGGCCATCTCCCGCAGCATGCGCATGGGCGCAGAGGGGATGAGGGTCACCTGCTCGGGGAGGCTGGGTGGGGCGGAGATCGCCCATTCGGAGACCTATCGCAGCCCCGAGGGGAGGGTGCCGCTGCATACGCTACGGGCGGATGTGGACTACGGCTTGGCGGAGGCGCGCACCACCTACGGCTACATCGGCGTGAAGGTCTGGTTGTACAAGGGCGAGATCCTGCCGAAGCCGAAGGAGAAGCCGGAGGAAGAGCCGACCATCATGACCAGTGCCGGCCCACAGCCGGCGGCGGAAGCCGAGACTGCGGCGGAGGAGGCACCAGCGGCTGAAGACGCCGCCGAAGCCCCTGCGCCCGAGCCCAGCGCCGAGGAGACGCCGGTCGAGGCCGCTGCCGAGGAGGCGGCGCCGGCAGCCGCAGAGCCCGCCGAGGAGACGCAGGCCGCAGCGGCTGAGGAGCCGCCGCCCGCAGGGGAGGAGGCGAGCGAGGAGGAGCCTGCTGAGGCTGTCGCCGAGGAGGCAGCCGAGGAGTCAGCGGAGACGGAGGCCGCACCCGCCGAAGGAGGCAGTACCAGCGATGCTGATGCCGAGACGGGAGAAGTTCAGGAAGCAGCACCGGGGGCGGATGAAGGGGAAGGCTCAGCGGGGCAGTAAGATCGAGGCCGGCGAGATGGGCATTCAGGCCCTGGAGCCGTGTTGGCTCACCAGCCGGCAGATCGAATCGGCTCGCGTCGCCATGACCCGACACGCCAAGCGTGGGGGCAAGGTGTGGATACGGGTCTTTCCCGACAAGCCGGTGACCAAGAAGCCGGCCGAGACGCGGATGGGCAAGGGCAAGGGCTCGCCGGAGTACCACGTGGCGGTGGTGCGGCCGGGGCGCATACTGTTCGAGATGGCGGGCGTTGAGGCGGGCCTCATGCGCGAGGCCCTGCGCCGCGCCCAGCACAAGCTGCCCATCAAGACGCGCCTCGTGGTTCGAGAGGGTGTCGAAGTTGGCGGTTAGGCGAGGCAGGGAGCTAAGAGAGCAGACTACCGCGCAGCTCGAGAGCGAGTTGTCCGACGCCCTGCGCCAGCTCTACAACCTGCGCTTCAGCTACGCCACCCAGCAGGTGGGCGACGTGAAGCAGATACGCAACCTGCGCAAAGAGATCGCCCGCATGAAGACCATTCTGCGCGAGCGCGAGCTGGCGGCCGAGCAACAGGACAAGTCGCAGTAGTGGGGCCGAGCGAAAGGACTTCCGTGCGCCCATGAACGAGGCTCGAGGCAGACGACGCGTGATGGAAGGCACCGTGGTCAGTGACGCCATGGACAAGACGGTGGTGGTGCGGGTCCAGCGGCTGACCCGTCACCGGCTCTACCAGCGCACGCTGCGGCGGACCTCGCGCTTCAAGGCGCACGACGAGAACAACGACTGCAAGGTCGGCGACGTAGTGCGCATCACCGAGTGCCGGCCCTTGAGCAAGCAGAAGCGCTGGCGCGTGACCGAGGTGGTACGGCGGGCCAAGTAGGCGACACGAGCCCGCGTTCCTGCCCGGCGCACGGGGCAGGGAGGATGGAGACTGAGCAGCGTGCAGGCAGACCAGATCAGGAACATCGCCGTCATCTCGCACCGCGGGGCAGGCAAGACCTCGCTGACCGAGGCCATGCTCTACGTCGCGGGCGCCAGCGACCGGCTGGGGCGGGTAGATGACGGCAACACGGTTGCGGACTTCGAGCCGGAGGAGATGGCACGCAACATCACCATCTCCACCTCCCTGTGTCACGCGCAGGTGGGCGACACGAAGGTCAACATCCTCGACACCCCGGGCTACGCCGACTTCATCCCCGACGTCACCGCGGCGCTGAGCGTGGTCGAGTGCGCGATACTGGTCCTGGACGGGGTCAGCGGCGTGGAGGTGCACACGGAGAAGGTCTACCGGTCGGCCCAGGAGCAGGGGCTGCCCGTGGTGGCCTTCGTGAACAAGCTGGACAAGGAGCACTCGGACTTCGACAAGGCGGTGCAGAGCCTGCGCGAGGCGCTCGGCTGCCGGGCGGTGCCCGCCTTCCTGCCCATCGGCAAGGAGACCGAGCTGAAGGGCGTGGTGGACCTTCTCAGGCAGAAGGCGCTGCTGTATGAAGGCCACGAGTCCGCCGAGGCAGACATTCCGGAGGACATGACCGAGGCCGCCGGCGCGGCGCGCGAGCAGCTCATCGAGTTCATCGCTGAGGCCGACGACGCGCTGATCGAGAAGTACCTGGAGGGCGAGGAGCTCTCCGAGGAGGAGTTGGGGCAGGGGCTGCGAGCGGCGTTGGGGCAGGGGCTGTTCGTGCCGGTCTTGTGTGGTGCGGCCTACCGGGTGGTGGGCGCGGACGCGCTGCTGCGGTTCGTGTGCGCGGCCTGCCCCTCGCCGGCAGACGTGCCGGGCCGCTCGGCCCGCGTGCCGGGCGGAGAGGACGAGGTCAGCCGCGGGGCCGGCGACGAAGAGACGGCCGCCGTGGTCTTGAAGAGCATCGTGGACCCGTACGTGGGCAGGCTGAACCTGTTCCGCGTCTACTCGGGCAGCCTCAAGTCGGACTCGAGCATCTACAACGCGAGCAAGTCACAGCGGGAGCGCCTGGGGCAACTCTTCATCGTTCAGGGCAAGAACCAGGAGCCGACCGCCAGCGTGGACGCCGGGGACATGGGCGCGGTTGCCAAGCTGAACGTGACTGCGACCGGCGATACGCTCTGCGATGAGCGCCAGCAAGTGGTTTTCGACCAACTGGCCAAGATAGAGGGTATGTACTCGCGGGCGGCCATGGCGCCCAGCCGCGCGGACGAGGAGAAGCTGTCCGAGGCGGTCAGCCGCCTGGCCGAGGAGGACGTGGCCTTCAGCTACATGCGGGACCAGGAGACGGGCGAGCTGGTGATTAGCGGCATGGGGCAGCTCCACCTGGACATCGCCATGGAGCGCCTGAAGCGCAAGTTCAACGTCAACGTGGAGCTGGGAGAGCCCAAGATCGCCTACCGCGAGACCATTCGCCGGCCCGCCGAGGCCACGGCGAGGCACAAGAAGCAGACGGGTGGCCGGGGGCAGTTCGGCGAGTGCTCCATCAAGATCGAGCCGCTGGGCCGTGGCGAGGGGTTCGAGTTCGTGGATGCGATCAAAGGGGCGGCCATCCCGGGCCAGTACATCCCGGCCGTGGAGAAGGGCATCCAGGAGGCCATGCACGAGGGGGTCATCGCCGGCTATCCGGTAGTGGACCTGAAGGCCACCGTCTACGACGGCAAGGACCATCCGGTGGACTCCTCCGAGATAGCCTTCAAGATCGCGGGGTCCATGGCCTTCAAGCAGGCGGCTCAAGGGGCCGATCCGGTGCTGCTGGAGCCGATTGTGGATATGGAGGTGGTGACGCCGGAGGAGTTCGTGGGCGACATCATCTCGGACCTGAACGGCAAGCGCGGGCGCGTGCTGGGCACGGAGCCGGCGGGCACAGCGCACGTAATCCAGGCGCAGGTACCCCTGGCGGAGATACTGAGCTATGAGGCGCAGCTTCGCTCCATGACCCAGGGGCGGGCCTCCCACACGCTCAAGCCGTCGCACTACGAGGAGGTGCCCGCCCACCTGGTGCAGCGCATCGTGGGCGAGCGCCAGCGCGAGCAGGAGGGGGCCTCCTAGGCCCGCGCGGGGCCGGGGAGCTGGCGGCCATGATTCAACCGCTTACGCGCATGAGAGTGACGGACAACTCCGGAGTGCAGGAGATCATGTGCATCCGGATTCTGGGCAAGGGCACCACCAACCGGGGTGGCATCGGGGACGTCATCGTGGGCAGCGCCAAGCAGGTGACGCCCTCGAGCCCCATCGCCAAGGGCGAGGTGGTGCGCGCGGTCATCGTGCGCACGCGGCGCCAGGTGGGGCGGGCCGACGGCTCCTACATCAGATTCGACGACAACGCAGCGGTGATCGTGGACAACAACAGGAACCCGCGCTGCACGCGGATCTTCGGGCCGGTGGCCAGGGAACTGCGGGAGCGCAACCACATGAAGATCGTGTCGCTGGCGCCGGAGGTGCTGTGAGGCCGGCGCAGGGCGCGTCCTGCGGGGCGCCCGGAGTGTGGAACCATGGCCAAGCGATCGCACGTGCGCAAGGGTGACACCGTCATCGTCATCGCCGGCAAGGACCGGTCCTACCAGGATCGGCGCCGGCAGGGGACGGTCATCGAGGCCTACCCGAAGACGGGGCGCATAGTGGTCGAAGGCATCAACATGCAGACCAAGCACCAGCGGCCCACGCAGAAGGCGCCCCAGGGGGGGCGCGTGCAGCGCCCGGGGCCCATCCACAGCTCCAACGTGATGCTGGTGTGCCCGCAGTGCAACCAGCCGACGCGCGTGCGCAGGCGGCAGCGCGAGGGCCATTGGGTGCGGGTGTGCAGCAAGTGCGAGCGGGACATTGACTAGGCTGTCGGGAGAGTAGAGCGACATGGCTCTGCGCGAGAGATACGAAGAGGTGGTGCGGCCGGAGTTGTGCAAGCGCTTCAGCTATGGCAACGCCATGCAGGCCCCGCGGCCGCTGAAGGTGTGCATCAACATGGGCGTGCAGGGGGCGCGGCAGGACCCCAAGGTGCTGGAGGCGGCGATGAACGAGCTGGCCGCGATCACCGGCCAGCAGCCGGCGCGGCGCCGGGCCAAGCGTTCCATTGCGGCCTTCGGCATTCGCCAGGGGGATCCGATCGGCTGCGTGGTGACGTTGCGGGGGCGGCGCATGTACGAATTCCTGGAGCGCCTGTTCAACGTGGCGCTGCCGCGCATCCGCGACTTCCGGGGGCTGGCGCCCAGCTCCTTCGACGGTCGGGGCAACTACAGCTTCGGGGTGCGAGAGCAGCTCATCTTCCCGGAGTTGGGCTACGACGACGTGGAGAGCGTGCGGGGGATGGACATCACCATCGCAACCAGCGCGAAGACCGACGAGGAGGCCGCCGCCCTGCTCCAGCTAATGGGCATGCCTCTGGTCACCGAGTGAGGAGTTCGTTGCGTGGCTAAAACCAGTCTCATCGTCAAAGCCAACCGCAAGCCCAAATACAAGGTGCGTCGGCACCACCGCTGTAGGCTGTGCGGGCGGCCGCGGGGCTACATGCGCAAGTTCGGTATGTGCCGCATCTGCTTCCGCGAGCTGGCCCTGCGCGGGCAGATCCCGGGGCTGAGCAAGTCGAGTTGGTAGCCGCGGACGGTCCGGACCAGGTGGAGGCCTTGCGGCCATGATGACAGACCCGATAGCCGACATGCTGACCCGCATCCGCAATGCCAACGCGGTGCGGCACGCGAATGTGGAGATCCCGGCCTCCAAGCTGAAGCTGGCGCTGGCCAAGCTGCTGCACGAGGAGGGCTTCATCCGCGGCTTTCAGCTTGTGGACAAGGGCAAGACCCTCCGCATAAGGCTCAAGTACACCGCGCGGCGGGAGCCCATCATCCACGGCCTGCGCCGGGTGTCCAAGCCGGGCCAGCGCATCTACGTGCCGGCTGCGCAGGTGCCGCGTGTGCTGGGCGGGCTTGGCATTGCCGTCATGAGCACCAGCCAGGGCATGATGACCGGAGCCAAGGCCCGCGCTACGGGGATCGGCGGCGAGGTCATGGCCTACATCTGGTAGGCCTCGGCTCAGGGGAGAGCTAGTCATGTCACGAGTCGGCCAGCAGCCAATTGAACTGCCCCAGGGGGTGACGGTCAAGATCGCCGACGACAACGTGGTCACGGTCAGCGGCCCCAAGGGCGAGTTGATCCGGGCTCTGCACCCGGAGATGAGCGTGCAGCAGACCGACGGGCGCATCGTGGTGTCGCGGCCCAGCGACACCAAGCGGCACATGTCGCTGCACGGCCTGACGCGCACGCTGATCGCCAACATGGTGATAGGCGTGTCCGAGGGATACGAGAAGGAGCTGGAGGTCAAGGGCGTGGGATACCGGGCGGAGATGAAGGGCACGTCGCTGGAATTGCGCGTCGGCTTCAGCCATCCGGTCATCTACGACCCTCCGGAGGGGGTAGAGCTGGAGGTAGATACGTCGCGGCAGCGGCTGGAGGACAACATGCCGGTGATCCCGGTGATCGTGCGGGGCATTGACAAGGAGGCCGTGGGCCAGGCGGCGGCCGAGATCAGGGCCGTGCGCAAGGTGGAGCCCTTCCGGGGCAAGGGCATCCGCTACCGGGATGAGCACGTGCGCCGCAAGGCGGGCAAGGCCGGCAAGATCGGCGCGCTGCCCTAGCCGGGCAACTGGGAGGCGATGGGAGCCGGCGGTCGGTACGCGGGCACTGTAGCAATGCGTAAGCAAGGCGATCGCAAGCTAGGACGACGACGGCGTCATCTGCGCGTGCGGCGCAAGGTGGTGGGCAGCGCCGAGCGGCCGCGCCTGTGCGTGTACAAGAGTCTGCGGCACATCTACGCTCAACTCATTGACGACGCGGCGGGCAGCACGCTGGCGGCTGCCTCCACGTTGGAGAAAGAGGTGGCTAAGGGCCTGGAGAGCACGGCGGACGCGGCGGCCGCCAAGGCCGTGGGCGAGGCCATCGCCCAGCGGGCCCAGGCGCAGGGCATTGAGTCAGTCGTCTTCGACCGTTCGGGCTACCTCTACCACGGCAAGGTCAAGGTGCTGGCGGAGGCAGCGCGCGAGGGTGGCTTGAGATTCTGAGCAAGGCTGCTCAGCGCAGCCACAGGCGATAGAGACCATGCCCAAACGCAAACGGCAACTGAAGATCACTCTGAGGCGCAGCCCGATCGGCTACAAGTACGATCAGCGGCACACAGTGCGCTGCCTGGGCCTGAGCAAGCTGCGGCAGCAGGTCGTGCACGAGGACGTGCCCGCTATCCGGGGCATGCTCAAGAAGGTGTCGCACCTGGTGGACGTGGAGGAGGCCGAGTCATGAAGCTCTCAGACCTGGCGCCGCCCGCCCGCTCCCGTCGCAGGCGCAAGCGCGTGGGTCGCGGCATCTCCGCCGGACGGGGCAAGACCTGCGGCCGGGGCCAGAAGGGCCAGAAGGCGCGGGGACGCGTCCCGCGGGGGTTCGAGGGCGGGCAGACGCCGCTGTTCCGGCGCCTGCCCAAGCTGCGCGGCCAGCGCCGGAGCGCCATGAACATCGGCATCTTCCGCCGCGAGTACGCGGTGGTCAACGTGGAGCGGCTGGGCCGGTTCCGCAAGGGCACGGTGGTTGACCCGGACAAGCTGCGCGAGGCGGGGCTGGTCAAGAAGGTCAGGGATGGCATCAAGATCCTGGGCCGCGGCGAGCTGAAGAAGGAGTTGACCGTGCGGGCACACGCCTTCAGCGCCAGCGCGCGCGAGAAGATCGAGGCCGCCGGCGGCAGCGTCGAGGTCATCTAGCCATGGAGTGGCAAAGACTCAGCAACCTGGCCAGCGCCTTCGAGCTCCCGGACGTGAAGAAACGGATCATGTTCGTCTTCGCCATGTTCGGGGTCTACGTGCTGGGGGCCCACATCCCCCTGCCGGGCATTGACAAGCAGGCCATGGCCGACTTCTTCGGTGGGGGCAACCTGCTGGACTTCCTGGATGCCTTCGCAGGCGGGTCCCTGCGCAGGTTCTCCATCTTCGCGCTGGGCATCATGCCCTACATCAACGCCTCCATCATATTCCAGCTCCTGACCATGGCCGTCCCCAGCCTGGAGGAGCTGCAGAAAGAGGGCGAGTACGGCCGACGCAAGATCGCGCAGTGGACGCGTTACACCACCGTGGGCCTGGCCGTACTGCAGGGCTATGGCCTGGTGACCATGCTGCGCAGCGGCGGAGTCTTCACCGCGGGCGGCATGACCGTTCACTTCGTGGTCCTCACTCTGGCGGCGGGCACCTGCTTCCTGATGTGGCTGGGCGAGCAGATCACGGACAAGGGCATCGGCCAAGGCGTGTCGCTGGTCATCTTCGTGGGCATCATGACCCGTATGCCAACTGACCTGGCACGGACCATTACTCAGTGGCGCATCGGGGAGATCAACTTCTTCAACGTCGCCTTCCTGGTGGCCATCTTCGTGGGCACGGTCGCCTTCATCGTCTACATACACCAGGCTCAGCGCAAGATCCCGGTGCAGTACGCCAAGCGAGTTAAGGGGACCAAGTGGTACGGCGGCGGCAGCAGCTTCCTGCCGCTGAAGGTGAACCAGGCGGGGGTCATTCCCATCATCTTCGCCGTGTCGGTGGCCTTGTTCCCAGCCACCATCTCGCAGTTCCTGCTCAACGAGAAGGTGGTCACCTGGGTGGCCGATCTGCCCTTCTTCAGCGAGGGCGCGGCGGAGACGATTCGCGGCGTGGTCTTCGACATAACCCAGTTCAGCCAGCCGGGGAGCAGCTTGCTGGCCTCTGGGTTCTACTTCGTGCTGGTGGTTCTGTTCACGTACTTCTATACGGCGGCGACCTTCAATCCAGAGCAGATCGCCGACAACATGCGCAAGAACGGTGGCTTCATCCCCGGCATCCGTCCGGGACGCCCAACGCGCGAGTACCTGGACAAGATCATGTGGCGGATCACGCTGGCGGGCGCATGCTATCTGGGCTTCATTGCCATTCTCCAGTACTACGTGGGGAACATCACCGGCGTCACGACCTTCAGCCTGGTTGGCGGCACCTCGCTGCTGATCGTGGTAGGCGTGGCGCTGGATACCATGCAGCAAGTCGAAGCGCACCTTCTCATGCGGCACTACGAGGGCTTCATCAAGTAGGCCCGCTGCGGCGACCGGCTGGAGGCAGAGGCAGGCCCATGGGCGACTCACCGCAACAGCCGGCAGAGCAGAACATAGTCCTGCTGGGGCCGCCGGGAGCCGGCAAGGGGACGCTGGCCGAGCGGCTGGCGCAGCGCCTGGGAGTGCCCCACATATCCACGGGCGACATCCTGCGCGAGGCCGTGGCCAAGGGCACGAAGCTGGGCCGGCGAGCCAAGGCCATCATGGCCCGCGGCGACCTCGTGCCCGACGAAGTCGTCATCGGCATTGTGCGGGAGCGTCTGGCCGAGCAGGATTGTGGGCCCGGCTTCCTGCTGGACGGGTTCCCGCGGACGATTCCGCAGGCTGAGGCGCTGGACGAGATAGTGAGCGAGTTGGGGCGCCAGCCGCTGGTGGCGGTGGACCTGGAGGTCCCGGAGCAGGAGCTGCTGCGCAGGCTGACGGGGCGCCGCGTGTGCGGCGAGTGCGGCCTGATCAGCAACCTGGACGCGTTGGCGCAGTCGGAGGAATGCCCGAGCTGTAGCGGCGCCATGGTCCAGCGGGAGGACGACAAGCCGGAGGCGGTGCAGGAGCGCCTGCGCGTATACCGTAGGCAGACGGCGCCCTTGCAGGAGTACTACGAGCGGACGGGACGTCGCAGTGGGCTGAGGGGCATGGGCTCACCCGAGCATATCGCTCAGGAGGCCATGCGGATGCTGTTGGGGGCGGGAGGCGGCGAGGTCGCGGAGTAGCACGGGCCGCAACACGAATCGGTGCCAGAGCCGCGAGGAGGCCATGCCGCGACGCCGGCGTCGTCGTCCGACCGTCAAGACCGAAGCGCAGCTTGACCGCATGCGGCGGGCCGGGTCCATCGTGGCCGAGGTACTGGCGGCGGTGGCAGAGAGGGCGCGGCCCGGTGTGAGCACGGCCGAGTTGGACGCGGTGGGTGCGGAGATCATTGAGAGGCGCGGCGCCGTTCCCTCCTTCCTGGGGTACGAGACGGAGGGCCGGCGCTACCCGGCGGCGACCTGCATCTCGGTCAACGACGTGGTGGTGCACGGCATACCGCACGCGGAAACGAAGCTGCGCAGCGGGGACATCGTAAGCGTAGACGTGGGGGCCTGTTACGAGGGCTATCACGCGGACGCGGCCACCACCGTGGCCGTCGGCGAGGTGAGCGAGAAGGCGCGAGCGCTCTTGCGGGTGACGGAGCAAGCACTGTACCTTGGTATCGGGAAGGCCGTAGTCGGCGGCACGGTTCGGAACATCGGCGCGGCCATCCAGGAGCACGTGGAGGCGGGGGGGTTCTCGGTAGTGCGGGCGTTGGTGGGGCACGGCATCGGCAAGACCATGCACGAGCCGCCCAGCGTGCCGAACTTCGTAACCGAGGGCCAGGAGGTGCGCCTCCAGGGCAACATGACCTTGGCCATCGAGCCCATGGTCAATGCGGGGGGGCACCAGGTCAAGGTAGACGAGGATGGCTGGACCATGCGCACGGCCGATGGGTGCCTGTCGGCGCACTTCGAGCACACCGTGGTCGTTCGCTCGGGGGCGGCGGAGGTGCTCACGAGCCGGGACGCGGCCGCGGGCGGGTGAGAAGACACGCTGTATCGGAGGACCGGCGTACTGCATGCCCAAAGAGAAGTCCATCAAAGTGACCGGCACGGTGAGGGAGAAGCTGCCTAACGCCACCTTCAGGGTGGAGTTGGAGAACGGTCACGAGGTGCTGGCCCACGTCTCCGGCAAGATCCGCATGCGCTTCATTCGCATCATGCCCGGGGACCAGGTGTCGCTGGAGCTGTCGCCCTACGACACCTCGAAGGGCCGCATCACCTGGCTACACCGCTAGCCGGGCCGTGCGGGCAGATAGGGCCTGGAGCAAGGAGCGCGGCGCGTGGGCGCCGGAGAGCCAGTATGAAAGTGCGCGCGTCCGTAAAGAAGATGTGCGATAACTGCAAGATCGTCCGCCGCCGGGGCGTGGTGCGGGTCATCTGCACCAACCCCAAGCACAAACAGCGCCAAGGCTAGGCGGGAGGTCGCCGCCCAGGAGGTCGGGTTATGCCACGCATCGCCGGCGTTGATCTGCCACGAGACAAGCGCGTGGAGGTGGCCCTCACCTACATTTACGGCATCGGCCGCTCGCTCAGCCGGCGCGTTCTGAGCGAGACCGGCGTGGAGCCGGAGACCCGGGTGCGCGACCTCACCGAGGACGAGTCGGTGCGGCTGCGGGAGGCCATCGAGCGCAACTACACCATCGAGGGAGACAAGCGGCGGGAGATCGCCGCCAACATCCAGCGGCTGGTGGAGATCGGCAGCTACCGAGGGCTCCGGCATCGGCGCGGCCTGCCGGTACGCGGGCAGCGCACGCGCACCAACGCACGCACGCGCAAGGGCAAGAAGAAAACGGTGGCAGGTCGCAAGCGCGCCTTGGCCAAGACCTAGCAGGCGCGAGTCTGCGCGGGAGGACAGCAGATGCCCAGACAGCGGGACAGCGGGCGTCGTCCACGTCGCCGCGAGCGGCGCGTGGTCCAGCATGGGGTGGCGCACATCAAGTCCACCTTCAACAACACCATTGTCTCCATCACCGACCTGGAGGGGGAGGTGGTGGCCTGGGCCAGTGCCGGGACGGTGGGCTTCAAGGGCACCAAGAAGGGGACGCCCTTTGCCGCCGGCCTGGCCGCCGAGTCGGCGGCCCAGAAGGCCATGGAGTTCGGCGTGCAGCGGGTGGACGTGTTGGTGAAGGGACCAGGATCGGGCCGGGAGACGGCCATCCGACAGCTACAGACGGCCGGCCTGGAGGTGGGCACGATCAAGGACGTGACGCCCATTCCGCACAACGGTTGTCGCCCGCCCAAGCGTCGCCGGGTATAGGACGCGGAGGAGAGCAGATAGATGGCGCGTTACCACAAGGCAGTGTGCCGGCTGTGCCGCCGGTCGGCGCAGAAGCTGTATCTGAAGGGCTATCGCTGCTATACGCCCAAGTGCGCCATCGAGCGGCGCAACTACGCTCCGGGCCAACACGGCCAGTCGCGGCGACGCCCGCGCAAACCCAGCGACTACGCGCTTCAGCTGCGCGAGAAGCAGAAGGCCAAGCACTTCTACGGTCTGATGGAGCGTCAGTTCCGGCGCTACTACCAACGCGCCGCGCGGTCCAAGGGGATCACGGGCGAGGCCATGCTGGCCATGCTGGAGTCGCGGCTGGACAACGTGGTGTTCCGCGCGGGGCTGGCCAGCTCGCGCCGCGAGGCCAGGCACCTGACGCGACACCGGCACTTCACCGTGAACGGGCGCATCGTGGACATTCCCTCGTACGAGGTGCGGCCCAACGACGTGGTCCAGGTCAAGCCGTCCAGCCGCAACAAGTACCCGATAGTGCAGGCGGTGAACGCGGCCGGCTCGCGCACGCCGGTGCCGTGGCTGAGCGTGGATCTGGTGCAGATGTCGGCCACCATGCTCTCGGTTCCGACCCGGGAGGGCATTGACGCCGACGTTTCCGAGCAGTTGGTGGTTGAGTACTACTCTCGCTAGCGGCGCCCGGGGTCCAGGGGCCACACAGGAGTGAGGTTGGCATGCCGGAAGGCATAGAACCCAAGATACACACGCTGGAGATGTCGGAGACCTACGGCAAGTTCTCCGTGGAGCCTCTGGAGCGAGGCTATGGCCACACGCTGGGCAACGCGCTGCGACGCGTGCTGCTCAACTACGTGCCGGGCGCGGCCATCACCGGGGTGCGCATCGAGGGCGCCCTGCACGAGTTCTCCACCTTGCCGGGCGTGGTCGAGGACACTACCGAGCTGCTGCTGAACATCAAGGAGCTGGCCATCAAGATCCACGGCGAGGACGCGGAGGACGAGCAGCCGCGGGTGATGAGGCTGGAGGCCTCGGGCGAGGGCAAGGTATTGGCCGGCGATATAGTGACGCCCCCGGACGTGGAGATCATCAACCCCGAGGCCGTGATCGCCGAGCTGGTCACGAAGAGCGCCCGCTTGGCCATTGACATGTGGGTGGAGCGGGGCCGGGGCTACCGGCGGCTGGACGAGTACGATCGCGAGCGGCGCACGGCCGACGTCATCCCCATTGACGCGGTCTTCTCACCGGTGGTGCGAGTGGCCTATGTGGTTGAGCCTACCCGAGTCGGCTACCGGACGGACTTCGACCGCCTCATCATTGAGCTGTGGGGCAACGGCACGGTGGCGCCCAACGAGGCGGTCAGCATGGCCGCCAAGAGCCTGCACGAGTACCTGATCATCTTCTTCGACTACACGCCGGTGGCGCCGGCGGCGGAGGCCGAGGAGGCGGGGCCCGAGGTGGTGCGCAAGCCGGAGTTGGAGTACCGTATCGAGGACCTGGACTTCTCCGTGCGCACCTACAACTGCCTCAAGAAGGAGCAGATCAACACCCTGGGCGAGCTGGTGGAGTATGCCGAGGACGACCTGCTCAGCATCCGCAACTTCGGCAAGCGGTCGCTGGCCGAGGTGGTGGAGAAGTTGGGGCAGTTCGACCTGTGCCTCAAGGAGCCGCCCGGCCGGCTCGAGGACGAGCTGGTCATGGAGCTGGACGACGAGGTCTGAGCACCAGGCCGGCGCCGGCGGGGAGTATCGGTCATGCGTCACAGGAAGAAGGGCAAGCGGCTGGGTCGGGCGGCGGATCAGCGCAAGGCGCTGTTGCGCAGCCTGGTCACGGCGCTGTTTCAGCACGGCCGCATCGTCACCACCGTTCCCAAGGCCAAGGAGGCGCGGCGGCTGGCAGAGAGGCTGATTACCCTGGCCAAGCGGGGCGATCTGCACGCGCGGCGCCAGGTGCTGAGGGTGGTGCCCAAGCTGGACGGGGATCCGCCGCTGATCAGCAAGCTGTTCGAGGAGATTGCCCCCCGCTACGAAGAGCGTCCGGGCGGCTACACGCGCTTGATTCGGGCGGGGTATCGGCGAGGCGATGCTGCTCCGATGGCAGTGCTGGAGCTGCTGGAGTAGCGGACGGGCGGCGGCTGCCGCCGTGGGTATGCGTAACATCAAGCTGGTCGTGCAGTACGACGGCACCGCGTACGCGGGCTTTCAGGTCCAGCCCCAGGCTCGGACCATCCAGGGGGAACTTGAAAAGCAGTGCAGCGCCATCTGCGGGCAGCCGGTGCGCATCATCGGGGCGGGGAGAACGGATGCCGGAGTGCACGCCCTGGGTCAAGTGGTGAATGTGCGCACCGAGGGGACCGTGCCGACTGGGAGCATCCCCGCGGCGCTCAATAGCCTGCTGCCGGACGACATCGTGGTCACGGCTGCGGAGGAAGTGCCCGAGGCGTTCCACGCGCAGCGTGACGCCGTGGGCAAGGTGTACCGGTACACAATCCTGAACCGTGACACGCCGTCGGCCTTCCTGCGGGATGTGGCCTGGCACGTGCCCGAGCCGCTGGATGTGGACGCGATGAGCCGGGCGGGCGAGGGGCTCGTGGGCGAGCACGACTTCAGCTCCTTCGCCGCCAGCGGTGGCGAGGCCAAGAGCAGCGTGCGGGAGGTAAGACGGCTGGACTGCCGGCGCGAAGGCGACCTGGTGCGGTGCGATCTGGAGGCCTCCGGGTTCCTCTACAAGATGGCCCGCAACATCGTAGGCACGCTGGTACAAGTCGGGCGGGGCCGGCTGCGGGCGGAACAGGTGGGCGAGATTCTGGCCGCCCGAGACCGTTCGGCGGCGCCGGCCACCGCTCCGCCGCAGGGGCTGTGCTTGCTGCGAGTCATGTTCGAGTGAGGATCGTCTGTCATGCCGAAGACCATGTCGGCCAAGGAAGAAGAGGTCGAGCGCGACTGGTACGTGGTCAGCGCGCGCGGGCAGAGGCTGGGTAGGCTAGCGGCACGGGTAGCTGCCGTGCTGCGCGGCAAACACAAGCCCATCTTCACCCCGCACGTGGACTGCGGCGACTTCGTGATCGTTACCGACGCCGAGCGCGTGCAGCTCTCCGGGCGCAAGCCGGAGCAGAAGATGTGGTACCGCCACTCGGGCTATCCGGGCCATCTGAAGGCCACCAAGTATCGCCACCTGCTGGCTGAGCAGCCCGAGAAGGCGGTGCGCATGGCGGTGGCCGGGATGCTGCCCAAGAACCGACTGGGTCGGCGGCTGATTCGGAAGCTCCGAGTCTACCGGGGGTCGGACCACCCCCACGAGGCCCAGCAGCCGCAGGAGCTGCCGCGGTAGGCCGGCGGACAGCACCGGAGGAGAGAATCGTGCCTGACGATCGCTTCTACGCCACAGGGCATCGCAAGGACTCCATCGCCCGCGTCTGGCTGAGCCCGGGCACCGGCGAAATCACCGTGAATGGCCAACCCCTGGCCGAGTACGTCAAGCGGCGCCCGCTGGAGGGCCTGGTGCTCCAGCCCTTCGCCACTACGGAGACGATGGGCGCGTACGACGTGACCGCGAAGGTGAGGGGCGGCGGAATCAGCGGCCAGGCCGGCGCGGTGCGGCACGGCATCGCCCGGGCGTTGGTGCAGGCGAACGAGGAGCTGCACGTCGTGCTGAGGCGAACGGGGCTGCTGACGCGCGACCCGCGGGTGAAGGAGCGCAAGAAGGCCGGTAAGCGCCGCGCCCGGCGGGCGAAGCAGTTCTCGAAGCGGTAGGCGCCCAGGTCGTATGCGACCGGGGCAGGGCCGGAAGAGATGAGCCCACGCTCGCCCTACCTGTTGATGGCACTGCTGGCCTCTGGGCCAGCAGTTTCGCTTTGCTGCGGTGGGCCGCCGCCGCGCCCGGCAGCGCTGGGGCCGGCTCTGGCTCTGGCGCCGCCCGGGGATCAGGGTGGTGCGGCCGAGCTGGCCATCGTGCAGGCCAGCGCCGCGGTGGTGCGGACGGGGCCCAGCTCCATTGCTCCGCCGTTGACGGTTGTCCAGGCCGACAGACAGGTGGTGGTGCGCGCGGCGGGGGCAGAGTGGTGCGAGGTGTACATGCAGGACGGCCCTCCGGGCTACATTCTGACCTCGGCCCTGGAGCTGACCGGCCTGGGGTTTCACCCGGACGAGCCTCCCGAGGGGCAGCCGGAAGTGGTCACCATCGCCTATGGACTACTGTGGACGCCCTACCGGTGGGGCGGCGCGAGCCCCGATGGCTTCGACTGCTCCGGCCTGGTGCAGCACGTGTTTCGCCAGGTTGGCGTGACGCTGCCGCGCACGGCGGCGGAGCAGTGGCGGGTCGGCTATGCAGTGGCACGGAAGGAGCTGTCGGCAGGAGATCGCGTCTACTTTGCCGGACCGGGCGGTCGCATATCTCACACTGGCATCTACTGCGGCTCGGCGCGAGAGGCACCGGAGTTCATCCACGCCTCGGGACGGCATGGCAGCGTCGTCGTCTCCAGCCTGGACGACCCCCACTACGCCCGCATGTACGCCGGCGCGCGCCGCTGACGGGCGGTGTCGCAGCGGGCGAGCATGAAAGAGCCGACGCCCTTAGAGGCGTCGGCTCTGTGGTGGTGTGGAGGCCGGGCAGGCGGCTAGGCTTCGTCCTCCTCCTCCGGGGGTTCATACGGCGCGAGCCTGGCCTCGACGAGCGCATCGTTGCGCTGGAAGCCCTCGCCGGTAATGGCCTCGGCGATGGAGAACTTCTCCTGCACCTGCGTGATGCGGATGCTGCCGACCTTAGTGCGCTCGCTGCCGAGCTCGAGCCCGGTGGCCGGGTCAATTAGCTTCTCGCCCTCGCGGTAGACATCGAATTCGTCGCCCACGTAGACGCCCAGCTCAGAGCCTCCGTTGACGTAGATGCCCTTCTCGGTGATGGTGACGATGCGCCCCTCCCAGGGCTTCGTGCCGAGCTCCTCGACAATGAAAGCCACCCACTTCTGAACCGCATCGCGCATGGCCTCGCCCAGCGGCGTCTTGCGGAAGCCCTCGGCGTCGACATTGAAGCTGCCGGCCCCGTACCTGAATCCAGCGCCGCCTCCGCTGGCTTTGGCCTGAACGTGCTTGGAGGCCATTACCTGGCCGGTGGTGGAGTCGAAGATGCGACAGTCAATGGCCAACTGGGCCGACTCCTTGCGGCCGCGGATGCGGAAGCCGCCGATGCCAATGCCGCCGCCCCCGCCAGACTGTTTGTGCTGGAAGGAGGTCAGGTTGCCGCGCAGCAGCCACTCCGCGCCGATGAGCCGGCCCGTCTGGGCGCCGGTCTCCTCCGTGGTCCTGCCCTCGGCGGCCAGGTCTTGCTCGGTGAAGATGTCCTCCAGGGCCGCGCGCTCGACCACGATGAACCGGTTGGTGTTGACCAGTTCCGTGGTGAACAGCTCAGTGAGGCCGCCGGCGAAGTCTCGCGCCCCCCAGTACCAGCTCCAGTTCTCGACGCTCACGTCCATGGGCATGACGGCGATGCGCTTCTTCAGGATGCGCTGAGGGGGATCCTCCGCCTTCTTGTCCTTCTTGGCTGCCAGTGCGGTGGCGCAAAAGGCCACCACCAGGAATCCGACCAAGACGAGTACGATGGGGCGGCGCGTCATCGGTATCACCTCTCTGGCACTTCGCTCTGTGGCGCTGGCTGACTGCTAACCCGTGTACAGTGTAGTAGTTCTCCGGCGAGTCGTCAATTCCTCTCCACCACACCTTGCCTGTAGACCTTCCCGCTTGCCCCAGCGGCTAAACGGGCGCGGATGTGACCTATGTCACGGGGCCGACCATCCCGGCCTGCCGGTCTTGGCCTATTGCTTCTGTGGCCACAACATGATCGGCGCGGGAGGCGTGGACCTGGGAGTGGGGGAGGCGGAGGCGGGCGAGTTCGCGTCTTGGTAGGAATGTCGTGGAGCTTCGGTGAAGGGGACCTGCTGTGGTAGGGTCTTCTGAGGGGGAAGCTCCATGCCTCTGGCTTCGCCGCTGAAGCTCCTGGTGTTCGGGCTCGACGGCGCGGATTACGATCTGACCGCCGGCTGGATCGAGTCGGGCCACTTGCCCAACCTGGCCTCCCTGGCCGCGCGCGGCAGCCTTGGCCCGCTGGCGACGGTGAGTCCGCCCATCACCCCGGCGGCGTGGACCTCGCTGATCACCGGGAAGAACCCGGGCAAGCACGGCGTGTACGCCTTCCACCGGCTGTGGGCGGAGTCCGACGAGCTGACGCTGGCGCCGCCGAGCCGCGCAGTGACGGTGTTTAGGATCCTGGAGGCGGCAGGCCTGCGCGTGGGGGTCTTCAACGTCCCCTGGACGTATCCGCCGGAGCCCCTGGAGGGCTTTGTCGTGTCGGGGGCCGGTGCGCCGCAGGTGGATGCCAGCATCGGCCATCCCGAGGGCATCGTGGAGGCGCTGGTGGAGGCCGTGGGGCCGTACGACGTGTGGCCTACGAGGATCATAGCGGGCGAGCAGCTCGATGACGGTATCTTGGAGCAGCAGATGCAGCTCGTCACCGACGGGCTGCTGGCGCTCCTGGCGCAGTTCCCGTGCGACGCGGTGATGTCGGGCTCCATGCTGCCCGACATGGTGCAGCATGGGTTCTTCGGCAATCGGTCCGCAATGACGACCTCGGGCGAGCAACTGGAGGACGCCATACGTCACACCTACGAGCGGGTGGACGCCGCGCTGGGACGTCTCCTGCGCCAGGCCTGTGACGAGAACACGGTGGTCATCGTGGCCTCCGACCACGGCGGTGTGCCGGCGGATAGGCTGGTGAACCTGGAGCAGCTCTTCATCGAGCGAGGGTATCTTGCCCGGAGGCCCAAGGAGGGAGCGACGAGGGCGGACTCGGTTCGCCGGTCCCTGGCGCGGCCGGCGCTGGCGTTGTGGACGGCGGCGAAGGCGGCGCTGCCGGCATTCGTCGTGGACAGGCTGCGCGGGACGGCCCGGCGGGCGCGGGGCGACCTGGCGCGGGGGTTCTCCTCGTGGGCGACAGATTGGTCGCGAACCGTGGCGGCACCGTGGAGCAACAATGGCACGATTCGGATCAACCTCAAGGACCGCGACCCGCAGGGGATTGTGGACGCCGAGGACTACGGCAAGGTCCGCGAGGAGATCGCCGGGTTCTTGACCTCGCTGAGGGACCCGGAGGACGGAGGGCCCGTCTTCGAGGCCATCCATCGGCAGGAGGAGCTGTTCGAAGGGCCCTATGCGGAGGAGGGGCCGGATCTGCAACTGGAGGGCCGCGATTGGCGCTACGTCATGCCCACGGCCCGGCACCCTGAGACGCTGGACCTGCTGGAGGTGCAGCCGGAGCCGATCGTGCGCCTGGAGAGGCCGTGGGGGAGCCACGGGCCGAAGGGGATACTACTGATGGCCGGGGCGGGCGTCGAGCCCGGTGTCACGACAGAGGGCGCGTCGCTCATGGACGTGGCTCCCACGCTGCTGGCACTGCTGGATGTGCCCGTGCCCTCGGACATGGACGGGCGTGTGCTCACGGAGGCGCTGAGGCCGGCGGCTAGAAGCCGCGTGAGGTCTTGCGCGCCCTTGCCCCTGAGAAGCCCTGCGGACGAGCGCCACGTGGCCTACTCCGCCGAGGAGCAGCAGCAGATCGAGAGGCGGCTGGCGGAGATGGGCTACATCTAGCTGGGCTTCGAGCGCCGGTCCCGCAGGCACAGGGCTCGCGAGGGGAGAGGCGGTTGACGGCACGATACAGCGTCGTCATCTCCACGTACAACCAACGTGACCTCCTGCTGCGGGTGCTCAGAGCCATTAACGCGCAAGACGCTCCCGAGCTGCTGCACGAGGTCATCGTGGTGGATGACGGGTCGAGCGACGGAACCGTGGCGGCACTGGGTGAGCTGGAGTTATCGTGCCCTTTGCGCGTTCTCCAGACGCAGCGCGTCGGACCGGCTGGGGCGCGGAATGTAGGGGCGCAAGTGGCGTCGGGAGAGTACCTGCTCTTCCTGGACCACGACGTGGAGCCGACGCCGCAGCTTCTGCGCAAACACCACCAAAGGCGGTCCACGAGCGACGAGCGGCACTGCGTGGCGGGCCCCGTTGACTGGCCGCCCGACGCGGACGTGACCCACTTCATGCGCTTCATCACTGCGCACTACACCTTTGGGCCGCAGGCATTGGAGGGCGCCTCGGAGCTGCCCTTCTCGCAGTTCGCGACGGGTAACTTCTCCATTGCCCGGGGCCTGTTCTGGGAGCACGGGGGCTTCGACCCGACCTTCCCCTATGGCTTCGAGGACACGGATCTGGGGCTGCGGCTGAGTGAGGCGGGCGTGGCGCTGTTGTATGCCCCCGAGGCGCTGGGATGGCATCTACGGGCGAGCGACGTTGAGGCCTTCTGCCGGCGGCAGGAGATGCTGGGCCCGTCGGCGGTGGCCTTCGCGCGCAAGCACCCGGACCATCCAGAGGTCGTGCGCCTGGACCGGCTGCCGCGTTGGGGCTCGGCGCGCGGCGCACTCAAGAAGCTGGTCCTGAATCCAGCGACGCGTCCGCTGTGGAAGGCGCTGGCCGCCGCGCTCTCGGCCGCGCGTCTATCGCGCGCCGCGGAGGCCGTCTGGTCTCAGCTTCTCTCGTACCACTACTATTGTGGGATAGCGCGGGCGCTCGCCGCGGAGGGTGAGGCGGACAAGCCGCGCTAGCCGGAGGGGCGCGGGCCGCGCCGTCGTGTCTAGCTGGCGTCAGACGACTGGGCGACGTACTGCGGGAGCACCTCGCTGGGCGCGCCGTCCGCCCGCAGCTCGCCCTTCTCGAGCCACACGGCCCGCTGGCAGAACCGCTCCATGACGGGGAGATCGTGTGATACGAAGACCAGCGTGCGCCCCTGGCTGTGCAGCTCAGCCGCCTTCCGATAGCACTTCTGCTGGAAACGCTCATCCCCCACGGCCAGGACCTCGTCCACCAGCAGGATGTCGGCCTCGACGTTGACCGCGATGGCGAAGCCCAGGCGCATCTTCATGCCCGAGGAGTATGCTCGAATGGGCTCGTCTATGAAGTCCGCCAGCTCGGCGAACTCGACGATGGCGTCCATGGCGTGGGCGATGCGGCGCTGCGGTATGCCCAGGATGGCGGCGTTGAGGAAGATGTTGTCCCGGCCGGTGAGGTCCGGGTGAAAGCCTGCGCCCAGCTCCAGCAAGGTACAGATGCGCCCCTGCGTGTGCACGTGTCCGGCGGTAGGTCGCAAGATGCCCGCGATGAGGGACAGCAGCGTGCTCTTGCCGGAGCCGTTGGGCCCCACAACGCCCAGAAACTGGCCTCGCGGGATCTCCAGAGAGATGTCGCGCAAGGCCCAGAAGCGGCGCGTGGCCAGCTGGCCCCGCAGCAGGTTCAGCGCCACGGTCTTCAAGCTGGGCTTCGCCTGACCGATGGCGAACTGCTTGCCCACGCCCTCGAGAGAGATGGCGATGTCCGGGCCGAGGCTCATGCTCTACAACGCCTCCGGCAGGTGCCAGGAGCGCCAGCGGAAGACCAGGTAGCCGACTATCAGCACGAACGCGGAGATGAGCGCGGCCTGTATGATCAACTCGGACGGGGCGGCCTGGATGTTCTCCTGAGTGGGTAGAATGGCCCGCCGGAAGCCCCCAACGACGGCGACCATGGGGTTGAGGTTGTACCAGGACAGGTACTTCTCCGGGACCATGGTGGGCGGATAGACGATGGGCGTGAGCCAGAAGCACACCATCAGCAGGACCTGCACGCCGTAGGCGACGTCGTGGTAGTAGACCTGCATTGCGGAGACGATGAAGCCCAGACCCATCATCAGGGCGGCCTGGATGAGCATCAGCACGGGGATGAGCAGCAAGGTGGGAAAGAAGCGCACGGGAATGCAGGCCAACACGGCCAGCAGGACGGCGATGTAGAGCAGGAAGTGTATGGTGCCCGTGACCAGGGTGGCGATGGGCAGGGCCTCGCGCGGGAAGCAGGTCTTGCGCACGAGGTTGCGCTGCTCCAGCACGGACTTGCACGAGTCGCCCAGGACCGTCTGGAATGCGATCCAGGGCACGTAGGCGCAGAAGACGAAGACGGAGTAGTTGGGTATCTGGAGCCGAACGAAGTGCTTGAAGACGATGGTCAGCACCAGGATCTGCACCAGGGGGATGAGCAGGGACCATATGAACCCCAGCACTGAGCCCTGGTAGCGCACCTTGAAGTCGCGCACTACCAGGAGCCAGATCAGCTCACGCCTGGCCCAGAGCTCGCGCAGGTTCTCCAGGATGCCCATGGCGGGTGTGTGGGCGGCCTCTGCTCTCGTGTAGTGCTGAACCGGCACGCGGGTGGGGCCGCGTGCCGGTGTTGTATCGGCCTTGAGGCGTCCGCGAGGGCGCGCCTCAGGGCTTGCGCTGCTCCAACAGCAGTGGCTTGCCGTTGCGATCGGTGACGCGCAGGCTGAAGGCCCACTGGCCCCCACCGTTGACAACCTTCAGCAGGATGGTGTTGGTTCCCGCCTTCAGGCTGGTGTCCTTGCTGTCCTGATCGGCGCCCCAGCCTCGGCTCCCCACCCAGGCGTGAATCTGCTGCCCGTTCAGCCAACAGAAGACGGAGTCGTCGCTCCCGAACTTGAAGGTCACGTCCTGGGCGGCGGGGCTCTGGACTTCGGCATATGCGTAGGCGCCGACGTTGCTCCTGCGGGCGACGGTGGCCTCGAGGTCCATCATGCCCAGGGGGTCGTCAATGGGCGCGTACTTCCAGTCGAAGTCCTTGCCATCCACCTGGGCGGGCGTTGATACGTCTATCGGCTGGTCGGTGGGGATGACGTCGTTCTTGTCCATCTCTTCCTTGCCGGGGAAGGGGCCCAGCACCCACCAGTGCGTGAGGAAGCCGCCCTCCCTGGCCAGGTCCAGTTCGACGCCCAGGTCGCGGAGCTTCCCGGCGGCGTCGCGGAGGACGTTGCGGTCCGAGGTGGACTCCACCGCCAACCTCAGCAGCGCGATGGCCTCGTCCTTCTGCCCCGCGTCGGCGAGCTTGGCCGCCAGGGGGACGATGGCAGCGGCCGCCGCCTGGCGCAGCTTCTGCTGCTGGAGATAGGGGCGGATGAGAGGCACATCGTCCGGCCCGCCCAGGCGGCCGATGCCCTGGATGGCCTGGCGGCGCACGTCGTCGGTGGTCGCCAGGCCGAGGGCCTTCCGGTAGATGCTGAGGGCGGCCGCTCCGTCCTCCTTCTCGCGCGCGGACGCTATCTGCATATACGCCTTGATGGCCGCGGCCTTGGTCTTCTCCGTCCCCTGTTCGGCTATCTCCAGGAACACTGGCGCGGCCGACTCATCGCGCAAACGCCCCAGGGCCTCCAACGCCGCCACCACGACCTCCTCACTGTTGCTTCTGGCGGCCGATGCGAAGACGGGCACTAGCTCCTTATCCTCCAGGCGGGCCAGCACCCGAAGCAGCGAGGCCTGCATCGCCTCCGGCGCGTCATCCAAGGCCTGGACCAGCGCCGTCTTGGTTTCCTCGCCCCTCATGCGGCCCAGGGCGGCCTCCGCCGCCTCGCGGTCCTTGCCTTGGGCAGTGTGCAGCGCGGCCAGCAGGACGGGCACCGCCTGGGGGTCGCGCAGGTGGCCGATGGCTTCCAGAGCGGCGACGCGCACGGCCTCATCGTCGTCCTTGGTGGCCTGGGCCAGGACGGGAAGTGCGCTGGGGTCGCGCCGGCCGCCCAGGGCCCGCAGCAGGATGACCTGAACGTCCGGGGCGGCAGAGGGTACGGCCCTGATGATGGCCTGCGTCGTCTCGGAGCCCGGGATGCGGTTGAGCGCGACCTCGGCGGCCTGCTTCCCCTGATCCTGGGCCTCGCTCAAGGCCGCGATCAGCACCGGCGCGGCGGCCGGGTCGCCCAGCTTGCCCAGGGCCTCGAAGGCCGCCACCTGTACGGCCTCCTCATCGTCCTTGGCGGCCGCCAGAACGGCCGGGACGCCCGCGGGGTCGCCGCGCTCGCCCAGCGCCCACAGCACCAACACGCGCTTCGCGGCATCCGCGCCCTCCAGGGCGTTGGCCAGCGCCTGGGTGACTGCGCTGCCCGGCGCCTCGACGAGGCCCTGCTTGGCCACTCCCTGGATGTCCCTCTCCTCGGAGTCCAAGGCGGCCAGCAGCACGGTGAAGCCCTCCTGGCCGCCGATCTTGGCGAGCCCGGCGAGCCCGGCGCAGCGCTCGTGCTCCGTGGAAGCGTTCTGGTACAGGTAGCGGAAGACGTTTCGAGCAGTAGTCTTGTCGCCGGCGTCAAGCAGGCTGTGTCCGAGGCGTAGGTAGGCGGCGCGGGCCTGCTCCTTCTCTCGGTCGGAACCCGTGGCGGTCGCCTCGCGCAAGGTGGGCTCCAGGCTAGGATCGGGGATGTGGCCCAGCGCGTCCAGGGCGGCGAGGCGAACGGCCGTGTTGCGGTTGCCCAACGCCCCCTTGAGGACGGGAATGGCCGCCGGGTCGCGTCGTATTCCCAGCGCGGCGATCAGAGCGACCTTGAAGTCCGGGTCCGCCTGGGGCAGTCCCGCGGCCAATGCCCTGAGGGCCTCCTCGCCCGGGATGCGGCACAGCGCCCATCGGGCCATCTCGCGCACGTCCTGGTCGTCCAGGAGCGAGCCGAGGGCGGGGACTACCGAATCCCCGCCGACGAAGGAGACCATGCGCAAGGCGAAGCGACGCACGCCCACGGGGTGGTTCGCCTGGGCCTCCTGGGCCAGGGCCTCGGCCACTGCCTGGCGCTGGATGGGCGAGCCGGCGGGCCGCGCGGCATGGTGCACCAGCCGCTTCGTGGCTATGCGCGCGGCGAGGTCCAGCCGGTGGTCAGTTCCTCCCATGACGGCGAAGAGGGGTCCTATGGCCTCGGCGCCCCTCAGGGCCAGGCCATCGGCGGCCTGCTCTCGGACCTGGGCGTCATCGTCCTTGAGCTGCTCGATCCAGCCGTCAACGGCCTGCGCGTGTGCGGTCGCCGCCAGGCCGCCGATCATGAATAGCGCGATAGTGTACCTCGCGATTGACTTCATGTGATCCTCCCTACTAGAGGTGCCACGGCGCCCGCATGGGTTTCGAGACCCAGCGGTTCAGCTCGGGATCATTCGTGATGCGCTCGTCAACGGGGTCCCAGACGATCTTGCGCCCGGTGCGGATGGCGATGTTGGCCAGATGGCAGACGGTGACCGAGCGATGCCCGATCTCCACGTCGCAGATGGGTCGCTGTCGGGTCTTGATGCAGTCGTGAAAGTCGCGATAGTGCCCCGGGCTGCGGTAGAGGTGCACGTCCCCGGGCCCGAGCTGCTCCTGAAGCAGCTCCTTGGGACTGGCATCGAGGAAGCCCCGGTCTACGTGGACCCATCCGTCGGAGCCCTCGAACTTGGCGCCGCGTCCCTCGCCGATGATGAGCTTGACGCCGTTGGCGTAGGTGCACTCCACGTTGAACCAGGTGGCAGTGTCGTACAGGCCCTCGCTCGGGAAGCGACCCTCACCGACGACCTCCACGGGGCCGCTGTCGTCCATACCCAGACCCCACTGGGCGATGTCGTTGTGATGGGCACCCCAGTCGGTCATCTTGCCGCCGGAGTAGTCATAGAACCAGCGGAAGTTGTACAGGCAGCGCTTGGGCGTGTATGGTACCCAGGGCGCGGGGCCGAGCCACATGTCCCAGTCCAGCCCGTCGGGCGGGTCCTGGTTGGGCTCCCAGCCGCAGGTGGGCCCGTAGCCGAAGCCGGTGCGCACGGTGTGGACCTTGCCGATGCGGCCGCTGCGCACCAGCTCGCAGGCGAAGCGGAAGTTGCCGGCGGAGCGCTGCTGGCTGCCGACCTGGAACACGCGGCCGTAGCGGCGTACGGCGTTGACCAGGGCTCGTCCCTCCTCGATGGTCAGCGTCAGCGGCTTCTGGCAGTAGACGTCCTTGCCGGCCTCGCAGGCGTGGATGCCGATCAACGCATGCCAGTGGTCGGGAGTGGCGATGTCGACCGCGTCGATGTCCTTGCGCTCCAGCAGCTCGCGATAGTCGGCGTAGCCAACGCAGTTATCGCCAAAGCGCTGGCGAGTGCGCTCGCGATTGTCCCGCCAGACGTCGCAGACCGCCACGATCTCCGCCCCGCACCTGCTGTGTCCACCCAGGTCGCCGTTACCCATGCCCCCCACGCCGATTCCCCCCATGAGCACCTTCTCGCTGGGCGGAGGCTTGCCGTCCTGCCCCAGCGCGTTGGGGGGAACGAAGTAGGGCAGGGCGATGCCCGTGCCCAGGGCCGCGGCTCCCTTGGCCGCCGTGCCCAGGAAATCGCGTCTTGTCAGTCTTTTGGCCATACCACACCTCCGACAGTATTCAGACGAGAGAGTATAGACCAAGCAACCGTCCCCGAATCAGGCACCGGAAGAATATACTCCAAGTCGCCTCGCCCGTCAAACGGCTGGCGCCGATTCAACACCAACTGGGCGCACGTGCCTCGTGGGGGCTTGCTCGCCGGTGAAGGGCGAGTGTGCTATAATGGCGCTGGTGCGGTCAGGATAATGGACAAGCGACTGCTCAAGAACGCCGATCTTCTGCTGTTGGGCTGCGTGGTAGTGCTGGCGGCGTGGGGCGCAGTGATGGTCTACAGCGCCACCAACGCCAACCGGGCCATGCACGGCCTCGACCCCACCGGCAAGCTGAAGCTCCAGCTCGTCTGGATCGTGCTGGGTCTGGTGTGCATGGGCCTGACCGCTGCCGCCGACTACAGCAAGCTGACGCGCTTCTGCTGGCCCATCTATGTGGGCTCGCTGGCCCTGTTGGTGCTGGTGCTCCTGGTCGGCGAGGAACGCCGGGGCGCCCTGCGCTGGCTCCAGGCCGGGCCGATCACCCTACAGCCCTCGGAGCTGGCTCGGATCGCCATCATCATCGCCTTGGCGACCGTGCTGGCGCAGCGCGAGGAACGGCGTGCCTCGCTGACGACGCTGGGCATGACGCTGGGGCTGGTGCTGGTGCCCATGGCCCTGGTCTTCAAGCAGCCGGACCTGGGGACGCCGGTCATCGCCTTCGTGATCTGGCTGGTGATCATGTTCGTCAGCGGCGCCAGGACGCGGCACCTCGTGGCCGTCACGCTGACCGGGATGGTCGCGTTCGGCGTGCTGTGGGGAACGGGCGTCATCTCCGACGCCCAGAAGGAACGCATTCTGGCCTTCCGGCATCCGGAGCGCGACCCTATGGACTCGGGCTATCACATGGTGCAGGCGCGCTTGGCCGTCGGGGCCGGCGGGCTGTTGGGTAAGGGGCTGTTCCGGGGGCCGGCCACGCAGAACCAGTTCATACCCGACCAAGAGACTGATTTCATCTTCACCGCCGTTGGCGAGGAGCTCGGCTTCGTGGGTTCGGTCGTGCTGCTGGCCGTGTACTTCGTGCTGCTGAGCCGGGCCTCACAGATCGCGACCGAGGCCAAGGACGTTCTGGGCCGCCTGCTGGGCGCGGGCATCGCCACCATGCTCTTCATCCACGTGTTCGTCAGCTTAGGCATGACGCTGGGCCTGCTGCCGGTCAAGGGCCTGGCCCTACCCTTCTTCAGCTACGGGGGCAGCAGCATGCTGGCCAACATGATCGCGGTGGGGCTGCTGGAGAGCATCTACATGCGGCGGCACAAGATCACCTTCTGAGGAAAGGCGACGTGAGCACGGGCAAGCAGGGGCGCAACGACGAGCTGGCCCTCGTGGGCTGGCAGGGGGTGACCCTGAAGGCGCCGGCTGGGTGGGAGCCGGACGCGCTCTCGGGGAGTCGCGAGGAGGGCTATCTGCGGCTGGTGGACTCTGAGATGCCGCGGCTGGAGCTGAAGTGGGCCACCGGGCCCGGACTCGGCAGGCCGCTGGCAGAGGTGCTGGACAGCTACCTGGCGACCATCGAGAAGCAGGCCAAGAAGGAACATCGCGAGCTGAAGGTGCGTCGTAACACACGGCTGCTCAGCCGCAGGAGGCTGCGCAAGGCCGCGCTGGAGTGCTACGGCTGGAAGGCCGAGCAGCAGGCTCTGGGGGCGGCCTGGTCCTGCGAGCAGTGCGGCCGCACCGTAATCGCCCAGGTGCTGGGCGCGCCCGACGAGGACCTCGAACCGCTGGCGCGGCAGGTGCTGGAATCCGTGGAGGACCATCCGCGGGACGAGTGGGTCCTGTGGTCGGCCTTCGGCCTGCACTTCGAGCTGCCCGAGGACTTCCTGGTGCAGGACCAGCGGCTGATGGCCGGGCTGGACGGACAGAGGGGGACGGCCAACATCGAGGTCAAGTTCGCGCGTGGGCTGGAGGAGGTGCGCGTCCTGCGCTGGAGCATGGCCGACGTGCTGCTGCGGAGGATCTCGTTGATGGAGTGGGCCCAGGTGAAGTTCGCGCGGCACCTGGGCTGGCGCGGGCGCTGCCAGGCGGAGGAGGGCGAAGTCAAGGGCCACCCGGCCGTTCTGGTGCGCGGGCGCCACGAGCGCTTCCATCAACGGGTGCAGCGGTTCATCATGCACTGCCGCCGCCGCGACTATCCCGACCGGGTCGCCTGCGAGATCTGGCGCTGCGAGGACACGAACAAGATCTACGCGGTGGAGCGGGAGTTGGATGCGCTGAACTCCGCCGTGGACGCCGGCATAGTGGCGCGGCTGAAGTGCCACTGAGCGGACCTGAGGGGCGGGAGGGTCGGTGAGAGCCGGCTTGCTGTGGCCACTAGTGATGGTGTGGGCCTTGGCCGTGCTGGCGTGGCCCCATGTGGCTTGGGCACAGGCTCCGGGCGACCTGCCCGTGCGCCCCGAGGACACTCCCGCCGGCCAGCGCCGCCAACGGGCCAGCGCAATGGTGGAAGAGGCGAAGGCGCTGGCGCGGGACGGCCGGTTCGCCGAGGCCCTGGAGAAGTTGCGCGGGGCCGCCACCGAAGACCCCGGTTTTCGCGATCCCTACCAGTGGATGGGCCACGTCTACGAGCAGCTGCTGCAGCGCGAGCAGGCCGTGGAGCGCGGCGAGGAGTTGCGTGCACGGGCTATCGCCGCCTACTGCCAGGCGCTGGAGGTGAGCGCCGGCGACGAACACAGTGCCAGTCGGCTGGCGGCGTTGTTCTTCCAGGACCAGTTCCCGCGCGTATTGTACCCGCAGGCCCTGACGCGCGGTCCTGCGGGGTTCGTGTTTGGGAACTGCTTCCTGCGGTCGCGGGGCGACCAGCGCACGGCGACGAGGAGCTTTGCCTACACCGCCTCGGTGATCTTCCCCCCAGAGCTGCCCGAGGGGGCCGGTCCGGCCCGGTGGCCCGTTGATCCGAGAGGCCTGGCGCAGTACAACCGGGTCAGCTACGGATTCGTCCTCGAGCCCGACGAAGAGAAGCTGGTGCGCCGGCTGACCATCTACTACCCCTCGAAGAACCTCGCCAGGGTCGGCCGGGAGTACGGGCCGCTGGCGGCGCGGGCGGCCAACCTGCTGCTGCGTTTCTACTGGTACGGTCGCGAGTACCTCGGCGCCGTGGCCACGCGCACGGAGCGTCGTCCTGAGGGCGGGATGGGCGAGCAGGAGGCGCGGCTGTGGCTGACGGAGGTGGGGGAGGCCGGCGGGGAGCAGGCGGGGCGCGACCTGTTCCTCTACGAGGTCAACCGGGATCGGGCCCCAGTGGAGTGGATGCGCGAGCTGGCGCACGAGTGGGGCCACCTCATCCTGCCGCGCGTGGGCGGGTTCACCGAGCCCGAGCCCACAGCGGAGGGAATGCTGGCCGAGCGCCTGCTGCTGGGCTGGCTGGCCGACGAGGTGGCGGAGACGTCGGGGGAGCGCCTGCCCGGGGCGAAGGCGCAGCGGCTGCTGGACGCCATGTGGGGTGACTCCGTGGAGTTGGGGCCCTTCCTCCGCACTCAGACGGACGAGTCCGTGCGCGAGTGGCTGGTGGAGGGCCCGGAGTCGGCCCTGATGGTGGCCCCCACCCGGGAGGGCATGGACTACTTCGTCGGCTTTGCCCAATACGTGGCCGCCGCCCACGGGGAGGGCATGTTGGCGAGCACCTTCGGCAAGCTGGAGGGCCAAGCCGTCGCCGACTTCGTCCGCGCCTACAAGCAGGCCGTGACCGAGGCGGCCGGGGAGCAGGGGGTGCCCATCGAGGCCGACGTGTACGTGCCGCCGGCGACGGCCGTCGAGAGCGGGAGCTACAGCCGCCTGGCCCGCAGCGACGGCATACTCCTGGCGCCGGAGGGCTTTGCCACCTACTGGGCCTACACCTCGGCGGGAAAGTGGCACCTGCTGGCCGAGTGCGACCCGCAGGAGGCGGAGCTGGTCGTGTCGGTAGATGGCGCGGAGGTCGGGCGGGCGCGGCTGACCCCGGTCGGCGGCAAGGCGGGCTGCGAGTTGGGGGAGCTGACCGACCGCTGGCATCGCCTCACCGTGCAGGTTGCCAGCAGCGAGA